>JAUCCO010000011.1:0-43919 GCA_034676125.1 Bacteroidia bacterium
CTGACTGAGTAGCAGTACCAAAATTAAACAATAAAAATATTCCTGCAGGAACAAGTATACCGCCTAATGCACCAAACAATGGTAACGATGCATTTTTAATGTTTGAAAGTTCTCCGTGGTATATCTCTCTTTCTAACTCTAAACCAATTAGTAAAAAAAAGATAGTCATCAGTCCATCATTAATCCAATGAACAATGCTGTGCTCGCCAACCTGATAATTCCAAAAGTTAATGTAATCTGTTTGCCAAACCGAGTTTGCAAATACAAGTGAAAGTATTGTTACAAAAACCAAAATTAGTCCACCGGCTTTTTCACTTTCAAAAAAATCGTTAAAAAGTCTTGTTAGTTTCATTCAGTATATCTCGATATATTTTTTAAAATTCATATATAATATGATGAAAAATTACTTAAGCTAACCATTATTTCGAAATCCTAAAAAAGGAAAATCAGCAGGAGGTTGTTTGAGTTTCTTTTCAAAAAACTGATTCAACCCAATAATAACTTAGGCCAAAAGTAAACAAAACAATTGGCTCATCAGGCTTTAATTTTATTGCCGCAGTTGTTACAATATTTAGCTTCAATAGAATTGATGTGGTCACAACTATTGCATCTACTTGTATTTGTGTATGATTGTTTATTAAATGCAGATACCATAATACCCGTTGGAACCGCAATAATGGCGTAACCTAATAACATAATAAATGATGATACTACTTTGCCCAATATTGTTGCGGGCACTATATCTCCATATCCAACTGTGGTAATGGTTACTATGGCCCAATAAATACTTTGCGGAATACTTGTAAATCCTGTTTCTCCACCTTCAAGCACATACATTACCGTACCTAATATAATGGTTAGAAAAAACATGGCTAAAAGGAACAATGATATTTTGTAGTAACTAGCTTTAAGTGCATTTAAAATGATGCCTGCTTCTTTGTTAAATTTTGAAAGTCTAAGAATTCTAAATACCCTTAGCAGCCTAAATACTCTTATTACGAGCAGGTAATGGTAGCCCAAAAATAAAAAGCTTAAATAGGTAGGCAGTATTGAAACCAAATCGAGTAATCCCCAAAAGCTAAAAATATATTTATAGGGTTTAGGACTAATATAAATTCGTATTAAATACTCAATACTAAAAAGTATCGTGAAAATTATTTCGAGACTCCAGAAAAATTGTTGGTAGAATGTTCCAATTGTAGGCACACTCTCAATAATAACTGTAATTACACTTGCAGCAATTAAGTATAATAAAATTACATCAAACAGTTTTCCGGCCTTTGTATCATGTCCAAAAACTATTGTAAATAGCTTTTGCTTCATATTATCTTTCATTTGTTTTTGATAAAATTAACAGAAAGCACTTAAATGCTTTTCTTTTAGCAATTATGAGTGGCTCAAATAAAATACTATCAAGCAAAACTAAGCTTTTTTTATTAATCAGCTTTTGGATGATTTAATGTAAATTTTTGCTGTGCTACTTCTTTTCCGTTAATCACTATTGCTAAAATATGTTCGCCTGGGTAATGTTTACGTGTGGTTAATTCAATAAATTTAAGACTGCGTTTTATGGTTAATTGTTGTTTAGGTTTTACTTGATAAGTGCCAATCTGAAATATTTTTGGTGAAGTTTTTCCATTCGATTTCATGTAATAAATATTGTACTCCATCCTAAGTTGATGCGCGGTATTTTCATCTAAATAAACGGTAGTTTCAAAGTTTAATGATTCACCAATTTTTAGGTTCAATTTATCTAGTTTTAAATCTAACACATCTGTTTTTAACTGATGGTTTAAGCCAAATAATTGCAAGGCATGTATATTACCTTTTTTTAACAAACCCCTGCTTGCATGTTTAATAATCCAATCGGTATTTTTATGTTTGCCTTTCCATGTTTTAATTATTTGCAATAATATTTCTGGGTTGTCTTTTGATATATCATTTAAACAATTTGCTACACTTTTTCGCACGTATTCACTTTCGTCTGCTTTTAATAATTCAAGTATTTGCAAAATAGGAGTGGGGTCTTTTTTAAATTGAGTGAGTGCCATTCCCCATGGTAATCGTGGCCTAATTCCTTCACTGGCCAATCTTCTAACGTGATGGTTTTTATCTTCAGCCCAAAGCAAATGTTGCTTTATCATTTTATCAGGATACAAAACAATAAAATCTCTTACGGCAAATTCGCTACTGCTGTACTTTGTAAAATGTGCTAATGCTTTAATAGAAACATTATACTCTTCTAAACCAAATGTAGAAACAAACTCAGGGAAAATTAAGGCAGTATAACCTGTAAAATTAGGAGCTACATTTGTAAGGATTTTTATTTGTGCGGCATAAGTAATCGGTAGGTTTTTATGTAAACAAACGGTAACATGTTTTAGTCTTTGCTTCAGTTCTTTGGTTTCCCAATCTTGGTTAAACACATCAATAATAAAAGCATCGTTGTTAAAATTGCTATATTCTTTTTTAACAGATTTTCCAATTGAGCTAATCAAATTGTCATCAAATAAATTCTTTAAAGGTTCGGCCATAAAATGCAATAAAAAAGGAGAAACAAATATGCTTCTCCTTTTTTAAATATTATGCAACTTTTTTGTAAATAGTTAAATTGTTATGATTATCTAACAAATAATATTGTTTAAAAATTATCTATTATAGTTATTTATTTAGTTGTCAGGTTATTGATTCTGTTCCTATGTTTTTTGTGATAATTTTATTTGATTGTAAAATCTTGTTTTAATCATACACTAAAATGTTTGAAAAATTGGGATTTTACATTAGGTTTGAAATCTTAGTTGAGTAATTAACTCATATCAATCATCAATGAGTAAAGTAAGGTTAAATATTGTAGGTTTAAGTTCGGGCCAAAGCAATGGTTCATATACATTAATATTGGGCGAAGAGTCGGGTAGACGTAAGCTGCCTATTATTATTGGAAGCTTCGAAGCGCAAGCAATTGCGATAGAAATTGAAAAAATTGTTCCGTTTAGGCCAATGACCCATGATTTGTTTGTGAATTTTGCTCGAACATTTGGTGTGCAAATTTTAGAAGTTGAAATATATAATTTGGTTGATGGTGTTTTTCATGCCAAATTAATTTGTGATGTAGGAGGAGATATTAGAGAAATTGATGCGCGGACAAGTGATTCAATTGCATTAGCTGTAAGGTTTAAATGCCCAATTTACACCCACGAACGTATAATGGCAGAAGCGGCTATGATTTTTACCGAGGACATGACCGAGGATGATATGATGGAAAGTGAATCGCCAATTGCACAAACTGCTGGTGGCTCAGAAATTACTAAAATGAGCAATGAAGAACTTTCTATTAAACTTGAAGAAGCTTTGCTGGTTGAAGATTATCAACGTGCGGCAATCTTGCGAGACGAATTAAATAAACGCAAATAACCTTAGCCAAATATACATGGAAAGATTTACTGGATTAATTGGTATAGTTGTAATTTTAGGACTAGCCTTTTTAGCATCTAATAACCGTAAAGCTATTAATTACCGTTTGGTTTTTAGCGGACTTGGTATTCAACTTGCCTTGGCTTTGTTTATTTTAAAAACAAGTTTTGGCCAAACCTTATTTGCTAACCTGGGTAATTACATTAAAAAATTACTCGAAATTGCTGATCAAGGAGGTGAATTTGTTTTTGGTGGTTTGGTAAAACCCGAATTGTTAAAACCATTGTTGGGTGATGCATATAGCTACATCTTTATTTTAAAAATTTTACCTGCAATTATATTTGTAGCGGTGTTGGTAAACATTGCCTACCACATTGGTTTAATGCAAATAATAGTTTCGTTTTTTGCCCGCATTATGCACTCGCTTATGCGTGTAAGTGGTAGCGAAGCATTAAGTAATATTTCAAGTGCATTTGTAGGCCAAGTAGAAGCCCAAATAATGATTAAACCATACCTTTCTACCATGACCATGAGCGAGCTTTTGGCCAGCATGAGTGGTAGTATGGCTTGTATTGCAGGTGGTGTAATGGCGGTTTATATTTCGATGGGCGTACCTGCATCATATTTGTTAGCAGCTAGTATTATGGCGGCTCCTGCGGCATTGGTTATATCTAAAATTGTTTGGCCCGAAACGGAAGAATCTCCAACAAAAGGTTCGGTAAAACTAGAGGTTAAAAAAGCACATGCTAATTTATTAGATGCCATTTCTCATGGAGCCAGCGATGGTTTAAAAGTATCGTTAAATGTAATGGCAATGCTTATTGGTTTTATTGCTTTAATAGCTTTGGGTGATGTAGTTTTGGCTAAAGTTGCTGAAATACCAAACTGGTTTAAAAGCCCAGGTGAAGCAATGATTGTAGGTAGCGAAGTGCTAAGTTTAAATAAAATTTTTGGAATGGTATTTTCTGTATTTGCTTGGGTAATGGGTGTGCCATCGCAAGATACACAAGTAGTAGGTTCGCTTATGGGTACCAAAATGGTTATTAATGAATTTGTAGCTTATTCAAAACTTACCCCAATGATTGGTAATGGAGCGCTTAATCCAAAATCGGTAGTAATTGCAAGTTTTGCATTATGTGGTTTTGCCAATTTTAGTTCTATTGCCATACAAGTTGGCGGTATAGGCGAGTTAGCTCCATCACGCAGAAGCGATTTAGCAAAGCTTGGTTTTAGGGCTTTAATGTGTGGTACACTTGCATCATACTTATCAGCCACAATTGCTGGTATGATGTTTTAATTAAAAATAACCCTATTTTTTTAATTGTAAACTATCTCTTTTTTGTTGCTGAATTCGTTTTAACGAATCAATGTTATCAACCGTAATTGGTGCAGGCATTTCTATTACATTTTCTAAAGGTTGATTTTTTTTAGTACTTGATTTACATGCAAAATTTCCCATCAACCCCAAACTAATGGGCAACCACAATGCGCTTACTAATAATATTTTTTTCATGGTTGTTGATGTTTAAAATATAAATGCCATTAGGTAAATCAATGGTGTTAAAGGTAAATTTATTGGTTCCTGATTTGCCTTTATCTCTAAGTAAATTAATGGTTTTTCCTTGCACATCAACCAAACTAAAAGTTAGTATCATAGTGGTAGTTAAATCAAACTCCACCTGTGTGTAATCGCTTGCAGGAACTGGATAAACAGATACCGCAGTAGCTTCGGTTACTTTATTTGCAATGCCCAATTTTAGGTCGGCACTTTTTACCCTACTAATCCAAGTATTATGCCTGCCATTTTGCACACCATACGAGTTAGCTATAATACACTCACCAATTTTATTGTACACAGGTTGAATGCCAGTGTAATCTCCCCAACGTTCAATGGTATCTTGCAAAACATTTATGCTGCCATCACCTTTGCGTAACTCAACAGGCGCTGATAATTCTCCATTCCAATCTGCATATACCACACTATGGCCCGGAAATTTAGTTTTAGAAACATGCGAAAAAGTAATCATCATACTTTGGTCGGCACCAAATCCACCACCAGCATAAGCAATGCTTGGGTAGCCAATATCCATGCTATCATAACTAATTATTTTACCCGTTATGGTTGGGTTATTTTTATCTGTTACATTTATTTTTCCGTAATAAACAGATGGTGCAAATAGTGTAGGGTCTATTGTATTGCCAACATAATGTATAACGCCACCATGATGTGTTGCGCCTAAAATTCGTGCATCATTTGTTTGTAAATATTCGCCACTTGGTTGTGGTGCATTGGGTTGAAGTCCGTATGCAACATTTGTTTTTAAAACCTTTAAAGTTAAAGTTGGGTTGGCATCTAAAGTATTTGTTATTTCGTGCAAAAATACGGTGTCGTTTTGTAAATCACCTGGCCTTACAGAAACAAAATAATGTCCAGGTCCATAAAACTCATTACTACCTTTAACTGGGCAAATACTCCAAATAGATTTGTTGTTATGTTTTATATCGTAATAAACTTTTTTATGTAACGTATCTCCTGCATATCCATCTGCTTTATTTATTTGCCAAATTAGCGATTCAATAAATCCTTCTTGCCAAGATGAGTTATCGCGCAAACGATTTACGGTTATAAATAATTCGTTGTTTGATAACGAAATAATTGGGTAATCGCTCCAAGATGTATCACCAAAAACATTACCCGGAATAGCATAAAAATTCCATTCTTTAGTTGGGTCGTTTGGTTTGGTAAATCCTGTAATAATGCGTGTATCTGCAGAGCTGCTCCCTTGTAAAAATACAGCTATAAATCGATCTGCTACTGGGTCGTAAATTACCCTTGGGTCGTAGGTGCGGTCTAATGCTCCTAATGCTTTTCCAAAGTTAGTTAGTGATTTACTTAGTAAAAATTTTCCAGTATCATTATAAATAATAAAATTACTATTTACCACACTCATAATATAGCCGTTGTTTCCAATTGCTACATCATTATCGTTTGGTGTGCCTTGTGTTCCATTTGCTTGAAAACCTTTTAAAATTGCGGGACTTGCAGCTTGTGTTTTTTGATATGTTTTTTGTGTTTTTGCAACAAAACTTTTCCGCTGTTGATCTAATATTATTTTTTGTGATTTAGTTGTACTTAATGGGGCTGGAGCAGCACTTTTTATTAATACCAATTTGGGGTCGTAATCTGCATCATGGTTACTCGCATTTACCACACCCGATAGGGGAGTATTGTGTAGTTTTGATTTGTAAGTGAGGTTTTGTGCGTTGGTATTTATTGCGCCAAAAAGTATACTGGTAATAATTAATAAGTTTTTCATGCAGGTATATTAATACTGCAATATACAAAACCAAAAGTTATTACATAATTCTAAGCTTAAAATGCTCTTCTACTTGTTGGGTTCTAAAATATACTAGGCCTATAAAAAACAAATCAACAGTAACTGTAACTCTAGGATGTTTTTTAATTTCTTCCCATGCTTTTGTCATGCCTTTGCTCCAATAAATATCATCAAAAACCAGCACACTTTCGTTGTTTACTTTAGTAATAAACTGGTTAAAATAATCTATAGTGGCTTGATAAGTATGGTTGCCATCAATAAATGCAAAATCAACATTAGGCATTGTATTAATTAACTGGGGCAACAAGGTGTCAAAATTACCTATGTGCAAATCAATTAAATCGAGGGTGTTTGATGCTTTAAAATGTTGTTGTGCAACTGCTGCAATTTGTGGCGCACCCTCAATGGTAATTAACTTGGTTTGGTTTGATAATCCTTTGGCTATGCACATGCTTGTAAAGCCTAATGAAGTGCCTAACTCCATACAATTTTGGTATTGGTATTTACTTACAATGCGATAAATTACATGCGCTAATCTTTTAGGTTTTGCATGTGTTTTTGCAAAAAATGAGATGGTTTTTTCTCGCTGTTTTTGTAGGTGACCTAAAGCCCCAAAATCTTGTTGGGTAATGATGGTGTTATTTCGACTTGCTGCAGCACGTAATAACTCTATTGGAGTTAATGCTAGTGGTTCTTTTTTTCTGGCAATGCAGCTGTTGTATAGCTCAAATACAAAAGGAGAGTGCAACACATCTATACGTGTTGCACTCCAATAATGTTTAATAAAATTTGCAATAAAATGCCAATTCACCTTCAATTAGTTTTGCGGATTTTGCTTTAAAAATTCGCGGATAGTTTTTAGCTTCTCTTCAAATTGGTTAATTTGACGATGCGCTGCTTTTACCTTTTCTGTAATTTGAACCACCATTGGGTTATCACTGCTTGCTTTAGAGAAAAAGCCAAGGTTGTTATCCCAAGTGTCGATGTCACTTTTTAAACCCCTAATTTTATCTAAAATAAACTTCTCTTCGCGTTTAATTTTTTGCGCTCCGTTTGGTCCGTTAACCAATGCTTCTAAGTGACCTTTTTCTTTCATGTCTCTTAGTTCTTGGTTGGCTTGGCGGAATTTATTAAACACTTTATCGTTTAATTCTTGGTATTGTTTGTTGATGCGTTCTTTTTCGCCCATTGGCACAAAACCAGTATTGTTCCAAGTATCTTGTACCAATTTTAAATCAGCCAAAATATTTGCACCTTCTTCAAGGGTTAACAATTCTTCTAATTTAGCTACCAATTGTTTTTTGGTTTCTAAATTTGTTTTATACTCTTCAATTTGCGAAGCATAATGAGCTGCTTTTTTCTCAAAAAAACTATCACACGCAGTTCTAAAACGTTTCCAAATTACATCCGAAATTTTTTCAGGAACAGGACCCGTTTTTTTCCATTGCTCTTGCATGCGCTTAAGCTCATCTGTTTGTCTGTTCCAATCAATTGGCATAGCAGCAATTGCTTCAGCTTTTTCGCACAAATCGTTTTTAGCTTTTAAGTTGCCATCACGCTCAGCTTGTAAAGTTTTAAAGAATACATTTTTGTTGCTAAAAAACTGATTACGCGCAGCCCTAAATTCATTCCAAACCTCATCACTAATCTTTAACGGAACTTGACCAATTTTACGCCAATCTTCCATCAATTGATTAACAACAGTGGTATTTTCCATCCACTCTTTTATGCGTGTGCTGGTAAAATTAGAATACTGTAAAGCCTTAGCTAAAAGTTCTTTTTTTGCCTCTAAATTTTCTTCACGTTTGCGCTCACGATCGGCTTGTAAAGCCTTAATCATGTCAAATATTTTATCGCTTTCTGCTTTAAATCTAGCCCAAATATCGTCATTACTTTCCTTTGGCACTGGGCCAATTGTGCGCCACTCTTCCTGATATTTTTTAAGCATAATTAATGCTTTATTAATATTAGTTTCAAGTGCCAACTCAGTAACACGTTTGGTTAAATCTATTTTTTGATCTAAGTTTTTTCTACGGTCAAGTTCTTTTAACTCGTTGTTAATCGAAAGTCTATCGTAGTATTTATCAAGCAAAAGACGGTAGTTTTCCCAAAGGTGTTCAATGTGTTCTTTAGGAACATTTTTTACTTGTTTCCATTCGCTTTGTAAATCTTTTAGGCGCTTAAAACTTTCAGGAGTTTCTTCTTCATCTAATAAAAGTTGAATCTCTTTTAATAAAGCCTGTTTTTTACCTAAATTACTTTGGCGTTCGGCTTCTTGTTTAGCATGTTCGGCAGCACGTTTGTCTTTTAGCTCTTTATAAGCATGATAAAACGTTTCTCGTGTGCCATCACTTTTGTAACTAAATTCATCTTTGTTGCCACCTGCTTCAACAAACTCATTTAATGCATGAGTTCTTTCGTCAGCAAGCAATTGCTCAAAAACGGGTTTAATTAGTTTAAAAATGTGCGATGCTTCTGTTAAGTCTTTTTCTTTAACAATAGCTTGTGCCAAGTCAACTAACTCTTGTTTGTTTAGTTGCGCATAATTTTGTTCTTCGGCTTGCAGTTCTGCTGCAGCTTCCAAATCTTTGTCGCCATGGTTAACGTCTGCTGTGTCTACGTTTTCAGCAGCCAGTGCATTCATTTCCGCCTCAGTTGGCTCCACTGATGGCGTGGTCGGGGTAGTTTCAACCAAATTGGTTGTTTCCAAGTTGTTCGTTTCTTCTGTCATTGCCTTACTTTTTAAGGGATGTCAAAGGTAAATAATTTAGTTTAAATATTATGCTATTTAAAAACACTTAAATCGGCTAAAGTTCAAGTGTTTAATATATTGTTAGGCATTTTGCAACTATAGCAGCAGTCTATGTTTTAGTGTTATCATTAACCAATAGTTGGCAAAATTGTTTTACAAGCCTTGCAGTTGCCTTTTAGTTAATATGATTACTTTTGTACTTGTATTTTAAATTTTATGGCAATAAAAATTATCGAATGTCCGCGTGATGCTATGCAAGGTATGCACGAGTTTATCCCAACCGAAACAAAAATTAACTACCTAAATGCACTTTTAAAAGTTGGGTTTGATACCTTAGACTTTGGAAGTTTTGTTTCGCCAAAAGCAATTCCGCAATTAAAAGATACTGCCGAAGTTTTAGCAGGTTTAAACCTAACATCAACCCATACTAAACTACTGGCAATTGTAGCAAATTTGCGTGGTGCAGAGGATGCAATGAAACATGCTGCCATTAAATATATTGGATTTCCATTTTCTATTTCCGAAACTTTTCAGCAACGAAATACAAACAGTAGCATTGCCCAATCAATGGATACTGTTAAACAAATGCAAGCCTTGTGTATGGCCAATAATAAAACTTTGGTTGTATATATTTCTATGGGTTTTGGTAATCCATATGGAGATGATTGGAATGCCGATATTGCACTTCATTGGGTTACCGAAATGGATAAAATTGGGGTACGTATCTTATCATTAAGTGATACCATTGGCATTGCTACACCAGAAAGTATACGTTATTTATTTAGCAGTTTAATTCCTGCATTTAAGCACATTGAGTTTGGTGCACATTTGCACACCACTCCAGATACTTGGCGCGAAAAAGTAGATGCTGCTTACCAAAGTGGATGTAAACGTTTTGATGGAGCAATAAAAGGTTTTGGAGGTTGTCCAATGGCTGCGGATACATTAACGGGTAATATGCCAACAGAAAAAGTTATTGCATATTTTACTGAAAACAATATTGATTTAGGTTTAGATAAAACAGCTTTTAATGCTGCAATGGCAATGGCCGGAAGCGTTTTTAGTGGACATTAAACTATGTTGGTTTGATTTTGCGGAATTAACAATCAAAATTTAAGTTTCTATATTCTACAACATCAAATTGATATAAAAACCTGTTCTAATAAATACAGGTAAAAAATTATCATTTTCAACAATAATTGTATTAGTTGGGTTAAATACTTTTTCAAAAAAGCTTGAAGTGTAAAAATTAAATTGATACTCGTTAAATAAACGCATGTGTAATTTACCAGTTTTATTTAGTTTGATGTTTTTATACACACCCAATATTACGGATAAATCATTGTCGGATGTATTAACCTCAACCTCTCTGTATAATTCCGTGCTTGGCCACGTGTAGATTGTTTCATTATAAATTACCTTGTAATTATTCCAATTGTATGCTGCACCAATATTTACACCCAGTATTTGGTTATTTCTTTTATTGTAAAAATTGTAATTAACAAAAACAGGAATCTGAATAGTAGAAGTATTCATTACAAAAAAATCAGGGTCAGCGGCTGTTCTAAACTTAATTGTATTTTCACTTTTATTCATCCTGCTTCCAATTGTTACCGCAATTTTTTTGTTAAAATGTAGGCTCCCTTCAATTCCAAATCCATAAGTACTGCCAACAGCAAAGTATGATTTTTCTGGCTGCCCTAGCAAATAGCTTAATCCTGAATGTGCGCCTACTCTAATGCTAAATTTTGGATGCGCCTCGGTGCTGTCAGTTTGTTGGTTTTGTGCCGTTAAATAATGTTTAAATAGCAGTGTAAATAAAATTAGTAAGTAAGTTTTTTTCATGGTTCAGGGTGTTATGGTTGATACAACAGTATAATTAAACCAGTTAAAACGTGTTTCTCATTTTTCTGATAAACAAATTTATAGCACTTTGTACTTATTTTATTCTTAAAATTATATTGAAAATATAGTTGGTAAGATAAGTGTTTACTTTAGATAATACTTTTTTTAACTTAGAATGAGAAATTTAGTTTGAATGAACACAAACTTTTGTCAAAAAAAGAGTGAACTAGGGGTTCAAAGTCAAAATATACAACCAATTTTCCTCTTCCTTTTTAAATCAAATCTATTAAAGTTTTAACATTGGTTTTATTGCAAAAAGCTGTTTTTAGAATTTGATGGATATTTACAGTAAATACCTGCAAATAGTTATTGCCACAATAATGTTTACACGCATTAATTCTCTTGTTTAAAATCCTTGTGGTTTAATCTGTATAACAAACCTATTTGGGCTAACATTAACTGTGTTGTTTTATTGTTTTCGGCTTTGCTAATGTTTAATAAACCTTGGTTGTAATTTATCCCTAACCTTAACGTGTATTGGTTGTTAATTTTTGCGTTAAGCCCAGCACCTGCAAATAAGTTTATGTTGCTTCTGTTATAACTTGGTGTAACGTTATGACTTAAATAATAGTTTTGAGGATTAACATTTGCATGTATTAAGTATTGGTAACTTATACCTGCAAGTAAGTATGGCGAAAAGCGTTTGCTCTCTAAAAAATCTATACTTAAACCAATGGGAATATTAATGTAATGCAAGTACAGTTGTTTGTTGTATGATAAGATGTTATCTCCATTTATATTGTAGTAATATACAACACCCTTACTTTGCAAATGTGCATATCCAAGCCCGCTTACTATTTTTAAGTTAGGTTTTATTTGATATAAAAAATCAAGACCGGTTGTGTATCCTGTTTGGGTTTGATTAAATGTACTATGGCTACTGATGTTTGATGCGCCCATGGCATAATGTAGGCCCACAGAAATAGGTTGTGCCTTACAAGCACAACCTATAATTATATAATTTATTAAAAATAAATATCTCATCGTGTTATTTTGCTATTACAAATTTTTTAGTGATTTGTTGTCCGTTTGAGCGTTGAATATTACAGAAATATAGTCCATTTGACAGTGAGCTTACATCTATTCCAATATGTTTGTTTTCATCCAATATATTTTCAAATTGATGGATAACTTCTTTGCCGGAAATATCACAAATGTTTATTTTAATAACACCTTTGTAGTTTGATGTTAAATTTAACTGATTACTTGCGGGATTTGGAGACAGATTAAATTTATTAGGTTGTATATCAATATCTTTACCATCTTTAAATTCTGAAAGCGAATCAAATCCTTTTTTAGTTAAACCCAGATTAGCTTTGTATTTATTGCTGGATGGCTTGCAAAAGTCACTTAATTCAGCATCTGTAACTTCATAAATTTGAGGGAAATTATAGAGGTTTTCACTTGGAGCATTATCAAGATTAATTTCAGGGGAGATCTCACTCTCTGGATTTATTATAAGAGTGCTTAAAAAATGTATGTAAGCTTTAAACCCTGGATCTACGGTTATTTTGTTTTTTAATTCTGCATTTTCCACCCAAACATGTATCTCATTTCCAATTACACTACTATGTGGAAATTGATTTATTGTTGATGGAGAAAAGTGAACATTATCAAACACCGTATTTCCTGGCTGATGCTTTAATAAACTTTTGTTTTGATTTAAAAATGTGGCATAATCATAGGTCTTATCTTCCACAATTGGCATTTGGTTATCATTGCCGCTGTTTTGGTAAATTAAATATGTAAAGGTTTGAAGCGTATTTATTTCTTGTTCTTTTGATCCCAAACCATGGAAATACATGTCTGCCATCAGTTTTAATTCAATAGATTCGATTATGTCAGGGTCAATTTTTGTTATATTTTGAGCGAAAAAATCAGGCATTGCGGGATATTCAGCGTCTTTTATGAAGTATAAGTCAATGATTTGCTCAGTTTCAAAACATGCAGGCTCATTAAGCATATTGTTTACTAGAACAAAAGGTGTATTTATAATCAATACTTTGTTGTTTGGATTGTTTTGCACAGTGTAGGATTCAGACATAAAATTATTGTTTGTGATGGATAATAATCTGTCTGTAATACTTTGATTGAGTTCAAATCCATTATTTGTGATAATGTTGGTTGATTTTAGCTTTATTCTGAAAGAATAATATAACTTGGTCTTTTCAAAATTAAAATCAACTACATGATTAAACCTGTAATTCAACTTTTTATTTAGCTTTATGCAGTAGTTATTTTTTCCTTTTATTTTGGCCAAATCACTATTTGTAACCATAACATCACCTATATTGTAATAGATTAAACTACCACCTATTTTTTGTTTCTCACTATCAAATTCAGGCGTTTCTAACAAAGCAAACAAGCCTAATACTTCATTATAAGCAGGGTAATTTAATCTATTTATGCCCGGGCTACCATTTGCAAAACTGTTAGGTAATGAACCGGGTATTAACAAGTCTTGAGTTTTAAATCTACTATCAGCTGTAATTTTGCCTTTATAAGTAGTTTCTGTAAGGGTGGCAGTTGGTGGGCTTGGCATTTTTGGCTTATCAGGCACATCAAATGTTGTGCTTAAAAAATCGAAACCGCTTGCAATTATACTTTTAGTTGCACCTGTTACGCTTTTGGCAAATGCATCAGCATCATTATTGTCTAAATCTATTAACCCACCAGAAAATAAGCCAACCCTGGTTTTGTTTCTAAGGATAAAGTTTTTCATAGGGCCGTTTGTAAAAAAGCTACCAGCCACGCCTGCACCAACCATACTTCCAGTTGCAGTAATTACATCTTTTAAAATATCTATGGCAGCTCTTTTTAAAATTCCATCTGTTGAATTGTAATTCGCTAAATCTTTTTCGTATTGTAATTGTGCCTTTTTATATGCATCTAACATGCTACCCATTTCTTTATACATTCTGCTGCCGGGTTTATATGCGTTTGGACCAACGTGATCAATATCATTTAAATTCAAAAAGTCATCTGATAAGTATGAGTTATCTGTAATTGTTTTATTAACAGCTATGCTTCTGCTGGTCATATCTAAGTTCATGGTTTGAATTGTCTTAAATTCAAAATTAAGTCTAGTGCCGCTTGTGGTTCTGTTGCAAATGCAAGGGTCAAATCCTACCTGAAAATCACTCATCATCCAACTAAACTGGTCATCAAAGTTGTAGGAAGGGCCAGAAATGTCTTCAATTATTGTATTCCGATCAAGCGCCAAATCATGTGAGCTATTATGCCTTAATAAGCCATTAACTTCTCTATTGTTAAACCTAAGGGTTGTTATTACTTTCTGAGGCTTATTGGCAGTGGTTGTATTAAACCATACATTGGCAAACAAACGCATTGTGCCTTTATATCTGTTGTATAAAACAAAATATGGTGCGTGCGTTGGACTTGGACCAATTATATCTAGTGGATTTGCTGGATCTGGTAAATCAATCAAATTTAAATCTGGCGTATATCCCAAATTCATATACAAAAGTTCCCAGCCATCTTCCCACCTAAAATCTCGGTCTCTTACAGAAGGTCTAAGAACCTCACCAATATAACTTGATGCCCCTCCACTCATTCCTGTGTTAAATGGATTTTTCATGGGTATTTGATTATTGCTTAGTGAAATACCTGCTATATTAAAGCCGGTATAATACTCAATGGGAATAAAATCTGTTAAGTTACCATTTGGACTTACTGGTCTCCAATCAAAATTATTTAAAAAGGGGGCGTGCGTAAATCCTGTACCTAAATGTGTATTGGCCCATGGCAAAAATGGCGGATTAACCGGATTTTCGGGGTTGGTGCTTACACCATTTATATTTTGTGCTTGTGCAAATAATGTAATTACACAAAGGTAAAATATTGTTAATATATGTTTCATAAGTTTAATCGTTTACTTTTCTTCCTTTAAGTTTATATTGTTTTTTAACACCAGATACAATTAATGCATTAGGGTCATAATTCTCATATTCAATAAAGGCTTCATTCTTGTTGTTTAAAAAAATTTTTAGGTTGTCTATAAAACCGCCTCTAAACACGGCATAGGTATTGCTAATAAGCCTAGCATTATCTAGCCCCTCTGTATTTGATGGCACTAAATAGTAACCTATTTGAGCATTATAATATAAGGTATAAAGCCCTTTTATTCTATTATCGGTACCATCATAAAGTTTTGGGTCTAAAGCAACACTATCTTTATCATTGCGTATGCTGCGGTAAAATTCTATTTCTACACTATCTTGTGTGGTTGGTGCGCCTAATGTATCGTAAACCATGCGGTACTTGCCAAAAGTGGCAAAGTCTTTTAACTTATCCGATATTTTAAACGTAAAACTCACACTATCATAACCCGTTTCTTTGGGGTTACAAAACATATTGGGTTTCCATTTAATAACATGGTGTATGGTAATATTGGCTGGTGGCGTAACAGAATTAAAATTTCTCCAAACTTTAAAATTACGAAGCACCTCTGCGCCAACATACCAAGTATGTTTATAAATATTGGTATCATTAAATTCGCTCCTAAACTGGATAATTCCAATTGTTTTAATAATATCCTTACTAATATATGGGTTTGAGTACCAGATATAATCTTCAATCCTTGTCCCAATATTCTCTCGTTCACCCGTTGATTGTTCAATAATAAAATCGGCATTGGGTTGCTTGTAATTACCACAAGGGTTCTCTGGTGCTATATCTTTTTTGCAAGAAATAATTAAAACGAAAGCCAATATTACTATTAATATATGTTTCATAAGTTTAATCGTTTACTTTTCTTCCTTTAAGTTTATATTGTTTTTTAACACCAGATACAATTAATGCATTAGGGTCATAATTCTCATATTCAATAAAGGCTTCATTCTTGTTGTTTAAAAAAATTTTTAGGTTGTCTATAAAACCGCCTCTAAACACGGCATAGGTATTGCTAATAAGCCTAGCATTATCTAGCCCCTCTGTATTTGATGGCACTAAATAGTAACCTATTTGAGCATTATAATATAAGGTATAAAGCCCTTTTATTCTATTATCGGTACCATCATAAAGTTTTGGGTCTAAAGCAACACTATCTTTATCATTGCGTATGCTGCGGTAAAATTCTATTTCTACACTATCTTGTGTGGTTGGTGCGCCTAATGTATCGTAAACCATGCGGTACTTGCCAAAAGTGGCAAAGTCTTTTAACTTATCCGATATTTTAAACGTAAAACTCACACTATCATAACCCGTTTCTTTGGGGTTACAAAACATATTGGGTTTCCATTTAATAACATGGTGTATGGTAATATTGGCTGGTGGCGTAACAGAATTAAAATTTCTCCAAACTTTAAAATTACGAAGCACCTCTGCGCCAACATACCAAGTATGTTTATAAATATTGGTATCATTAAATTCGCTCCTAAACTGGATAATTCCAATTGTTTTAATAATATCCTTACTAATATATGGGTTTGAGTACCAGATATAATCTTCAATCCTTGTCCCAATATTCTCTCGTTCACCCGTTGATTGTTCAATAATAAAATCGGCATTGGGTTGCTTGTAATTACCACAAGGGTTCTCTGGTGCTATATCTTTTTTGCAAGAAAATAAAGCAAAAATAGGAAGTAAAATAAGTGCAAAAATTAGGTATCGCATAACTAGTTTATTTATTCTGCTAATTTAACCTTTAAAGCATCAATTTCTTTTTGTTGTTGTATAATATACAACGTTAGTTCTTCAACTTTTTCTAATAGTTTAAGCTGTAAATCTCCCAAATCAACTTGGTTGTTATTTTCTGCTACCGTTTTTGCACTGGGTATATTTGGTAGGTGTTTGTTTTTCTTAATAAAAAATTCAAGTTCTTTTAGTGGTGTTAAATGATAATTGTTTTCAAACACATAATCAGGAAATGCATTACTAACAGTAACTGTAACTTTTCGTGTAAATAAATAGCCATTACTATTTACCTTAAATAAGTCTTGTGTTGCATCCTTAAATAAAATTTCTGATGGCGTAACTTTAAAAAAATTACTGTTGTTACTATTAATAAAGAAACCTCTATTTGTAGGGGAGCCATCTGTATTTAAAGTAAGGTTGCCAGCAGGCGTAACCTGAAAAGCAAATTGATTATTACTTCTTTTGCATACAATGCCTGAGTTGTTAAAATAAGCAGTCTTGCCAAAATTAATTGCATTGTGGTCTACATTTAATAAATCTACAGGCGTTGCGTCTAAAGATTGCACTAAAAATAAAGGGGGAATAGTTGTTCCTGGTCCACCATACAAAATTGGGCTAGAAATTTTAACATAATTGCTGGTTTGTAATACATTACTTGTTGGGCCAAGCCATTGTGCATTTACTTGCAAGTAGGCAGTAATTACTATTACTGCCAATAAAATTGTTTTTTTTCATTTTAGATTAGTTTTGAGATGGCAAGTTAATAGCTAGTTTATTTAGAAAAAAGGCAGCTTATGCCTAAAAATTGCATTTTTAGACTTTTTTCTGCATATTGCATTTGTATAATTACAAGCATTATGATAACCAGTAAACAAATTAGAAGAGCGCGACTATTACGCGATTACTCAATTAAAGAAATGGCCACCAAACTCCATATTGATGAAAGTACATATGCTAGGCTTGAGCGAGGTGAAATAAAAATTTCTGCCAAACGAGTAGATGAATTGCTTGTGGTATTTAGCATGAGTTACGATTTTTTGCATAATATAGAAATCACATTATCGCAAATAGGTAATCAACATTCAAAGTAGTAACGTATTTGTTACATTTAATTTATTTTAAGTGTAACTTTAAACCCGTTTACCCCTCTTCCTATTTAAATCAAATCTATCAATGTTTTAACATTGGTTTTATTGCAAAAAGCCGTTTCCAGAATGTCTTTTCGGTTGGTTAAATTACTTTCATCAAAGGGCATTGTAAACAATTTTTGAAGTGCATTTTTCATGCTTTCTGCATCATTGGCAATGGTACATAAATTTGCAAGGCCTGTGTTTTCTACCATTAAGTTATTTACCAATGCCCAACGCCCTTGGTACAACACATTAATAAGTTTTAGTTTAATACCTGTACTCTGAAAAGTAGGTAAAATATTTACTTGTGCATCTTGTGTTAGTTGTGCAATTTGGGCAGTAGTTACGTGTTGTAAAAGTTTAATGTGTGGGTAGTTTTCTACTGCTTTTTTTAATGCCGCTGATGGATTATTGCCTGCAATTACAAAAGGAATGTCAATATCATTAAAAACAGCATTTACTAAAAATCTTGCAGCTTCATCGTTTTCACCTACACTTAATTTGCCATGGTATAAGGCAAAATTGCCTTTGCCAGCTTTAGCAGTTACTTGTAGGTTTGCATGAAAAGCAGGAAGTAGTTTTACGCAATGATATCGGGTTTTTAACTCGGTAACATCGTTTGGCGAAATGGCTAAAATATGGTTGGCATGTTGTAATACTTGCTCAAATTTTTCTAACCTATCCGATTCTTTTGCAAAAAAATATTTCTTAAAAAAGTTTGTCTCTACTTCTTCAAGTTTTCTGTAATAGTCGTGCTCAATATTGTGCATTCTTACCAGCTTATTTCTATTGGCCAATAAGGGTTCATTTAAAAAATAACAGGCATGTAATCCTTCAAAAAGTATGGGTGCATCATTTACCAATAAGTTTTGCAATAAATTTGCATCATTTCTGGTTGAAACAATATAGGGTAAACTTCCTACAAATGGATTTACAAAAGTTCTGCGGGGATAATAAAATACTTTTTCGCAAAGTTGGTTAAGCTCTTGTGCTTGTGCTCGGCCATACTCAAAAATATGTAAGGTAATTTCTACTCCGGCTTCTTTTAGTGCTTTTAGTTTATAATATACATCAATTACTCCACCATAATTTGGCGGAAAAGGATTATCAAAACTAATTACATGTAACTGCTTACTCATTTAAAACCTTTTTGTAAAGTGCTATTAAGTGTGTTTCTTGGGTTTGCCAGCACCATTGCTCTGCTGCCTCACTGCAATTATCAACCATTTTTTTGTAAAACAAATCATCGGTTAATAATTGTTGAATAGCTTGTGTAATGTTAGGTACTAAATTGGCACACAATACTGCTACTTCAATTTGTTGGTTTAAGGTTTTATACTCTTCAAAATCGGCACAAATACTGGGTACTTTAGCTTGTACATAATCAAAAAACTTATTTGCAATACTGTACCTGTAACTTAAGCTTGTGCCATCAAGTAAATTTATGCCTACTTTGGCTTGTAAGGTAATTTGGTGTAGCTTATCAGGACTAATTTTACCCAACATTTTTACTTTATTGTTTAAGTTTAAAGCACTTATTAAATCCGTTATTTTGTCTTTTAAAAGCCCATCACCTGCTATCCACAATTCTGCATCAATAGTTTGCATGGCATGTATGGTTTCTTCTATTCCACGGCCAATATTTAAATCGCCCTGGTACAACACAATATTTTGTTTTGTTTGATTTGGTATAACAGTTTTTTTAACGGGCATGTTATAAATAACTGCAAATGTTTTGTGGTATTGTTTTGTAAATATATCGGCTAGTTTTGGGCCAACAGTGTAGCAGGCATTACACAAAGGCACACAAATATTTAATACCGATTGCCAAATGTGCTTAATAAAATTTCGTTGGTGTAACTCGGGTACTTCAGTAAAATACTCGTGTGCATCAAACACCAATTTTTTGTTTTTTAACTTAGCTGCAATTGTGCAAGGTATAATGGTATCAGCATCTACAGCGCTTATTATTGCACATTTTGCCATCATTAAAAACCACAATAACTTTAAATTAAACTCTAGGTAAAACAGCGCACCACTTTCAAATACACATTTTATGCGATGTTGCTCAAAAGGCATTTCGGTTAATGGTAATGATTGTGACCTACTGCGACCAACCAAAGTAACACTAAGGCCAGCTTGTTTCATGGTTGCACAAATGCGCTGCATGCGTTGGTCGGTTACTAAATCGTTGGTTACGGTAAATATTATTTGCTGTTGTGCCAAATTAATTGATGTTGATTATTGTAGCGCAATTTATCATTATCTAATAAGTATCGAATAATTGTAGTGATTTTTTCGGGTTTATGTTCGGGAATGGCTTTTACTAAGTTGGTTACATGCAAGGCATTTTCTGCCAAAAGCTCCATAATTCGGTTTTCTATTAATTTTGCAGCTTCTGTTTTTACCTCATTGCTCTGGTTGTTTAGACAAACATCACAAATTCCACAATCTTCACTCCCAAATTCATTAAAATATTCTACTATAATTTTGCTTCTGCAGCGGTGTATATTATTTGCATAACCTATCATCGACTCTAGTTTTTGGTAAGCAACTTGTTTGCGTTGCTGCAATAATGCTTTTCTTAAATCAATTAATTCGGCAGCTACCCGTTGCGTTGTAAAAGTTATTTGTGGTTTATCTTTTTGGGGTTGATAATCGGCCAAACCAAGTTTATTTAATTGAATTAAAAATTTGGTAAAAACATGCGCATCAATTTTAATGCGTTTGGCAATTTGCTGTTCGTTTATGCGCACATAATTATCAAACATGCCGCCATAACTTCTCAGCAATACCTTTATCATGTCATCATACTTTTCGTTTTCTACCTGAAATTTATACAACACCTCATGGTTAACAATAAACTTAAATTTAGATGGTTCAAAAAACGATTCTGTTAATGCAATTAAATCGCATTGTTGTAATAGCTTAAGTGCAGGATAGACAACTTGCACACTTAAGTTAAATCGTTGCACAAACTCAGCCATATCAAAGTCGAAACTACGGTCTAAATTTGCACCAATTGGTAAACTATAATAATTGCATAAAGCTTGGTAAACACGCTTAATTTCTTCCTCTGGCGGAAAAGCTAAACTCAATTTATGTTGTGCCGTACTTTCATCACCTTCGTGGTGTAACAATACGCAATATGCCTTGTTTCCATCACGCCCCGCGCGCCCAGCTTCTTGGTAATAACTTTCTAACGATTCGGGCATTTCATAATGCACCACCACACGCACATTTGGCTTGTCAATTCCCATTCCAAATGCATTGGTACAAACTATAATTCTGGTTTTATCTTTAATCCAATCTTCTTGTTTTTGTGCCCTAACCGCATGTGGTAATCCCGCATGGTAAAAATCGGCAACTATATTATTTTTCTTTAAGTAAGCGCTTAAATCTTGGGTTTGTTTTCGGTTTCGAACATAAACCAATCCGCAACCGTTTACACGTTTTAAAATGTGCACCATACGTTCCAACTTTTGTTCGGTATAGTTTACCACATAACTTAAATTGTCGCGGGTAAAACTTTTGCTAAATACATTCGGTTTTTTAAACCCTAATTTCTCCTGTATGTCAATAACTACCTGTTGTGTAGCCGATGCTGTTAACGCCAAAACAGGCACATTTGGCAATAACTCACGAGCTTCGGAAATCATTAAATACTCTGGCCTAAAATCATAGCCCCATTGGCTAATACAATGCGCTTCATCAATAGCTAATAAAGTACAATTTAAGTATGGTAAGCGGTCTTTAAATTTGGTTGATTTTAATCTTTCGGGTGATAAATACAAAAACTTATAGGCTCCGTTTTGTGCATTTTCTAAAGTTAACATTTGCTCCCTCATGCTCATTCCACTATAAATTGCAGCGGCACTAATGTTTCGTTGTTGCAATTGTTCTACTTGGTCTTTCATTAAAGCAATTAGCGGACTAATTACCAAACACAACCCGTCTTTTGCCAAAGCGGGTACCTGAAAACAAATAGATTTACCACCACCTGTTGGCAATAATGCAAGCGTATCATTTCCCGCTAATGTTGCGTTAATAATTTCTTCTTGCAGTGGCCTAAATTTATCGTAGCCCCAGTATTGCTTAAGTATATCGTGGATAAGCACTTTTGTTTGTTAAAATATTAGCGAGACTTTAGTGTAATATCTTGAGGTAAAAGATAAATTTTTCGGCTGCCATTTGGTGTTTCATACAAACATTTTATACCATAGGTATCAATGCCAATTATCTTTCCGCTAAATGCACTTCCATTAATGTTAAAACTTACTTCATCATTAACTTTTATTTTGTATCCATTAATGTCTGTCGTGTAAGGGTAGTTATTTTCTATACTTCTTATCCTTGCTGGAAAAAAAGTGGAATCTTCTGTGTAAAATCCTTTGTAGTTGGCATTAATTGTTTCAGGGTTAAAATCAATAATGTCGGCATTAATTATTACCTGTGTTTTACGAGAAATTAGTAGGTACGTGGTTTTAAAATCAACCGTAACATTGCCCAATAACATTGCTTTTTGTATAGGATATTTTTGATGCAAATTATTTAATGCTTCCTGTACTAAAGCATCTTTTCTTAATCCGCCAATGCCCAGTAATTGTAAAGTTTCGGCTGTGCCAACTGCTTTGCCAGCTATACGAAATTGGTTGTTGGTAATGGATGCGCTACTCTGAAAATGGCCTTGATGAAAAGCACAACTTGATAAGGAAAATAATACTGCGATTAATAATAAGTTTTTCATGTTGTTTAATAGTTTATTTTTTTAAGTTTATGGTTCAATTACACCGTCTTTCATTACTAATTTTCTATCGGCACGGTTTGCTAAATTTTCGTTGTGGGTTACAATTACAAAGGTTTGATTAAACTCTTGTTTTAACTTAAAAAATAAATCATGTAACTCTTCTGCATTTTTCGAATCTAGGTTACCACTTGGCTCATCTGCAAATACTACTTTTGGGTTATTTATTAATGCACGAGCTACTGCTACACGTTGCTGTTCGCCACCCGATAGTTGCTCTGGTTTGTGGTAGATGCGTTCGCTTAAGTTTAAATAGGCTAATAATTCTTTAGCACGAGTTTCGGTTGCTTCTTTGTTTTTGCCACCTATCCAAGCTGGAAAACATACATTTTCTAAAGCATTAAATTCTGGTAATAACTGGTGAAACTGAAATATAAATCCTATTTGGTTGTTTCTAAATTCGGCTAGTTTTTTTGATGATAACTTAGTTACATCGATATCATTAATTACCACATTGCCCGAGTCGGGTTTATCAAGCGTGCCAAGTATTTGTAATAAGGTAGTTTTACCAGCACCGCTAGCACCAACAATTGCCACTATTTCGCCATGTTGTATATTTAAACTGGTTCCTTTTAAAACCTGTAATTTGTTGTATGATTTGGTAATGTTGGTTGCTGAAATCATTTTTTAGAAATAATTTTATAATACGCACAATCTCCACTTTTTAGTATAGTTTCTAACTCAAATAAGTTATTTACATCTATATCTCGCTCAAGTTTAGTTGTTAAAATATATTTGCCTGTTGTTAAACCAATAATACACACAATTATTGGATTTAAAGAAGAGTTATACCTAAGTAATTTAGTTGCTGAAGCTAACCTTAAGCCTAATTCGTTAAATCCTGTTATTTTTATAAATGGCAACACTCCTTTGTCCCACATATAAAACGGTGCACTATCTAATTTATGGAAAAGCGAAAAGTACGCCACCACAATAAGTAATAACCAATATAATATAGGTTGATTGGCTTTTAATAGATTCATCAATGGCAATAATACTAATATTAGATGTAACTAAGGTTGGTAATGATTAATTTTAAAATTTCTGATTCTGAATTTTAATGCTATTTTCGCTGCAAAATTTCCGAAAACAAAATGAACATTCACGAATATCAAGCTAAACAGGTTTTAAAATCATTTGGTGTTGCTGTGCAAGAAGGCATAGTAGCCGAAACGGCTGAGGAAGCACACGCTGCTGCTCTAAAATTAAAAGAGCAATATGGTAGCGATTTTGTTGTTGTAAAAGCTCAAATACATGCAGGTGGCCGTGGTAAAGGCACTATCGAAGGTAAAGACCAACGTGGTGTTGCGGTTGCAAAAAATGCAGATAAGGCAAAAGAAATTGCAGCAAATTTAATTGGTGGTACTTTAATTACCATTCAAACTGGCCCTAAGGGTAAATTAGTAAGCAAAGTATTGGTAGCACAAGATGTTTATTATCCTGGAGCAAATGAGCCTAAGGAGTATTACATGAGTGTGATGCTTGATCGTTCTCAATCAAAAAATATTATTGTTTACAGTACAGAAGGTGGTATGGATATAGAGCATGTTGCAGAACATACTCCTGAACTTATTCATAAAGAAACTATTGAGCCATTGGTAGGTTTGCAAGGTTTTCAGGCACGTAAAATTGCTTTTAACTTAGGCTTAACTGGCGAGGCACATAAACAAATGGTAAAGTTTGTAACTGCATTGTACAAAGCATACGACAATAGCGATTCGGCTATGTTTGAAATTAACCCTGTGTTAAAAACATCTGACGATAAAATTATTGCTGTAGATGGTAAAGTAAGTATTGATGATAGCGCTTTATACCGCCATCCAGATTATGCAGCAATGCGTGATGTAGCAGAAGAAGACCCAACTGAGGTTGAAGCTGGCGAATACAACTTAAACTTTGTGAAGTTAGATGGTAACGTTGGCTGTATGGTTAATGGTGCTGGATTAGCAATGGCTACTATGGATATTATTAAATTATCTGGTGGCGAACCTGCTAACTTTTTAGATGTGGGAGGAAGCGCAAATGCAACTACGGTTGAAGCTGGTTTCCGTATCATTTTAAAAGACCCAAATGTAAAAGCAATTTTAATTAACATTTTTGGTGGTATAGTTCGTTGCGATAGGGTTGCACAAGGTGTTGTTGATGCATACAAATCAATCGGAAATATTCCAGTGCCAATCATCGTTCGTTTACAAGGCACAAATGCTGAACAAGCAAAAAAATTAATTGACGAATCGGGCTTAAAAGTTTACTCAGCAATAGTTTTAAAAGAAGCTGCCGACCTAGTACAACAAGCGGTTAGCGGTAAATTATAATTTTATCAAACCTAATTATATAAAACGCTCCGCAAATTGTGGAGCGTTTTTTTTGTTATCAATTTATTTAATTTGATGATAATTAACATAAAAGCAATTGTTTGGGTAAATTGCTTACCTTTGCACCAATGCACGTTGCATTATCAAGTACAATAATTTAATATTTACAATGGGTAGATCACAAGAAACATTCAGTAAAAAAGAAAACGAAAGAAAAAAACAAAAGAAAAGAAAGGACAAGGCTGAGAAGCGCGAAGAACGTAAATCAAATTCTGATAAAGGAAAAACTTTTGAAGAAATGTTAGCTTACGTTGACGAAAACGGTAACTTAACCGATACGCCACCAGATCCTAAAAAGAAAAAAGTATTTAAAGAAGAGGATATGCAAATTGGCGTATTTAGACGTGCTGCCGAAGAGCCTCAAGATTTATTACGTACAGGTGTTGTTACTTTCTTTAACGAGTCGAAAGGTTTTGGCTTTATTAAAGATTCGGTAAATAACGATAGTGTTTTTGTACACATTAATAGCATCAGCGGACCAGTAAAAGAAAACGATAAAGTTACTTTTAATGTAGAAAGTGGTCATAAAGGGCTAAATGCAGTTAATGTAGTATTGGTTAAATAACCTTTACACATACATTAGGTTACAGCCGCGTACTTCGGTGTTGTCCATCCTGCCTAGCACTTCAAAACATCCGTTAGCTAGCAAACGTCCTAAGTCTTGCGTTTCTATAAAAGCGCAACTATCTACGTTTGCCAAATCAATTACATTAATAATGCCCGCCTTACCGGTTGGCATTAATGTAAACGGATCATTTAAATCAGTAATCACAACCTTCATCCAAGGGGCACATTCAAATACGCCCTCACCTTTTGAGTATCCTTGCGATAACAATTCCGTCATGCCATACTCAGAATGAATGGTTGTTATGTTGAATTGTGTTTTTAAGTAATCATGTATTTCAAGTCGGGTTTGCTCTTGTTTGCGGCCTTTCATTCCGCCAGTTTCCATTACAATAGTGTCTTTTAAATTCATCGGATATTGCTCAGCAAAATCGAGCAAAGCAAAGGTTACCCCCAATAAAAATATACGTTTATTTTGGCTTAAAACTTCTTTTATAGTAGTGGATAATTTATCAAAATCATATAAATAAAAACCACTTTCTGTTTGCTTGCTGGCTTCAATTAATCCTTGTGCCATGTCAATTAAACTACTTCCATCTCGCTCTAGGTAATTGGGCAGCAGGCATAAAAAAACATATTGGTTTGGGTTGCCATAAAAATGCTCAAAAGCAGTTAAATAACTTTGGGTATAAATGCTTTTATCGGCCACAAAGTGTTTTGATGGAATGCCTCCAGATGTGGTACTACTTGTGTAAGTAACTTGTGGTGTAAACTCACCTGTTTTTACTTGTTGGTTTTTAAAAAAACTTACAGGTAAAAAACTTACCTGGTTAATACTTTTTGGGTTGATATTTTTATTGGTAAGCTTGTGGTATTCTTGTAAAATAACATTGTATTTTAACTGATGGTGATATAACTGTAATGCTAATTCATCAAAATGTATTAGTTTTGAATTTATAGATTGTTGTATGAAATCAGCCTTATTAAAAAGCATAGTTATATTTTTATCAGTGGTATTATTTTACGCCTGCAAAGGTGGCGAAATATATCCTATTATACCATCAATAGCTTTTGAAAGTTATGAGTATGTGAAAAAAAATGGCGATAATAATTTTGTATTTACCATTAAGTTTAGAGATGGTGATGGAGACATTGGTTTAGATGAAGGCGATACGCTTGCGCCATATAATAGTATTATAAACCCTATTTCAGGTAAAAATACCAATATATTTTACAATAATTTATATGTAGAGTTTTTAAGAAAAGAAGGGAATAGTTATAATAACGTACTTGCAGAATTTACAGGAGATACTTTACGTGCTGGTGTGCGAGTAATGCCACTTACCCCTGAGGGTAAATACAAGGCCATTCGTGGAAATATTGAAGTAATACTTGAACCGAGTGTATTATTAAACACTGGTGATACTATAAAAGTACGGTTTTTACTGATTGACCGGGCATTGCACTTAAGCAATACCGCGGAATCAGTTGATATTATTGTTAAAAGATAATTAGCAGTAGTTGCGATGAATTAAAAATCATCGTCATCATCATCGTCATCATCGTCAAAGTTAAATCCTTTGTCGTAATCAACGTCAATTTCATCTACTTCTACTTCTCCATCATCTTCGTCTTCATCTTTGTCGATATCATCAATGATATCATCATCGTCATCATCCTCATCGTCATCACGAGATTTCTTAGGAGAGATCTTTTTTGGGGCAGTTTTAGCTGCTACTTTAGCTCCTTTTTTTGCAGGAACTTTTTTTACTGGTGTACTTTTTTTTGGCGATGTCATCTTAACTTTAAAAACGGTTGCGGTATCACAAATTTAATAGTTTTTGCTTATTGTCAAGCAATGATTAAAAATTTATAATTTTTTTTTATTTAAGGCCGTGAATTAATACAACCAACCATTAAAAAGCAATAGGTTTTATAAAAAAATTAAAAATAAATTTCGTTGGCTGTTATAAACGTATTGCAATGTGCGTTTACTATGTCTGCAATTATTGGCGAATAACCACCTCCCATAGCTGCTACTACTGGTGTTTTGAGACTTTTACATAAACTAAATACTCGTTCATCTCTGGTTTTACAATCGTTTATTGTTAGGTTAATTTTACCCAATTTATCGGTATTCAAAACATCAACTCCACTTAAATAAAAAATAAAATCAGGTTTGTGTTGCGCAATAACCTTTGGTAAGTGGTAATTTAATAGCTGTAAATAATCTTTTCCGTTAATTCCATCGGGTAATCCAATGTCTAAATCGCTGCTTTCTTTAAAAAATGGATAGTTGTTTTGTCCATGCATACTAAACGTAAATACATTTGGATTATGCTTAAATATTTCTGCTGTTCCATTTCCTTGGTGCACATCTAAATCAATAATCAAAATACGTTTTGATAAATTTTTGTGCAACAAATAATTTGCTGCAATGGCAAAATCATTCAACAAACAAAACCCCTCGCCTTTATTAGTAAATGCATGATGCGTACCTCCGGCTACATTTAACGATACACCAAATTGTAATGCATACAAAGCACAATCTATGGTTCCTTGTGCAATACAAATTTCTCTTTGTACCAGTTCTTTAGTTAATGGAAAGCCAATTTTTCGTACATGACTTTTGTCAAGACTACAATTTTTTAACTCATTCCAATAGGTAACATCGTGTGTAAGTAAAATGGTTTCTTCGCTACATAAGCCCGGTTCAAACAAATTTTCTTCGATTATAATTCCTTGATAAACAAGTTGTTTTGGTATCAACTCGTATTTAATCATCGGAAACCGATGCCCCTCTGGTAAAGGATGTTGGAAGCTATTTGCGTACGCTATTTTTAACATATTAACTACTGCAAATTAAATAGCTTTGAATTGTCATTTGCTTTTAACTACATTTATTTTTTTAAAAAAGGATTTTATATGAAAATACTTGTAGTTAAGGAGTGTAAAGCTAACGAAAAACGCGTTGCACTAACGCCTGCTGTTGCCGCTCAATTTATTAAACAAGGTTACACATGTTTGGTAGAAAGCAATGCAGGCTATTCGTCAAACTTTGATGATAATGCATACACCCAAGCGGGATGTACCATTGTAAATAAAAGTGATGGTTTAGCACAAGCTGATGTGGTGATTTGTGTAAATGCACCAAATAATGATGAGCTAAACGAATTGAAAAATGGTAGTATTCTAATTTCATACATCTATCATTTATTTAATGCCGATTTGATAAAACAATTGACAGCCAAACAAATTACTGTTTTTAGTATGGATGCTATGCCTCGTATTTCGCGTGCGCAAAGTATGGATGCATTAAGCTCACAAAATAATTTAGCAGGTTATAAAGCTGTAATTTTAGGAGCTGATGTAATGGGAAAAATCTTTCCGTTAATGATGACTGCTGCTGGAACCATCACTCCTTCTAGGGTTTTGATTTTTGGTGCTGGAGTTGCAGGTTTACAAGCCGTAGCTACTGCAAAAAGATTAGGTGCAATAGTTGAAGTTACTGATGTAAGACCAGAAACTAAAGAACAAGTAGAATCGCTTGGTGGTAAATTTATAGAAGTTAAAAGTGAAGGCGTAAAAGTAGAAGGAGGATACGCAAAAGAAGTTAGTGCCGATTATTTGGAAAAACAAAAAGAAGCGGTAAATAAAAGTTTATCTAATGCAGATTTGGTAATTACAACTGCACTAGTTGCTGGTAAAAAAGCACCTATATTAATTACAGAAGACCAAGTTAAACTAATGAAACTGGGTAGTGTAATTGTTGATATGGCGGTAGAGCAAGGTGGAAATTGTGCCATTAGCGAACTCGATAAAACTGTGGTTAAGCACGGAGTATCAATTGTAGGGATTGGCAATTTACCAAGCACTTTAGCACAAAACGCAAGCGAGTTATACGCGAAAAATATCTATAATTTTTTAACCCATTTGTCAACTAAAGATGGCATGAAATGGGAGCTTGAAGAAGAAATTACCAAAGGAACTTTAATCACCTATCAAGGTAAAATTGTTCACCCATCATTACAAACTGCAACAGCTTAATTTATAAAATATATGGAAATTATCACATCAATTTTTACCGACAATCTTGAACTTATTTACTTAATTATTTTAATGGTTTTTGTAGGCATTGAAATAATTGGTCATGTGCCTTCTGTGTTACATACACCTTTAATGAGTGGAGCAAATGCCATTCATGGTGTAGTAATTATTGGTTCTATTATCGTAATGGGACAAGCAACGCATACCATTTCATTAATACTTGGTTTTTTAGCCGTTGTGCTCGGAACACTTAATGTTGTAGGTGGTTTTGTAGTAACTGACAGAATGCTAGAAATGTTTAAGAAAAAGTAAATAAAATAAATACGAAATACGAAATTCGAAAAGAGAAGAAATACGAAAGAGGAGAAATATCGATTGCTGAATTTTGAATATTGAATTTCGAAATGGAGAAAGTAAGAAGGTTGAAAAGTTTAATGTATATCGAATGAAAAGTTTAGAATATAGAATTTCGAAATGAGTGATTTTAAAAGCTGATTAACGAATGACAAAACAGGAGTGCAGTTAAAAAGTATGATTTAGAAGAAAGGCTTATAGATTTTTCGATACTAATTTTAAATGTTACTGAGCAATTGCCTAATAATAGAATTGGCAGTCATCTTGGAGGACAATTAATAAGAAGTGGAACTTCGCCTGCTTTAAATTATGGTGAAGCACAAGGAGCTGAATCTAGAAATGATTTTATACATAAAATGAAATTATGCTTAAAAGAACTTCGTGAAACAATTGTCTGTTTAAAAATTATAGCAAGAAAACCAGTCATTAAAATTTTAACTCTTGTAGAAATGGCTTTAATAGAAGCAAATGAATTGGCGGCAATTTTCAACAAGAGTATTGATACAGCAATTAAAAATAGAGATAGGCAATGATTAGAAAATTAATTAATATTATATTCACTTACTAACTTCAATATTCAGCACTCAACATTCATAATTCAATATTTATTCTTAAAGGATCTACTTCAAAAAATTAGTAATTAAAAAATTAACATAAAATGGAACACGTACTACAAATCAGTTACTTAATAGCATCAGTAACATTTATTTTGGGTTTAAAAATGTTGGGTAATCCAGCCTCTGCACGTAAAGGAAATTTAATTGCAGCATTTGGTATGGGATTGGCCATTTTTGCCACTATCTTTTTATATACAGATAAGGCAGGAAATCACTTAAACAATTTGCCACTAATTTTTGGTGGATTAATAGTTGGTAGTATTGTAGGTTGGCTTGCCGCTAAAAAAGTACAAATGACTGCTATGCCAGAAATGGTAAGTTTGTTTAACGGAATGGGTGGTGCTTGTGCCATGCTTATTTCTGTTATCGAGTTTCAACACATTACTTCTCTTGCCCAAACGCAAGTAGGGTTTATTGTGCCAGTAGGTGAGTTTGCAATTATACTTATTGCCATGATTATTGGTTCCATTTCATTTGCCGGAAGTATGATTGCTTGGGGTAAATTAAGTGGAAAGGTAAAAGATAAATCGTTCGGTTTTCAGCAATTTATTAATATCGGTTTATTGGCTGTTATTTTGGTAATAGCAACCATGGCTGTTATAAATTTTGATGCCCAATTGTTTTATGCTGTATTAGCACTTTCGTTGATTTATGGAATTTTATTTGTGTTGCCAATTGGTGGTGCAGATATGCCTGTGGTTATTTCGTTGCTTAACTCGTTTACGGGTGTTGCAGCTGCCTGTGGTGGCTTTTTATACGACAATAAAGTAATGCTTGTGGGTGGTATTTTGGTAGGTAGTGCAGGTACTTTATTAACTGTAGTAATGTGCAAGGCCATGAATCGCTCTTTACTTAATGTATTAATTGGTAATTTTGGTGGTGGATCAAAAGGTGCGGCTGTAACTTCTGCCAGTTTTGAAGGCACGATTAAGGAAGTTACGTCTAGCGATGCGGCCATTTTAATGAAGTATGCTAAAAAAGTAATTATAGTGCCAGGATATGGTTTAGCTGTGGCACAAGCACAACACGTGGTGCACGAGTTAGAAGAATTACTAGAAAAAGAAGGTGTAGAAGTTAAATATGCCATTCATCCAGTAGCAGGGCGTATGCCTGGACACATGAATGTATTGCTAGCAGAAAGTAATGTAAGCTATGATAAGTTGGTTGAAATGGAAGAAATTAACCCAGAGTTTAATACCACCGATGTAGTATTAGTTGTTGGGGCAAATGATGTGGTAAATCCTGCGGCTAAAACCGATCCTAACTCACCAATTTATGGTATGCCAATTTTGGATGTAGAAAATGCAACTAATGTTATTGTAAACAAACGAAGCATGAAAGCTGGTTATGCCGGAATTGAAAATGAATTGTTTTTTAAACCAAAAACCAGCATGTTGTTTGGTGATGCAAAAAAGGCATTAACTCAATTGGTAAGTGAGATTAAAAACTTAGGTTAAATAAAAATCATCTTAACAAAAAAGGTTGAGTCTTAATTGGCTCAACCTTTTTTTGTTTTAGTTAAGTCATAATAATGTTATGAAATATTATGCTATAAAATGCAACTTCAAAAATTCATCAACCAAATAATATACCGAAATCACATTCGATATAGTCCAATTTCGACTCGGGCCTTATTGAACTATTTGCATGTAGCATCGGCATTACCATTATAAAATTATGTTTAGTTTGGACTAAAAAATAATTACAATGGGTATAATTTACTACTTCTTTTTGTTAAATACATCAAATAAAATATGTTTGTAAGCATCAAATTATTTAAGCTTATGAAAACACTTATGCCCTTGTTTTGCGCAGTTGCTATATTTTTATCAACCACTTTAGTAGCTCAAGATACCCTTATTTTTAAAAGTAACGTAGGTGCTGGGTTAATAGTGGATAGGGCAGGCAATAAACTTAATTTTAAATACCTAATTAAGTCAAGTCAGGATATACCTTCAGCAAAAAGATATTTTAGAAAAGCACGTTTTAATAATGTAATAGCAACAATATTTTTTCTGCCCGGTGTAGTTGTAGCTAGTTATCCGCTTGGAGTTTCACTTTCGGGCGCTAAGTTAGATACTGATTTATTAATGCTTGGTGGTGGTTTGATTGTGGTGAGTGTACCTTTTCATATCTTCAGAAATAAAAATATGCGAAGAGGAGTAGAAGCTTATAACCGCGAAGTATATAGGGGAGAATAATTACTTCCCATACCTGATGGTAAATTTTACCATGTTATTGCCGCGTTTGCTATTCATATTGGCATCATTAAAATAATAAATATCATTTTGATTGGACCATTTAATGGTCTTAAATTTTGTATTGGTTATTGTATATTCAAACAAAATAGCCCTTACATTATTGCGTTTATAAGTGCGCCAAAAACTGGTGGTTCCTCCAGAATTGAAAGTGTAAACACCCGATGTTGGAAACGAGTCCATGTTAATTTTAATTACTGTTACAAAATCGGGAGTGTCTTTAAAATTAAAAGAATACCCCATTTTTTCAAATTCCTTCTTACAGTTTTTTTCTATGCGGCTGTTAAACTCATCATTAAATATATATGGCACCTTATTATCTATATAAAGTTGCATGGTGTGTAGTTGTTTCTTTTTAGCTGCCTTTACCTTGTTGCGCTGCCAATACAGTTGATTACAGCTGCTTAAAGCCATTGTTAAAATTAGCAAATGTGTAAAATACTTAATTGTCCTCATCTTTTTTCTAGACCATAAAACTAATAAATCTATTCCTTACAATTGATATTTTTTTAACAACAACTATTTTATACCCATTGTTTAATAAAAATGGTAACATAATAAATATAATATTTATGTATGATTGTGCATCAATTAAACACAAATAAACCATAATTTATAGTCATGATTATTTCGCTTGTAGTTGCAGCCGATTTGCAAAATGGGATAGGAGTTAATAACCAATTGCTTTGCTATTTGCCTGCTGATTTAAAATATTTTAGACAAACCACAACAGGACATTGTATTGTTATGGGCCGAAAAACTTATGAAAGTATTGGTAAACCTTTGCCAAATCGAACCAATATAATTGTTACCAGAAATGCAGGTTTAAGCATTGATGGATGTGTGGTTGTTACATCATTAGACGATGCAATTGAATATGCAAAACAACAAAATGAAACAGAGTTAATGATTACAGGTGGCGGTTCTATTTATGTTGATACCATTAAGTATTGCGATAAAATTTATTTAACAAGAATAGCGCATGTGTTTAATGCAGATACTTTTTTTCCTGAAATTTCGCTTGATCAATTTAAATTAACCAAAGCAGAAAATCATCAGCCTGATGAAAAAAACATGCACCCATATACTTTTGAAGTATGGGAACGTATTGTTTAGTAGAACTAAAATTTATGCCGTTGTAAAATCATCGTTTTGCATGGTAAAACCCAAACGTTTTGCGGTAGGCATTCCACTACTATGACTCATGATGTTTTTTTGTTCAACTGTTATGTAATTTAGCATTTCTATTGGCGGTACCCTTAAATCAAAGTTTAAACAATACAACATTGCTTCTTCTATAATATTTGTTAAGCTGGTAATGTTAACGGTTTGTTTTTCAAGGTCGGCATACATAAACGATAAAGGGCGTTTGCCATCAACAAAAAAGTTGTTGTCTTTATTAATAAAAACACGTCCAATTAAATAACCCATATCACTTTCGCGGTTGTAGCGCAACGAGTCTGATAAGAAATTATATACCTGTATCATGCCAAAATATCCCCTTTGTTCGTCTTCTTTAAGGTAGTTTGATTTGTGTAAATAATGATTTTCATCTAAATCAAACACATTGGTGTGCATCATAATAACAAGGGTATCACCACTAAATTTTAAATGTGCTTCAAAGTCGCCCTTATCGTAATATTTTATCTCAACCAAAGGTGCTTTTTCATCCATTTCTGGATTTAGTTTAGTTTCAATATTGCGTAATACTGTTTTAAATTCATGAAAAGCTGCTTGGGTAATTTTAAACACGGCCTGTTTGTTTTTTGATTTTTTACAAAGCAGGTCTTTTACTTCATTTATTTTTGATTCGGTCATTAATAATTTGATTTAATGTGATGGTTACAGGTTGTTTTGTGTATAAAAGGTGCTAAGTTTATTCAATCTATTTCTTTTTTCCATAGTTAAATCGCCCGCTGAACAAATAAGGAGTATTATGTTTTTCATAGTATGTAAATAAAAAAGTGGGGTACTAATTTAATAGCACCCCACTTATTATAATTATTAAAATTAGTGCTTAACAAATTTAAGCGTTTAGGTGTAATTAGCACCACTTAATTTTATTGGTTTATGGTATGATTTGCGCTTGTAATTAATAAGCTTTTGCAAACAACACACGCTGTGTGCTTGGTTGGCCGGTTAATACACATTTGCCGCTTTCTTGTTTGTTGTTTAAAGGTATACAACGTATGGTAGCTTTTGATAGTTCCTTAATTTTCAATTCAGTTTCTGTTGTTCCATCCCAATGTGCGCTTATAAAACCTGTTTTGTTTTCTAGCACATCCATAAACTCATCCCAAGTGTTTACATTGCTTATATGTTGGTCGCGGTAATCAAGTGCTTTTTGGTAAATATTATTCTGTATTTGGGTTAGTAAATGTTCAATCTTGTGTTCTAAATCAATATTGCTCATTACTTGTTTTTCTTTGGTGTCTCTTCGTGCTACTTCTACACTTTCGTTGGTAACATCTCTTGGTCCAATTGCAATTCTTACTGGCACACCTTTTAATTCGTATTCGGCAAATTTAAACCCAGGAGTAGTATTATCGCGGTCGTCTAACTTTACTGAAATGCCTTTTTTACGCAAAGCAGTTTGAATCTCTTTGGCCTTGTTTAAAACCAATTCCTTCTCTTCTTCTTTTTTGCCTAAAATAGGTACAATTACCACTTGTATTGGCGCTAAGTTAGGAGGTAAAATTAAACCTTCATCATCACTATGGCTCATTACTAAAGCTCCCATTAAACGTGTTGAAACGCCCCAAGATGTAGCCCAAACATACTCTTGTTTGTTTTCTTTGGTTGCATATTTTACATCAAAAGCTTTTGCAAAGTTTTGTCCTAAAAAATGCGAAGTTCCCATTTGTAATGCTTTACCATCTTGCATCAAACCTTCAATACAATAAGTTTCTATAGCACCAGCAAAACGTTCGTTGGCGGTTTTTATACCTTTAATTACAGGTACAGCCATAATGTTTTCAGCAAAATCTGTATACACATCAAGCATTTGTTTGGTTTCTGCAACTGCTTCTTCTGATGTTGCATGAGCGGTATGTCCTTCTTGCCATAAAAACTCGGTGGTGCGTAAAAATAATCTTGTACGCATTTCCCATCTCACCACATTAGCCCATTGGTTTACTAAAATTGGTAAATCACGATGAGATTTAATCCAATCGCGGTAGGTATTCCAAATAATGGTTTCAGATGTAGGACGTACAATTAATTCTTCTTCAAGCTTAGCAGTTTCATCAACTACTATTTCACCATTTTCGGCAGTTTTTAATCTATAATGTGTTACTACTGCACACTCTTTGGCAAAACCATCAACATGACTTGCTTCTTTACTAAAAAAAGATTTTGGAATAAATAAAGGGAAATAAGCATTTTGATGTCCAGTTTCTTTAAAACGTTTGTCCAATTCGGCTTGCATTTTTTCCCATATAGCATAACCATACGGCTTAATTACCATACAACCTTTTACAGCCGAATGTTCAGCTAAATCAGCAGCTTTAACTAGGTTATTGTACCATGCGCTATAATCATCGCTTCTTTTTACTTTTTTATTATCCATCTTTGTAAGAGTTTTTGGAATAGTATTTGTCTAACACATATAAATCGGCAGCAAAATTATATTTTCACAGCTATAAAACACACAATTATGCTATATCGTAAATTAAATATCTTTTACACCTTGTTAATAAGCGCAATTACGCTCATTTCGTGTAATACACCGCAAGGTGTGCTAAATAGTGTTGAGGATGATGTTTATTTCTCGCGCAAAGCTACAAGCAGCAGCCCTAGGTATGTGCCAGAGGTTGATGTAAACGAGATTATCAAAAAAAATCCTCCTCAGTATGGCGAGGGTCGTGAGATAGAGCCCGAATATCAACCCAATAATTACAATTATAATAGTGGTACAGATTATACCAACCCTAATGCAGCATCTGGCTATCAGCGTTACAAAGCCGAGCAAGATGCTTTGCAACAAGACGAACAAAATAATAACGACCAATTTTTAAGTACTGTACCATATTCTGGTTACGAGGAAGAAGCATCAGAAGCTAGTTTATTACGCAGGCAATATGCTGGTAATTATGGTGGATATTTTGCACGCCCTTCTCGTTATAATAGTTGGGCCCGTCCATCATTAAGTATTGGTTGGAATATGTTTACAGGATTTGGCGTTGGTATGGGTTGGGGTAATGGATTTAACACGGGTTGGAATACAGGTTATGGATACGGTTGGCCACATTACAATACATATTGCGATCCGTTTTGGACATATGGAAATGGTTATAGTTCGCCTTGGGGATATAGCCCTTATAATAATTGGGGATATAATAGCTGGGGTTACAATCCTTGGGGATATAACGGTTACTATGGATACAATAATTATTATGGTTACCAAAATAGAAATTACGTAGGTGGTTGGGGTTATAATCAATACGAAAACAATAATAATACACCAGCAAAAACCTATCGCCCACGTGGCCAAGGTGCGGGAACAAGTATACCAAGAGGCACAGATGGAGGAAGAGTTGTTACACCTCGCCAAGGACAGGTAGGCGTTGAAAATCCGCAGCAAAATCAAGGTAGGGTAGTTGTGCCTCGCTCAAGCAGCGAAGGTCAGTTAATTAATCGCGATGGGCAACCCGTTTATGTTGCACCAAATCAAAACAGAAATAATACACCACGTTCTTATAATTCATATCCAAAAAGTGTAGAACAAGAACGTAATTATCGTGATGTAGCACCAGCACCAAGGCCGCAAGTTCCGCAAACTAGGCCAAGCACACCACAAAGAGATTATACTGCGCCAGTGCAAGATAGAAATGAAATGCCAAGAGAACGGTATACAACTCCTCCAGCAAGAAATACAGCTCCATCAAGAGATAATACACCTGCTAGGAATTATAGTCCTTCTCCATCACCTTCAAGAGGTGGCGGTGGAACAGTTTCTCCTCCAAGCGGTGGTAGTCGTGGTAGTTCAGGTGGTGGAAGTGCACCACGTTCTCGTCCTCGTTAGTTATTATCAATAAGCTTTAAAAAACTTAATATGAACAAGTATAAATTATTGCTTGCAGCCATAATTGTTAGTGGTTATGCACAAGCACAAAACGAAGCAGATATTTTGCGTTTTTCGCAAACCTATAATATGGGAACCGCACGTTCACAAGGTGCAGGTGGGGCTTTTGGTGCAGTAGGTGCTGACATGTCTTCTGGGTATATTAATCCAGCGGGCTTGGCTGTATATCGCAGAAACGAATTGCAACTTTCAACTGCGGTAACTGGTACATTAACTTCGGGTAATTTTTTAGGTGCAACACTCGATGATAGCAGAACAAACTTTAACATACCATCTTTTGGATTGGTATTAAGTAAAGTAAATACCGGTTTAAGAGGTGATGCAACAAGTGGTGTGGTTAATTATAATTTTGGTTTTGGATATAACCGTACCAATAGTTTTCAGCAAAATACTTTTATGCAAGGCTACAATACAAAAAGTAATTTGTCTCAGTTTTTTGTTGATCAATCAAACGGAACTCCATTAGACCAAATTACTGCAGCAGGTAAAGAGTTTGAATTTTATAACATGGGTTGGAATGCATATTTAACTGATACTTTAAATAATAATACAACTTATTACTCGCCTTGGTTTGATGGTGATAATGATTACCGTTTATTACAAACACAAAAAATAACCAGGCGTGGTGCTATGGGCGAATACAACTTTTCAGGAGCTGTTAATTTTGATAACATTTTATATTTAGGAGGAGGATTGGTAATAAATACGCTGTATCAAGAGTACACTTCATTGTTTACAGAAAGCGACCCAGATGGAACTGTAACTACAACAACAGGAAGTGGCTCGGGAAATTATTATAAATCAAGCTATTTACAAACTGATGTAACCACAAACGGAACAGGAGTAGCAGGTAGGTTTGGTGTTATTTTTCGCCCTATTGATATTTTTAAAATTGGATTGTCGGTACAAACCGCTTCGCGTATTAACATGAAAGATGAATACAAATACAAAGTAGGTAGCGAAATAAATTGGCCAGGTATAGGTAAGGTTGATGTTTCATCGCCAGAAGGAACTTATAATTATCAATTAATTACACCTGCACGTTTTACTGCAAGTGCCGCTTTAACATTGCCTAAATATGGTTTTATATCTATTGATGCAGATAGGATTAATTACAGCAGCGGAAGGTTAACATCAACCGATTCGGATTTTGGTATTGCAAATGGCAATGCACGTGCATTATTTCAAGAAGCTTATCAAATTAGGGTTGGTGCCGAAGTAAAAGTAAATGATGTTTACCGTTTTAGAGCTGGTTATAATGTAGCCACTAGTCCGTATAAAAATGCAATTGCAGGTGTTATTGTTGATGATTTAATGCGTTATGGATACTCGGTTGGTGCTGGATATACCAATGGTGATTATTTTATTGATGCCGCATTAATCACCACAACTTTTAACGAATTTTATACACCTTATACTGTAAGTGGTGTATATTCGCCTACAGGAAAAGCCAGCCATACCATGATAAATGTGGCAGTAACTGGTGGCATTCGTTTTTAATAATTTTTATACTCTTGATAAACCCACCTAACGTAGATAAAAGATATAAACTCGGTATTGTACTGTCGGGTGGTGGAGCACGTGGATATGCGCATATTGGCGTACTAAAAGCATTAAACGAAAATGGTATTTATCCGGATGTGGTTTCGGCAACTAGTGCAGGAAGTATAGTTGGTGCTTTATATGCTGATGGATTTACACCTGATGAGATTTATAAAATCTTTTCGGATGTTGATTTGTATAAATTCCTTAGTTTTTATAGACCAGTATTTGGTTTGTTAAGGTTTGATGGATTAAGAAAAAAATTGCAACAAAGCCTAAAAGCACAAAATTATACAGAGCTAAAAATGCCGTTATATGTTTGTGCAACTAACTTTACAAAGGCGCACGTACAATACTTTACACAAGGCGATTTAATTACTTCAATTATGGCAAGTTGTGCTATTCCTATGGTGCTTAAGCCGGTGCTTATTAATGGTGATTTTTATGTAGATGGTGGGTTAATGAATAACCTTCCGGTTGAACCATTATTAGGAATTTGTGATGAAATAATTGGTGTAAATGTTAACCCTGTTTATGAAGTTAAAAAGTTTAGGTCGGTAAGAAATTATGCGGATAGAATAATGCACCTTGCAATACGTGCAAATATTGAATCGAGTATTACCAAATGCGATGTTTATATTGAGCCTCCCGGGCTTATGGAATATCACCTATTTAAAGTATCGGCTGCTCAACAAATTTTCGAAATAGGCTACAACCATACCTTAAGTATCATCAATAAAATTAAAGAAGATTTATTTTAGCATTACATTTACAATGTGTTAACATAAATAAACATCAACCCAAACTTTATTGGCATTGCATTTGATAAACTGCCATTATAAAAATATAATTAACCCTATTAAATTAAAATTGTACGATATGAAAACCAAGGTAAGTAAGTTGCTAAGCGCAGCAGTATTATTAAGTGTTATGGCAAGTTTAACTGTTGCTTGTAAATCAAAAAAAGGCACACCAATACAAACACAAACTGGTGCTACAGAAATTACAGTTCCGTTTACAGGAAAAGATTACGAAACCAGTAAAGAATATTTCAGGGCTCGTTCTTCAGGAAATAGTATTGATATGGTAACAGCTAAAAAAATTGCCATGCAAAATGCAAAAAGCGAAATGGCTGGAATGATTCAAACTACCATGAAAAAAGTTACTGAACAATATACAAACCAACGCCAAACCGGAACAACCCAAGAGTTTACCAATAAGTTTGAAGAGTTGGCGCGCGAAGTAACTAACCAAAGCTTAACTGATGTAGCTGTAATTGGTGAGAAAATATTTAAAGAAACAACCAATACATACACTTATTGGGTAGCAATTGAGGCCAATAAAAAAACGGTACTTGAAGGTGTAGAAAAAGCAATTGGCCAAAACCAAAAGCTTGCACAAGATTACGATAAGAAAAAGTTTGAAGAGATTTTTAATAGCGAAATGGAAAAATTAGCTAAAGAAAGAGCAGGCAATTAAGTTGTAATTTTTCTGCTGATTTTTTTTAAAAAGAACACACAGGATTTACATACTGCGTGTTCTTTTTTAGTTTTTGATTTAAATTTTCAGGTAAAACCCATGTTAAAATACTTACCATTTTTAATTGCTGTATTTATGTTGGCTTCATGTGCATCACACAAAGCCAATAAAAAACCAGCGTGGGTAAACCAAAGGCCTGTAAACGATGCTTATTATGTTGGTGTAGGTATTACATCTAAAACCAACAACAACCAAAGCTACCAACAAACCGCCAAAAAGGAAGCACTAAACGATTTAATTTCTGAAATTAAAGTGAGTGTTTCGTCAAACTCTGTTTTACAACAAATGCAAAATAATGCCGAATTTAAACAGCGTTTTGAAAGCATGGTAAAAATAAGTGCACTTAACGAGATTGAAAACTATGAAGTGGTAGATAGTTGGGAGGATGGCAATTATTTTTGGATTTACATGCGACTTAATAAAAGCCAATATGCCCAAATGCGCGCACAACGCATGCAGCATGCAATTGATAGAGCTGAAGATTATTATTTGCGAGCAAATAGCCTTGATATTAAAACAAATTACACCCAAGTTTTACGCTTAAAATTAAAAGCATTGGCCAGTTTGCAAGATTATTTAAATGAAGATTTGCAAACAGTTATTGATGGTAAAAATGTGCAATTGGTAAACGAGTTGGTTTCGTCAATTCAAAAACAATTATATATGGTTACTGTGCGCAGTAAAGTAAATACACTAAGCGGCAAAGTAGGTAAACCCATACAAACTCCTTTTGATGTGGAAGTGTATTTTACAGATACCACAAAAGGTAAATTATTTGTACCGTTTTTGCCTATGAAAATGGTGGTTGAACAAGGTAAAATGGACTTTGGCGCACAAACACAAACTGATCAAATTGGGATTGCTTCTTTTAGTGTGGCTAGGATTTTAGCTCGCGACCCAATTCAATTAATTAGGCTAGTGGCCGATGTACAAAGTATTATTAAAACCGATAGTATTAATTATGCATTGCAAAATGTAATTAGTAATATAGATGGCCCCAGCACAACTTTAAGGGTTAGTGTGGTGCCTATAAAAGTTTATATTGAAGCTGATGAACAAAACCTATCTCAAAAAGTGAGCAATAATCAATTAGAAATTTTTTTAAAGCGTAATTTAATTGAAGCTGGATGCAATTTTGTAACAGATAAAAAAGAGGCTGACTATTTCTTAAAACTTAAAGCCAACACAAAACCTTTAGGCATAATTTGGGGCAATATGCAAACTGCAGCATTAAGTTTAAGCATTAGTTTGTTTGATAATAAAAACAATGCGGAGATATTTAAGGATGGTTTGCAGGATGTAAAAGGATTTCAAACAACGCCCGAAAATGCTGGTTTTGATGCTTACAAAACAGTAGAAGGTTTACTGTATAAAAACATTTATCCGGGGTTGGTAAATGAACTTTTAAAAGTGGAGCAATAGTAAAAAAATTGCTGTATAAGTTTTGGGTTTAAAAATTTAAGTTGAGTTTTTTTGTTCAATACACAAAGTCTCATCACCCCAAAATCAATTTTATTTTTTAAGTAACATCAGCAAATCTTCTTCAATGGTTGTTGCGGTGGTTTCAACAATTTTACCCACTAAGCGTTTATCATTAAATAATATAATGATGGGTACATACTCAATATTTAGTGGTTTAACATCAACACTTTTTGATTGTTTTTTTCTATCAACAGCAATAATCTCTACCTTATCCCAACCAGCTAAATCCATCACTTTAAACAATTGTGGTACTAACTCATGGCTATCGCTACACCAAGTACCTAACACCACTAATAAACTACATTTTTTAAATTCACTTAGCTCATTTACCACGCTCATGGCAGGTTTGTACTGCATATAGTTATCCTTAAACCATTTAAAGTTTTCTATATCGGCCAGTGTTATATTACCATCTAAAACTTGGGTTGAATCGTTTTGTTGGGCCATTATTGTACAGGATAAAAAAAGGCCAAGTATTAATATACTTAGCCTTTTAAAGTTTAAATTATTTGCGAGATAATGAATCATCAATTAATAATAAAATATGTTCGCGATGTGCTTTAACCTCGGCATTTGCAGTAGGTGTTGCCATCATTTGTTTAATGCTTTTTAACTGCCCAATTGCTGCTGATTTCGCAATATTATCATAAGCTTTATTTGGTTTGCTTAATGATGCAATGCTACATAAATCTGTAACATAATCTATTTGTAAATTTTGTCTAAAGGTATTTACGGTACTGGCTAAATCTTCTTTAAAACAAGCATTGGTTAAATCAGTTAACACATCAACTACCGCATATTTATTGCCATACATTCTGCTATCTGTTAGTCGTTTTAATGTAGTTGGTGCTAAAATATGACTGGTAACCATTGATTGAATTAACAATACTCGGTCGTGAATTTTAGGGTCATCAGTAGTGCCAAAAAAGTTGAATCCCCTGCGTTGGCTTTGCAAGTTTTTATACAAGCCATTTGCAGCATCAAAAGCTTTTGGACTAAATACATATTGTGATAAAGCTGCCATAGCACGTTTTTGTTCGGCTAATGGAACTGGTGTGTATGC
>JAUCCO010000012.1:0-42041 GCA_034676125.1 Bacteroidia bacterium
GAATACCATTTAGTTATGAAAGTAGACAGAGAAAATATGCAGCCAGTTACTGACTTGGCAAACGAAATTAACGGTTGGAAAGCAAAGTTTGGTGAACACAATGTTCATCAATGCGATGTTGAAACTGACGAAGGCGTGGAAACATACATCATTCGAAAACCAAGCCGAAAAGAAATTGATGCAATGGCTCACCATAAATCTAACAACGATTTGACTAAGGCAAATAATGTGTTGATTGCTAACTGTGTTTTACATGGCAATAAAGACATTATAGAGCGTGACGGTGATGTTTATGCGCAGTTGCTATTTAACGTTTCTACGCTTGTTAAAAAGCGAGAATCGGCACTAAAAAAGCTTTAACCCGTTGGGAAATCAAACCTCCTGAAAGCCCGGGGGAGGCTGAACCAAATGGGTTAGCAATGGGGAATGCCATAATACGTGTGTGTTATGGCATTAACCCCGATAGCCTTAGCGATGATGAATGGGCGCAGCTTGTGCAGCAGTACAAGTTTATGGAGGAGCTTAAAGCAGTTCATTTTAGAAACAATCTTAGAATAGTATTACAAGAAGCACTTAATGCAGTGTTTGGCTCATCGTAAAAATGGCAGATCAAAAAACAAGTTGGATACTGGAGCTCGTTGACAAAGTTAGCGGGAACATGAAGCAAGTAACAGCCTCGGTTGAAAAATCGGAGGCTGCTTTTGAGCATGTAATAACCAGTGTTAATCAGCTTGAAAACACAATGGATACCAATAGCAAAGAAATGATTTCTGAGCTAAAAAACATTGTGAATGCCGTGGTTGATATGGGCGAAAAGTTTGACCAAGCAGGTAAAAAAGGAGGCGAAGGATTAGGCCATGCAGAAAAGAGTTTAAGACTTTTAGCCGTGCAGGCAGGTAGCGAAGCCATGCAGAATTTAGGACAGCCATTCCTTGACGGAATGGAAGGTACTTATAAATATGATGCCTCGCTTCGGGAGCTATCATCCATTACTGGAGTTGTGGGCGATGACCTTACTGATATTGGCGAACGTGCCCGAAAAAATGCGAAAGATTTTGGTGGTGACGCTTCCTCAGCTCTAAATTCTTACACTATACTACTTTCGAAGCTTACGCCTGAGATTGCAAAAAATCCCGAGGCATTGGAAATGATGGGGACTTCTGTTGCAAAACTAGGTGAAACCATGAAAGGCGATTTAACGGGTGCTGCAAACTCTGCAGCCAGTGCTATGAATCAGTTTAATGTAGATATGACAGATCCTATTGCAGCCGCAAAGGAGATGGACAGTATGTTAAACATGATGGTTGCCAGTGCTAAGGTAGGTGCGGTTGATGTTCCTGTTATTGCAGCTGCATTGGATGAAGTAGGAGCCGTTGCTAAAAATGCAAATGTATCATTTGCAGAAACAAATGGAGCATTACAATTGATTTCTAAATATGGAAAAGAAGGGGCATCCGGTGGTATAGCATTAAGAAACGTTCTTGGTACACTTGCAAAAAAGGAATTTTTGCCGAGAGAGGTCGCAGAACAACTTGAGGGCGCAGGTGTAAGCATTGACATATTAAGCGATAAAAACTTAACGCTCGCTCAAAGGCTAACTGAGTTGAAAAAACTCACTGGCAAGGACAGTTTACTAGGTGCAATGTTTAATCAGGAGAATGTTGTGGCGATCACAGGATTGTTAGAGAATCTTGATTTAATGCAGGATTACACAAAAGAGATAGCCAACGATACCAACGCATTAAATGATGCAGTGGAAATATTGGGCGAAGGTTACCAGGAACAAAAGGATCGTATCCATTCATTTTTTGAAGATTGGAAGTTGAGTATATACGGTGCAACTGGTGCTATGCTACCATTTATTGATGTTGGTTTAACTGGTATTTTAGGCATAATAAATATTGCACCGGGCATAATGGCCACGGTAGAGTTATTTCAATTAATGAGCAAAGCCAAATGGCTTGATGTGGTTGCTACAAATGCACTTACCGGTGCGCAATGGCTTTGGAATGCTGCATTAACAGCAAACCCAATCGGAATTATAATAGTTGCCGTTGCGGCATTGGTGGCTGGCGTTATTTGGGCATATAATGAGTTTGATACATTTCGTGCTACAGTTTGGGGCGTGTGGGAAGCGGTAAAACAAGTATTTGAAAACATTTTTGGTTTTTTTGAGAAGCTGTTATCTCCAGTTATAAATGCAATTGGTGCTGCTAAAGAAGGAAATTGGGGCGAAGCCGCTAAACAAGCAGGAATGGCAGTGTTTAACTTAACACCTGTAGGTGTGGCGGCCAATGCTGCAACCTATGCTGCAGATGGTGGTTTTACAAAAGGGGTTGGTGATGCTTATAATAATGGTGTGGCGGCTTCTATTACTGCAGACGAAAACGGAAAGGCAATAGATAAAGGTGTTGATGCTTCTGTTGCTGGTAATACAGCAAATGGCATAACTCCAGTTGCACCAGCAAAAGATGCACCCGGTTTAAAAATAACAGGCAGCGGTGGCGGCAAGTCTATTATTATGAATTTAGACATTAAAAATACTTTTAATGGTATTAAAAACGATATGGATGTGCGAAAAATTGCAGATCAGGTAGCCGGTATAATTACAGATAGATTAAGAGACACATTAATATCAGCAGGATGATAGATTTTAGGAATGATATTAATACTTTGTTTGAGGCTGCATTTGGTGTAAAAATGCCTGTTTTTATACCATACCCGCTTGAGGTAAATAGACAGGAGTTGCCATCATTTAAGCAATCTGTTAATGGGGTTGCTGCTTTGCCTATTTATACAGATGTTAAAGATAGCGGTGTAGACTTGAGCTCTCGCAAAAGTCATTTTGGCTTACCGGTTTATTCGCCAATTAAATTTGTAGGTGGCACTTACAAAAAATTTGATAAGTATGGAAAGTTGATTGATGCGCCAATGCAAGACTTCTCTTTACCTGCAACTACTTTGGTTGATATTAGTAGAAGTAAAATTTTAACCGAAACTGCACAAAATGCAGGCGAAGGTGCAATAATAGAGATGTATGGTTTTGAAAGCTGGACTATCCGGATGCGTATGTTGTGCCTAAAAGATAGGGCACACCCAACTCATCAAACCGCACAGTTGCAAAAAGAAGCTATCATGGAATGGGAAAACTTGGCCAGCGGCATTGATGTTTTTGGCGATGTATTTTCCGAAAAAGATATTTTTCACATTGTGATTAAATCTGTTAATGTATCTCAGCTAGAAGGTAGGCCAAATGCCATACCAATAGAGATACAAGCAATAGGTATAACCGCACCAGAACTGGTAACGATATGAGCACGCTAAAAGTATTAACCTGCCTTATATCAATGCCTGCAAATAATGTTGTGGCCGAAATTCGTAAACCCGAGTCGATTCACATCGAAACCAATTATAAAGAACTTTTTGCAAAGGCTGAAATTACAATGCCTCGCAATATTTTATTGTTTGAAAAACTGCGTTTAACTCCACGTGAGGTTTTTAAACATGGTTTAAAAGTAAATATTTCATTTGGTTACAATGGTAATTTAGTGCCAAGGTTTAGCGGCTACATTACTGGTGTTTCGGCTGATTTTCCTTTAAAAATTAGCTTGCAAGATGAAATGTGGAAACTTTCAAAATTGCCTGTAAATTATTCGGCAAAAAGTACCGCGCTAAGTAATATGCTGCGTAGTATTTGCCCGGGTTATAAAGTTGATGCTTTAGAAGGTGTTGATTTAGGTACTGTGCAATTTGCTAAAACCACCGTGGGTGCGGTATTGCAAAAAATACGCAGTGATTTTGGTTTGTACAGTTACATGGATGGCACTACCTTAATATGTGGCAAATATTATGCGGATAATAGTGCGGACAAAATTGAAACCATAAACCTTGATACATACTTGGCTAAAAACGGACTTGAGTATCAAAATAGTGATGATATTATAGCACTGGTTAAAGGTAACACAACCATCAAAAACAAAAAGGTGCAATACCAAGTAGGTGATGAAGGTGGTGACAAATACGATTTTGAATACAACTTGGCCACGAGCCTTGATGTACTAAAAATTAAGGTAAATGCTGATTATGCTAAAATTAAACGTGGAGGCTATAAAGGTAGCCTTGGCGCATTTGGCGAACCGATATTTAAACATGGCCAAAAGGTAAAATTGGTGAGTTACATATATCCTGATAGGCAGGGTAATTATTTTATTGATGCAGTAACTACCGATTATGGTAAGGATGGCATTGTACAAGAGTTAACATTAGGAGGTAAGGCATGAGCGACAGGATAAGAGAACTTATTGAAACTTTGGGCGAAAAAAGCAAAGAGCACATTAAAATTACTACTGTGGCTGCTACTGTTAAATCTGTTAATTGGGTTGATAAAACAATGGATGCCGTGGGAGTGAGCAGTGAGCTTGATTATTTTGATGTATTGCTTGGATTGGGTTCAATGCAAATTAAACCTAAAGTAGGCACTTTATGCTTGCTGGGTATAATTGAAAATAAGGAGGCCGAAACATTTTTAATTGATGCTGAAGAAATAGAAGCTTACGAGCTAACTGCAACTAACATTACCTTTAATGGTGGCAATAATGCTGGGTTAGTAAAGGTTAACTCTCTTAAAACTGAGTTGGCGCGCCTTAATACCAATTTAGGTATTTTAAAGGCGGCAACACAGGTAGTTTCGGTAGCATTGGATACATTACTTGCACTACCTGCACCTGGTACAGCATTTACAACTGCAACCAATGCAATGACTGCACAAGATTTAACAACACTTGAAAACACTAAAATAAAGCACTGATGGATATAATGCGAGACATAGATGGAGATGTAACCATTATTGATACGGGACTGGTGCATGGAGATAGTGAGTTGCAGGAGGTGGTAACCATTTTGCAGCTTAACCAAGGGCAAATAAGGTTTGCGCCATTGCTTGGTCCTAACCTAATAAAATTTGTAAAAGGACCAGCAAATCAAGAGGCAATTGATAGTGTACTTGGCAAGCATTTTAAAATGGATGGCAAAGATTACCGTAAGATAAAAAAGGCAATTAATTTAAAAAGATGACACATTTAAAATACATATTAAAAGGTTTTGGGTTTGAAAACTCAGCCGATTACAAGCATAGTGTTTATGGGCTAATTTTTTCTGGCGATAATGCCGATTTAAAGTTGATGCTAATAGCACTTGCTGGTAGTGTTAGGTTTTTTATTAAGGCCAGTGTTGGGTTTGATTTGCCAGTTTTTTGCGCCTTTGTATTCTTGGTTATAGCCGAATTTTACAGTGGTGTTAAAGTTTCGAGAAAAGTAAATAAGCAAAAATTTAAAAGCCGCCCAGTTGGCCGCATGATTGTTAAAATAGGCACTTACTTATTAATACTATCGGTGTTGCAAATATTTGCAAGTGGTATTAATGCACCCGACATAATGGGCGTAAACATGAACCCATTTACGTGGCTGTACTATGTAGTTTTTATAGGTATTGTTTTTCAATTATTAATAAGCTGGTTTGAAAATTTAGGATGTTTGGGTTACAAAGAAACCAGAACTTTAGCTGGGTTTATTTTACGTAAGTTTAATAAATGGTTTGAGTTTGACGGATCTAAATTTAATAACGATCATGACAAAGATTAGTGTTGAAAATGGCCAAACACTAATAGACATAGCCATACAACAATACGGCTGCTACCAAGGTGTGTTTGATCTGATAAACGATAACGAGGGACTTGGGTTAAGTAGCCAATTAGCCGCTGGACAGGTGTTAAATATTAAAGATGAAGTGCCAACATACAATGACAATAATGTGGCTATTGCGCTTCACTTTAGGGTTAATAAAATACGAGTTAACTCACAATACTTACCACCTGTAATTACTGGCGGTTTTTATGATGAAGACGATTTTGACAACGATTTTGATATTTAAATTATGAGTGCAGAATATATTTTAAGCGAAGAGATTTTAGAGCGCGAAACGCCCAAGGCTACCTTAGAAGATTGGGATAACAACTTTGCGTTAAGTCGTGACCGCGAAGCAGCCGCAATTACAGCCGCTGCAAATGCGGTTAAAACGGTTTGGGAAAACGTGGTGAGCGAAGAAGCTATGTTGCTTTTAAACCTTGCCAAAGTTGGCCACGAGGCTAAGCGCACCGACACTAAAACCATTTATACTCTAAAGGCATTACCAGCTACAAATATTGCAAATTGGGTACTAACTGGCCGTTACGAAATTAACGTAAGTATGGAAAGCATAACAGGCTTAACCGATGCGTTAAATGATAAGCTTGATGCCGATGCAACCGCTGTAGATAGTGATAAATTAGGCGGTAAAACCCTTAGCACTATTGAAACTGAAAGGGCCAATGCGATTACAGCCGCCATTAATAACATACTAGATGGCGCACCAGTTGCATTCGATACGCTAAAGGAAATTGCTGATTACATTAATGCTGACACAAGCGGTGCGGCAGCCATGACAGATGCAATTAATGCACGTGTAACCATTGCCAGTATAATAGATGATTTAGTTACCAATGTAACTAACCAGCCACTTAGCGCAGCGCAGGGTGTTGCACTAAAAAATTTGATTGATGGTTTGGTAAGCAGCAAGCAAGATAACATTAATGCTATGGGTAGTTGGGGCGGAGGCGATACTCCTATACACGAGTATATCTCAGCCAGTGATTATGGCGAGGGTGGCAGTAAAACCGTTCAAGATTTGGCTAAGATAGTAACCGCTATAATTAATGATTTAAAAACTCAAGGATTATTTACCACCTAATAAAAATATTAAATTTATGACACCTCAAGGAGAAAGTAAAAGAGTAATTATTGCCAACGTTGCAGAAGCATACACAAGTGGCGATTTAATTGGCCAACCAATGGCTGTAGATGTTGCTAATAATAAAGGCAGCGCACAATCTGTAATGCTTCAGAACATAAACATTGCTGATAGCAGTAAAGTTAACAAAAAACTAAAACTTGTTATTTATGCCGAAGAACCTACAACTGTGCTGGCAAACAATGCCGCATTTGCGCCTGGTAATGATGCCAAAAAAATTGTAGATGTAATTAACATTGATGCTTGGACAGCCGCTTACACAGCCGTAAATATTGCTATTGCTAAGCAATTAGCCTTAGCAGTGTGTACCAACACAAGCCGCAAATATTGGGTGGCATTATTGGCTGGCGAAGATTTAACCTTTACCGCTGCCAATGCTGTAACCATAACCATGCATTATTACATCGACTAAAAATGAAAAGGTTTGGAAATATACCGTTAGCATCAATAGGCAGGCGTGGCAGTGTTGCTGCGGTTGCTGTATCTGCTGTAAACATTGCAGGCACAGCAGTAGTTAACCAAACATTAACGGTAAGCTACACTATAACTGGCACTCCTACTGTTATTACTCGTAGGTGGTATAGAGGTGCTACGTTGATATTTACAAGTACATCAAGTGATACCTATGTGTTAGTAGCGGCAGATGCAGGTCAAAATATCACTTGTAATGTTGATGCAGATGGTGTAAGTAATGCCACAAGTAATACTTTAGCAATAATGCCACAATGGGGTGTTGCGTCTAATGATGTTTGGGGTACAGCAAGTTCATTTAATTGGGGATAATTAATTAATAATAAAATGGCAAATTTAAACGGTCAAAACATAGGCACTAACTATAAAGGAATTATAAATATAGGTAGTACAATCAATCAAAATGTAAGCGCAAGTTTACAATCACTAACTGATGGTGATGGTAATAATTTACCTATACAAGTAAGCACATCACAAACAATAATAGGTGGTGGTACAAGTGCAGGTAGATTAGTAGTAAGAGGTGATGGTACTAACCCTGTGGCAAGATTTGAAGATAGTGCAGGCAATGCAGTATTAACAGTACCAGCTACTAATGCTCTAGGAGGAAGATTGCTATTTTCCGGGTCTTATATAGGCTTTCAAAACAATCCAAATAGCGCAATTGGCATCGAAAGTGGGCAGATGGTATTCTTTAATGGAGCTTACAGATTTATTGTTGGCCCAACTGGTGATATATTAACTTATGGGACACTTTCATTAATAGCTTCTACAACAGCGAAACCTTCATTTGTTATTGCAGCAGGAGTTGCACCTACTACTCCTATAGATGGTGCTGTTTGGTATGATGGAACAGACTTAAAGATGCGGGTTGGGGGAACAACAAAAACATTTACATTAGTATAATAATGATAGTAATTAATAATTTAGCATTTATCATTCTAGGCAATGATAGTGCAACACCAAATAAAGTAAAACAAGGTGTTATTAAGTTTCAAACACCAACTAAAGGTAAAGTATCTTCTTGGGTAACGTTTGAAGATGAAAATGGTAATGAAGTTGCAAACGGTTTGCATAAGGAACATTTACAAGATGACTTTATAGGCAAAGATATCTTAGCTACTTTACACTCTAATTATAAATCAGAGTTAGAAGTTTTAAATCCATCATTAACAATAACAATCGAATAATATGCAATTAGAACAAGGTAAAAAGTATAACGTAGTACTAACAGCAGAAGAAATAGCATTAATTCAAAATGCTTTAATTGAGCTACCCTATAAATTTTCAGCACAACTAATAAATGATTTACCGAATAAAATCACAGCGGTTTTAGAAGCTAAATCCAAAAAATAAAATTAAAACATGCAAACATCAACCGAAATAGAAAACCAAATAGATACAGAGGTGGCGGCTAACCCGCTGCTTACTGGCTTAACGGATAGCAATGCCAGCGAGTGGAAGGCATGGAAGATGGTGTTTGTTTATGCATCATTAAGCCTTCAGTTTTTGTGGGACCAGTTTAAAAATGAAGTTTTAGGCTACCTAAAAAATGAGCGTATAGGCCGCCCAGAATGGTACAAACAAAAAGCGTTTGAGTTTCAGGCAGGCGATGCAATCATTAATAATGATGGGCTACTGGCTTATGATGTTGTAGATGCAAGTAAACGCATCATTACCCAAGCCGCTGCTGTGGCGCAAGGCAATAAGGTATTAATGAAGGTGTCGACAGCAGCTGGCATATTAACAACCGAGCAAAAGTCTCAATTTATTGATTACTGGGAGGCCGTTAAACCATTTACGCAAGCATTGCAAGTTATTAGTGAGCTACCCGACAAAGTTAAAGCCGTTATAGTGATTAACTATGATGGTAAGCTGCTTGAAGCTGATGTAAAAACAGCCACAGAAGCCGCAATTGATAACTATTTATTAAATAAAATAGAGTTTAACGGAGCGTTTAATATTAATCGTTTTCGGGATGCAATTGAAGAAGCCATACGCGCGCTTAGCGATGAGAATGATGTAACAATTGAGGATGTGCAAATAAGGCCAAATGCGGGCTCGTTTGTAGCAGTGGCGTATAAATACACGCCATTAAGTGGTAGGTATTTATTTGGCAAATCAGATGATGTTATACCAACCGACCAATCAACCATAACATATAACCGCATTTAACGTGAATTACAACTGGAATATTAAACAATGGATTACAATGTACTTGGCTGGCCAAAGCCGCAAGCCCAAGCGCATTGGTATACTTACTGCATTGTTGGCGAATATTAAACAGTCAACAGGTAGCGCAACCACCTTATATGTGGAGTTTGTTGAATTTATGCAATATTGCAGGCTACGCACACGCTACAATGTGCAACAAGGTAGCTTGGAGGCATTGTTAAATAAGTTATTTGATGCCACCAACAACCGCATATATTTAGTTACAGCAGCCGATACGTTTGTAACTAATTATGGGCAGGTTGTAGGTGATGATATTCCAGTAATATACGGTAAGCTAGGAGGCGAAGCACGCCCAACTATTTACGGGTATATTTCGGCTGATTATGCAAATAATTATGATGGATATATTTACGTGCCGTCAGAGTTAGCAGCCCGCGAAGCCGAAATTAAAAAGTGGGTGGATTCCAACATTTTTTTAGGCAAAACTTATAAAATAAATTATTTTTAAATGAAAAAGCTAAATATAACTACTGGAGGGTTTCCAGTTTTGGGCGAATATTTATTGCATTTGCAAAGTGGCGTAATTGAAGCCATAAAAGGATTGGCCAGCAACCTACCCGATGGTAGTATATTATCAGGTTGCGCCATAACCAACTCAGGTGGCACTAATTTTACGTGCAGTGAAGGTTTTATAAAATGGAAGGGTGAAATATTCCACGTGCCAACTCATTCGTTAGTAATAGCAGGCGCAAATGTGGCTGTAGCCTATATAGTGCCTACAAACACCGCAGTACCTGTTGAATACCAAAATGGCGAGTTACCAGCCATTACCATTAACTACGAGGTTAAATTTAAAGGTGCATCCGCTGCTGGTGCAGGTGAAATATTATTTTCAAACTTAACCACCGAGCACTACTTGCCGGGTGCGTGGTTTGGAATAAACGATTATAACCCAATCCAAAACCTTGACGAAGCGTATTTTGTAGCCGATTGGAGCAATGATGGAGGTAATGCCAGATACCGTGTGGTTGGCGATTTTTTAGAATTTGACGGAACTTGTTATAAGTCTGTTGGTGTAGCCTCTCCCTTAATACTTACACTGCCTATTTGGGCTAGGGTTAATGCTGAAAAATGGGTACCCGTGGCACTAGATGTTAATGACGACTTTCCCGATGCCTATATAGGTGGCGCAAATCTTAAGATACTAACAAATGGTCAGGTAAGGCTAGTTACAGCATTTACCACTGCTCATAACTTATCATTTAGCGGCATAAGAGTAAGGATTAAGTAAACGTTAAATCAGGGGTAAAAATATAAGCCCCTGTCTTATTAAGCCGTTCCCCAACGGCATAAATTAAAGGTGCACAAACACACACGACAGAGGCTCAATGCCTTTGATTGTTGGTGTTTGTGCACCTTTTTTTATTGGGTTAACAAAAGTAATAAATTTTTTAAATAAATATGAAGCCAACAATGAAAACGCCCATTAGCTACTATGGCGGTAAACAAAAACTAGCAGCCACAATTGTTAAATTAATACCTGAGCACAACCTTTATTGTGAGCCATTTATAGGCGGTGCAGCGGTATTTTTTGCCAAGCCACCAAGTAATGTGGAGGTGATTAATGACACCAATAAGGAGATGATTAATTTTTACAGAATGGTGCAAACCGATTTTGTGAGTCTTGAAAAAGAAGTACAAATTAGTTTGCATAGCCGCGATATACATAGGCGTGCTACCGTTGTGTATCAAAATCCCGACATGTTTAGCGAATTAAAACGAGCGTGGGCGGTTTGGGTGCTCGCAGCGCAATCATTCGCCAGCGGACTTGATAAAGATTGGGGATATGATATAAAGAAGCCAACAACATCTAAGAAGGTGGCAAATAAACGTGAAGGATTTACTGAAGATTATGCGATTAGGCTACAAATGGTGCAAATTGAGTGTACAGATGCGCTACGAATTATAAGGTCTCGAGACACAAAGGATGCGTTTTTTTACTGCGACCCGCCTTACTATAACAGTAACTGTGGCCATTATGATGGCTACTCGCTAGAAGATTTTGAGGCACTTTTAAAGCTGCTAAGTGGAATAGAAGGTAAATTTTTACTAAGTAGTTACCCTAGCCCAATCTTGAAGCAATACACTAAGGCTAACGGCTGGCACACGCAATCTATTGAGCAAACTATAAGTGTTGCCAATAACCATGGCAAGCCAGGCAAGGCCAAAACGGAGGTACTAACGGCAAACTATCCAATTAGTATTTAAAAGCCTTTTAAATGATGTTTAAAAAGCCAAAAAGCCCCAGTTCGGGGCTTTTTGCATATCTTCGCAAAACGCAAATTCTCGGACGGTTCAATTTAAAATCACGGACGTTTCATTTTTGCGATTATAATTGTGTGGAGCTTTGTTTTACTACAATTTTCGTTTTAATACAATACGTGCTTTACGCATATTACGAATACTATGATAGCGTGTTTTTTCATGGTATAAAACCCATCCACCAATTACACCAATAAAACTACCTAATACTATATTCCAAAACCTGATATAAATTAATTCGTTAGGATTAAGAATTAATGGATTTCCTACTTCAGCCAAAAAGATAGTCATAGCGGTAAAAAATATTGCCGCTAATGTATAATGCCTAACAATTAACATCTCTGTTATAAATTGCAGGGTAATTATACTAAAACATATTTCGAGCGGTGTGTGTGTAAACAACAGTAAAAACCAACTTAAACCTAGACCAACAAATGTTCCTAAAATACGCTGAAAACTTCTTCGCCATATAAACCTAAACGATGCTCCTTGCATTACAGCAACACATGATATAGGCAACCAGTATGGGTTTTGTAGCTTTAATAAATAGCCAGTGAGCAATGATATGAACATAAAAACACCAATTACCAAGGCTTCTAAAAGATTAATATATTTAACCTTGTGCAATGCCACCGAAATGGATTTAGCCAATTTGGGAGGATACTTTTTAATTATAAATACACTATAGCCCAATGCAAGTAAACAAGCCCATGTAGTGGCAAAAGCTACTGTTCCAATTTTATGAGAAATTGTTTCGATATTAAAAGGCATACAACTGGTAATTGATGCAATTAAAATAAAGAAAAAACTACCAGGATTACGTGTGTTAAAATAAATAGATAGCCAATGCACACCCATTGCAAATACACCAAATGCAATTGCCGATACAACTGCATTAAAGCTAAAACATAAGCCAATAGCCACAGCCAAAATATATCCAAATGCACAGGTTAATAAAGTAATCATTCGGTTTACGAGCGATGATGCAGGCATGTAAACTATAATTGTTCCCGACAAACATGCCAATAAAGAACCTTGCAAGTTGTTAAAATATAAGCCTAACATTAACGGCACACCCGAGGCTATGGCAACCAATAAAGGAATATGCCATAACCGCTCTGTTTGTTTTACTTCAAACAAAGTTTTTACCTCTTCGCTTACAATTTGTTTTACCGCATTGTACATGTCTATCTGCTTTTTGTTAACTAAATTAAGTGGCAAATATATACACAAAAGCAGGCGTATTTACCAATAAAACCTATTGGTTTGATGAGTTTTGTCACTGACAATTATCGTTTATTTTTACAAAAAAAAATTGTAAGACGAAACCCTAAACATAAAAAAGTATTCTATTGTAAAGTGTTATTGAGAATATTTTTTTTAGTTATGCAAGTTTAAAAACATAACCAACATAGATTATAGCTTTTATAAAATACGTATTGATGCTTTAAATCATTGAATTGAAAATGGCTTGTAATTGTCGATATTTTTAGCCACTTTTACGCTACAGTTTAACTGTAATTTTTTATACAAACTCAAGGTAAATCAAACTGATATTTATTAATCTCAAAAATAATTAAGCAATGAAAACAGCATCATTAAGAAAAGAACTTCAATACAATGAAGATAAAGTAGCCATTAGCGTGATGATGGAAACCGAAACAGCAAAAGAAATTAGAATTTTGTTTAAAAAAGGACAATTTATGAAAGAGCATAAAGCGGGTTTCCCTATAACTGTGGAGGTTCATCAAGGTGCTATTAATTTTGGTGTAAATGGCGAAAAAATGCTTTTACAAGCGGGTGACTTAATTGCATTAGAGGCCAATGTTCCTCACGATTTAGTTGCCGAAGAAGACAGTATAGTTAGGTTAACTTTATCTAAGTTTGACCAAGTTGAAAGGGTTAAGAAAGTAGTTGAATAACTCAACTTATATTTCTAATTAAACTAACTTAAAGCATGTTATACCAATTGTAATTATTTTTTAGTTTAAACTAAAAATAATTTTACAATGATAATGCCGATGCCACATGAAAATAGTTCAAGGAGGTCTGAACCAAAATTAAACTTTATTGAATGTGCTTTCGGTATTACATGTGCTTTAATTGAACACTACAAATTTATGAACAAACCACTACATGCGTTTTTTGCAAACGACCATAACCGAATAGATCTTTTATTAGAAAAGGCTACTGAGCAACCAAATGAAATTGAAATGAATTACTACCATCAATTTCGCACACAATTATTAAGGCACATTAAAATGGAAGAGAAAACACTCTTTCCGGCTGCAAAAAAAGCAAACCCTACAATAATGCAAGCGCTTATTCCTAAATACCGACTTGAGCACGGTGCAATAACTGCATTAATGGTTCCGCCTCCTACTTTAAGTTTATTAAAAGTTATTAAATATCTTTTAGCACAGCATAATTTGGCCGAAGAAGAAACGGGCGGATTATATGATATTTGCGAATCGTTAACACAAGGGCAAATTCAAGAATTATTAGACCAACTTGTAAAAACGGAAGAAGTTCCTGTACATCCGCCTAACCCAGCTCCAATTGCAATGGAATCTGCTATTCGTGCACTTGAAAGAGCTGGTTATAATTATGATGAAATTGTAAAATTAACGAACTAAATTAGTATTGAAATTTCATAAAAAACGGGAGTCAATATGGCTCCCGTTATAAAAATTATTCTTCCGTTTTAATTACTCTTACCTTCCATTGTATTGGTCCTTTTTCTAGGTATTCCCATTTAAATGGCTCTTTGCTTTCTGCTTCCATTTGGTAATAAAGTGGCAAGGGATCATGGTCGTTTATAAACTCAAAAGCCTCACCTGGTTTTATATCAGCAAAACCTTTGTAAAACATTTCGTGTCTTTCTGTTGGTGGAAAAGGACGTAAGTCAAACTCATTAACTACAGCAAAACCATCATCTCCCAAGCCGCTTACCACTTTTTTAGTAATATGAACCACATATTCATTAGGTTCTTTCTTTTTATAAATCCATGAATGTTGACCTTCAAATTTCATAATAAAAATACCATGAATTTCTTGTGGATCTACCGCAGCAATTATTTCCATTGTATCGCCTTGTTCCATCATACCATAACGATGAAAAACAATTTGTTTCCATTCTTTTTCGTCAGCTTTTCTTAAATCAAGCAAGGTAGATATATCCGTAAACTCTCTTCCTTGCGAATCTTCTGTACGGGTAACTTTTACCTTCCACTCTCTCCCACCACGATTTAAATATTCCCAGCCAACTACATCACCATAAATAGACCGGAACTCATAAAACAACGGAATAGGGTCATGATCATTGATAAAAATAAAACTTTCATCAACTGGTAAATCTTTAAAAAGTTGTATTAACTTTTTATGTCTTTCAATTGGAATAAGAACGCGCATATCCAACTCTTCTGCTTGTGTTTTGGTATTCATAATTTACTATTTAGGATATTAAGACCTTTTTATCTTTAATTATACGGATGCAATATTAATGATTTAAACAATACTAATTTACTTGAATTGTAAATTTATGGCATTAAAAAAATTATCAATAAACTTGAACAGGTTAAGATTTATTATACAAAGACTTGCATGCAATAAGTGGTTATATAGATTTTTGGGGTATAGCTGTTTTTTTTGATGACTAGTGTTTACATTTACAAAAATATTAATACTTTAGCTTTTAACTAAGCATAACCATTAAACAAACTAACAACTATTACCCCTAAATGAAATACGAAGACAACCCTAACAGTATTAAGTTTTATGTAAAACGGTTTATCGTTAATAACAGTGATTATTTTAAAGGAAAAAAAGTAGTTGATTTTCCTGCAGGCAACGGAATAACATCTAAAATATTAATGGATGCGGGAGCAAAACCAATTCCGATAGACTTATTTCCAGAGTATTTTGAATTGGATGAGTTAACCTGCTTAAGAGCCAATATTAGAGAAAGTCTACCACTCGAAGCTGCTTCTAATGATTTTTTGATTTGCCAAGAAGGGATAGAACACTTTAGCGATCAATTTAGTGCACTTAAAGAGTTTAATAGGGTTTTAAAAAAAGATGGTGTATTGTTAATTACCACACCAAACTATTCTAACCTACGGTCTAAGGTAAGTTATTTACTTTCAGAAAGTGAACGATTTAATTCTATTATGCCGCCAAATGAATTGGATAGTATTTGGATGACGAATAAAAGCATAACAAGTGAGCTTTATTTTGGCCATATTTTTTTAATAGGTATACAAAAATTAAGGGTATTATCTGTATTAACGGGGTTTGAAATTAAGAAAATACATTTTACCAGGGTTAAGTCTACCTCGTTATTATTGTTGCCATTATTGTACCCATTTATTCTTATTTCAAACTACATAACTTACAAAAAAAACTTACGTAAAAAGTCGGATTTTGACAGCAAAACAAAAAAACTGGTTTATGGTAATATCTTTAAACTTTCTATTAACCCTAAAATATTAGTTGATGGACATTTGATGATTGAATTTACCAAAGTTAAAGAAGCTACAGAAGTAAGTGATAGTTTAAAAAGTAAACATACTGGGTTTGGCGTAACCTAGGTTGGGTAATCATATTATTAGCTTTACATATCAATATTTGTTTTAATCATATAAGAACAGACGATGATGACCGCTAATAAATGCCTAATAACATTGCTTTGTATTTTTATAATAGCGTTTTAAAATAAATTTGCATGAAAGCATAAAACACTAAAATTAAACTTGATTTAAACATACCTAATTGTATAAATTGTAGTGATTAAAAAGAACTAGTGAATGGCAAAAAAGAGAAAAATAAAAATAATGGTAGCCTCAACTGTTTATCAAAACCGTGATTTATTATTACAAATTTGTGGTATTTTGAATACGTATGGCTACCATGTAATTAATTCCGAATACGGCACTCTTCATCCACCATTAGGAATGAATAATACAGAAGCTTGCATTGCAGCAGTGGCAGAATGTGATATTTTCTTTGGTATTATAAATCCAATGTATAGTACTGGAATTACTCATTTAGAGTTTCAAAGAGCTATTGATATTAATAAGCCACGAAGATTTATTGCTCATAGCTTTGTTACATTCTCAAGAAAACTGCTTGCACATTATATGTATGATGATGCAGCTAAAACACAAAGAAATAGCTATGAAATACATCCTACTTCTGTAATGGATAGCATAAAGGTAATTGACATGTATAACGATGCTGTACAAATAAATTTATCGTATCAGGAACGTAAGTTCCATTGGGTGCAAGAGTTTTTTAGGCCAGATGAAGCACTAAGACACGTGGAAACATTATTTAGTGACATTAAGCGCATAGAGCTTGAATTAGCGAATTTATATAATACAGCGACATGAAAACAGAACAACTAATAAAAGACCTGTTAAAACAGGGCGAAAGCGGACAACTTGAGTTTGCAGCAGTTGTTCGTAAAGATACTATTGGAAAAACCATTTGTGGTTTTTTGAATAACAAAGGTGGCCAGTTACTCATAGGTATTACTAAAAGTAAAGAGATTAAAGGTATAAAAAGTGCAGATAAATTTCAGTTTGAAATAGAGCAATACTTGATTAAAGAATTAGTGCCTGAAGCTCCAGTAATGGTTTCTGTTGAAAATTATGACGACAAACAATTGCTCTTAATCAAAGTTTGGGAAGGTTCAAAACAACCTTACATTTTTAACGGCAGTATTTACTATAGAAGAAAAGATAGAACCATTCAGGCATCATCAAAAGAAATTTCTGAACTAATCCACAAAAGACAGGAAACCGAAATTCATTGGGAACGACAAGCAGCCTTAGGTGTAGAGTTAGTGGATTTGGATTTAGAAGAAATTAATAAAACGATGGATGTGGCATTATCTGATAATAAAATGATAGGCATAAAAAAAGACCCAATTGAATTTCTTTCATACTACGGTCTTTTTCAAAATGGAAGTTTTACCAATGCAGCCGTGGTGCTTTTTGCTAAAGAACCAACACGTTTTATTCCACAAGCAAGAGTTCGTGTGGCATTTCTCGACCACGGGAAAACAGGTGATGTTTTTAAAGATGACCAATTACTTGAAGGCAATTTGTTTAAGAATATTGAAACTATTCAATATTTTTTCGAAAAACATTTATCGCTTAGTAGGACGTTTGAAACCAACAACTGGAAACGAAGGGATGAATATGTTTTTCCAATGACAGCTTTACGTGAAGGAGTTATGAATGCATTAGTACATAGGGAATATGGTTTAGTTTCAAGTACTTTATCAATAATTATTTATCCCAATAAACTTGAAATTACCAATAGTGGCAAATCTCCTTTTAAACAAAGTGAATTAAGAAAAAGTCATTTATCAATGCCATATAATCCTGATTTTTTTAAGAGGTTATATAGAGAAGATAGGTAGAGGAACACTTAAAATTATTGATGCTTGTAAACAAGCTGGCATTAAACCACCGATGTGGGAAGTAGGAGAACAAACGGTAAAGCTAACCTTTATTGGTGATGTAAAACTGGATGGTATAATTGATGGTGCAAATGAGGGAGCTATTGAGGGAGCTATTGAGGGAGCTATTGAGGGAGCTACAAAAGGAGTAAAAGAAAAACTCACTATTTTATTAAGTGCAATAGCTGCAACAGAAGGTAATAGAGCGCCAGATTACAGGGAAGCTACTGGTCTACCTGATAGTAGTTTGGAAAGATATATTAAACAATTAAAAGATGCTGGTTTGATAGAATTTAAAGGAGATGCTGCACAAACAGGAGGTTATTATTTAACTAAAAAATTAAAAGCAAAACTAAAATGAAGATGATTTAATAATAGAAAAAAGCCTATTTTAAATTAAAACCATAAACTTAACTATAGAAGAGTTTATTTTATGTTGTAATACCCAAAAACAACCTTGACACAGTAATAGAGCCTAATGTGTAATAACATCGCTTTGTATTATTACTATTTTGCAGCATTTTTAAAGTGTGTTTTGGGGTTGATTAAAGGTGTAATATTATGAGAAGAAATACTAAATACGAATATCTTAAAACAACAATAACTATCATTACATTAGGACTATTATGCTTTAGTGGAATTGGACGTGACGACATTCCAATGAAACGTTATTCAGAGTTTGCTCAAGATAGTGTTTTTGATTGTATTGGTGAAGTATTTGACTCGAAAGGTAAATACATTCTGTCTTGTGTGCTTATTGATAATCGATTTTTATTATCATCAGCCCATGGTTTTTACAAAGACAGTAAAACCGATGTAATAGACACAATAACTGTACTTAACAAAAGACATTCTATTAAAAGACCCGAATCAACTAGATTACTTGACAAATCAGAATTTTACATTAAGTTTAAAAATAAAAAAATTCAAGCAAAGGATATAATAATCCATCCAGAATATAAGGATGGATTCAATTCTGATGGGTTTAACGACATTGCAATTATTGAACTCCATGAATCCATATCTTTTGTCAACCCAGCAAAACTATATACTGATACATTAGAAAAAGGAGCAAGAGGAATAGTATGTGGATTTGGATCCAACTCGAAGGCAATTGGCAGAAATAGTTTACTTTTTAGTAAAAGAAAAAAAATGGCTGGTGAAAATATTATTGATTCTTTAGGTGGTAATTTATTAAATAATTCTTGGGGCGTTTTATTTGCAGACATGGATAATCCCAAAACCCCTGATTGCAATCGAATGGGAGACCATTCTCCACTTCCATTAGAATGGCACGGAGATGCAGGTGATTGTGGAGGAGGCTTATTTATTCTTCAAAATAAAGAATGGCGTTTAGCAGGTATTAGCTTTGCTCCTAGTTATTATGAAGACTGGGAAATATATGGTCGAAAATATGGTAACTATGGTTTTATAGATGGCTGGACAAGGGTTTCACCATTAGTAACATGGATAAAAAGTATTGTACAAAATTGAAATAAAAATATCAATAAATATTTCACCTCAATTCCCCACAAAAAAAGCCCGGCAGTTGCAATAACTACCGAGCCTTTAAACCTAACCCTATGAAACGAGTATCTTTATTTAATTTTAACTGTATTTTTAGTTTCTTTTACTTCGGTTTTAGGTAATATAACCGATAACATACCATCATTAAACTCGGCCTCAATTGCCGCTTTGTCTATGTTTTCTGGCAATGTAAAAGTGCGTGAAAACTTGCCGTAATAATTTTCTACCATGTGGTGTTTTTCACCTTCTTTGGTTTCAGTTAATTTGCGCTCGCCACTTATGGTAACTTTGTCGCCATCAACTTCAATGTTAATTTCGTCTTTTTTAATGCCTGGTAATGCCAAGTTAATATTAAAACTATTGGCCTTTTCTAGTACATCAACCCTTGGTGTAAAAAACACATTTCGTTCAAATTTTGCAGCTGTTTCATTAAACACGCTGTCAATTAAACTCATCATGTTTGATGGTACTAAAGCATCTCTTAAAAAGTGTTGATTGTGTGCTGGTTTAAATTTTACTAGTGTCATAATTTTTATCTTATTTAAAGTTATTTTGTTGTTTTAATTTGTATGATTGATAATTTTCAAACAGTATACCAACACCAAATACAGGCCATAACGGCCGAAAACATTAAAATACTTGTAATATTAAAAGACAAAAATTCCGATTACTGTAATTTTGGTTGAATCTGAGCAGCCATTTTGTTTGCCGCCTCATTAAAACCCTGCTGCAATAAATCGCTAACTGGTAGTAAGTTTTTTCGTGGGTTAAAAAACATTTCGCGCCATTCCCTACTTACTTGTGGCAAATAATTACCATCGGGTAAATTGGGGTATAAATTTTTGGGATTGCCGCTAAACTTAGCCGCATGCAATTCGTCATTTTTAACAATTAAAATTGGCTCGTTTAGCAATATATTTCCGTTACTAACTTCTATCAACTCTACCTTAAAAAACATGCGTAAAAATTGACCTTCGTTATTATCCGTATAGGTTACTTTTTTAAACTTACTTATACTCGAATAGGTTTGGGTATACGGATTTAAAATATTTTCAGTAAATGCTTCATAACCCTCGCGAACAGAAACCTGTGCTGGCATTTTTTTATACTCAAAAGTATCTAAGGTAATTAGTACAACATACCCTAAATTTAAACTTTTACCTGCTTCAATGGCTTGTGTTCGGGTTTTAATATTATCAAACCCACGGTTGGTTAAATCGCGGTGCAATGCCTGCACATTGGCTATTTTAACATATTTATCTTGCTGGGTACTTATTAAATCGGCCACAGCATCGGCAATATTTGGCGTGGCATAACTAATTTTAGCGTTAATAAGCATGGGCAAAACACCTACAATTAACGTGGCTTGCTGCAATGCTAAACCACGCATTTTAACCACATCTTTATATTGATTATCTATTTGGGTAATTTTATTAAAAGCATAATAAGCATCCTTATATTGCTTGGCATTATATTGTGTAGTTGCTTGCTGATATAGTGGCTCAAGCACTGTATTTAACCGTAATACCGATACATCTTTATAGCTGCTATCAAATAAGGCTATGCGTTCAAAAACTTTTTCGGCAGCATCGTATTTACGGTTTTGCATCAGGTTTACGGCTACATCATATTGTGTTTGGGTGTATTCAATCTTTATATCGTTATACACTTCATCATACTCACTTGGCCACTCTAAAACTACCCCAACTTTTGCCGTATTTTGGGTGTAATCGTAAGCATATTTATAAGTTTTTAAAGCTTCCTCTATCCTATCGTCAATTACCAATTTGCTAAACTTGGCAAACTTATCCGCAATTACTTTTTGTCCGTTATTTTTAAGTTCGGCCTTAGCTTCTTTATTTTTACTATCGCTTAAAAGTATGTTGTAATATAAATTAGCCGCATCTTGGTACATGCCATTGCTGCTTTGTATGCGGGCTTGCTTTAATAATTTTGACTGAGGATTGCAGGCCGCAAAAACCATCAACCCAAATATACCCACAAAAAATGATTTATAAATTCTCAATAGCTACAAATATTACATGCGTTCGGGCACTTTAATGCCTAATAATTGAAATGATGAACGGATAATTTCGGCAGTTAGTGTACACAATTGCAAACGCAAAGCTTGTTGATGTGTATTGGTTTCTTTTAACACAGAATGTTCGTGGTAAAAATGACTGTATACTTTAGCTAAATCATACACATAATTGCACAACACTCCTGGGCTATATTGATTTCCAGCATCTGCTAACTGACTTGGAAAATCATGCAAAGTTATAATTAACTCTTTTTCTACCTTGCTTAAATTAACTTCAGTTGCATCAAACTGTAACGATAAATTAGCGGCACTTGCATTGCGCAAAACACTTTTAATACGGGCGTGTGTATACTGTATAAAAGGGCCTGTGTTTCCCTGAAAATCAATCGACTCTTTTGGGTTAAACAACATTTTCTTTTTAGGATCTACCTTTAGCATAAAATATTTTAGAGCACCTAAACCAACCATGTTATACAAGTCGTTTAAATCATCAGCAGGCAAACCTTCCGTTTTACCTAATTCTATGGTGGTTTCTTCGGCCTGTTCTATCATTGCCGCCATTAAATCATCTGCATCAACCACAGTACCTTCGCGACTTTTCATTTTGCCTTCGGGTAATTCTACCATACCATAGCTTAAATGGTAAACACCATCAGCATAAGGGCGACCAAGTTTTTTAAGAATTAATTGCAATACCTTAAAGTGATAATCTTGCTCGTTGCCCACTACATATATTGATTTATTACAATCAAAATCGGCATACTTTAAATCAGCAGTACCTAAATCTTGTGTGATGTAAACACTTGTTCCATCAGCACGTAATACCAATTTTTGGTCTAAGCCATCTTCGGTTAAATCTATCCAAACACCGCCATCGGGTTTCTTAAAAAATACACCTTTGGCTAAACCTTCCTCAACAATTTCTTTACCCAATAAATACGTATTGCTTTCGTAATAATATTTATCAAAAGTAATACCCAGCATTTTATACGAAGCATCAAACCCTTGATAAACCCAGCCATTCATGGTTTTCCAAACATTAACAGTTTCGGTATCGTTGGCTTCCCACTTGCGCAAAAGTTCTTGTGCAGCAATAATACTTGGCGCTTGCTTTTCAGCTTGTTCGGGAGTTAAACCTTCCTCAATTAATTGCTTTTGTTCTGCTTTAAATTGCTTATCAAACAACACATAATATTTACCAACTAAATGGTCGCCTTTTAAATTATTGGTTTCGGGCGTTTCGCCATTGCCATGCTGCATCCAAGCTAACATACTCTTACAAATATGTATGCCCCTATCATTTACTAAATTACAAGTAGAAACTTGATGGCCATTTGCACTTAAAATTTGGGCAACTGCATAACCTAATAAATTATTACGTATATGGCCTAAGTGTAAAGGTTTATTGGTATTGGGTGATGAATATTCGACCAATATTTTTTGTCCAGTAGGTTTAGTTACAAATCCAAAGTTGGGTTGATGGTGATGTTGGTTAATAAAGTTTAACCAATATTGTTGAGCAACCACCAAGTTTAAAAAACCTTTAATTACATTAAAAGAAGCAACCTCATCAACTTGTGCTAATAAAAACTCCCCTAATTGTTGTGCAGTTTGTTCAGGACCTTTTTTGGTTTGTTTTAAATAAGAAAAAACCACAAAAGTAAAATCACCTTCAAAATCGGAAGTAGTTTTTTCGATTACTACGTTTGCATCACTAATTTCTATTTGATATAACTGCTGTAAAGCTAAAGCAATTTTATTTTTAAGTATCTGTTCAATCATTATCTAAAATTCAATTTCGTATTATTTAAATGGACTATCTTTTTCTTTAGCAACAAAATTATAAACCACTTTATCGCTTCGCGAAGGTAACAAGATGTTTAACCATTTTGACACTTTACCAATACCCGTTAAAATTTGTTGGCGTTTACGATTTTTAACCATATTTACAATGGCATTCGCTACAGTTTCGGGTTGCATTAATTTGCTTTCATCTAAAGGAGATTCTTGCTGGGTATTGCCTTTATTATTTAATGCCACATTACGTATGTTTGATGCAGTGTAACCTGGGTACATCATACCAACATGCAAACCATTTTTTATATTCTCTATACGTAAACTTTGCATAAAACCTTCTAAAGCAAACTTAGATGCAGAGTAACCTGTGCGAGCTGGCAAACCTACCAAACCTGCAACAGAAGAAACTGCAACAACAGAACCTTTTTGTTTTAATAAATAAGGCAATGCGTACTTGGTACAAAACACCGAACCCCAAAAATTAATATCCATTAATTGTTTTAAAACACTTATGTCGCAATCGGCAAACATAGCGCGCATACTTATGCCCGCATTGTTTATCAGCACATCAATGGTGTTAAAATTTTTAACTGTTAAGTTTATTAAATTGATACAATCCTGCTCGATACTTACATCGCATTTTACAACTAAAGTAGCACCACCCAAAACATTACATTGCTGTTGCACCAATTGTAATTTATCAATATTACGCGCAGCTAAAACAACATTTGCACCTTGTTTGGCAAAAGCATAAGCAGTTGCTTCGCCAATGCCTGATGATGCGCCTGTAATAATTACTGTTTTAGTTTTCAATGAATGGTATTTTAGGGCTATCAATCCAATTTAAGCTACCCATATTTGGTGCTATTTGTTTCCAAGTAGTTGCATTAAAAATAATACTTGCTTGTGTTGAAGTTGGCATACTTTCTATAAAAGAATTTGATAAATAACTTACCAAACTTGTTACAGCAGGATTATGGCCAATTAGCAAAACGGTATCATATTTATCATTTAAATGCCTAATTACATCAATGGCTTCTTGGGTTGTACAATTGTATAAATCAAACTCATTTAAAATATCATTTTGGGCATAACCAAGTTTATCAGCCAAAATGCGAGCCGTTTGCGTGGTACGTTTTGCAGCACTACACACTATTAAATTAATCACTACTTTTTTACTTAACAAACGTTTACCCATTTCGCCCGCATCATTAACGCCACGTTCGGCCAAAGCGCGGTCGAAATCGGTTTGTAAGCCAGCAGCATTAGCGGCTTTTGCATGACGCATCAGGATTAAGTTTTTCATTTAAAAAAGTATAAAATATACAGTTACATGAATTGTAACTGCATATAAAAAGTTATTTTTTTGCTTTCAAATCCAAAAATATGGATATAGATATTACCAATTCAGTGCTTAAGTTTAGTCTTCTTCAATTGCTCCACCAGAAGCTTATTCGCTTGTTTCGACATCATCAAACAAACCAAACTCATCCGCTTCATCATCACTAATTTCGCCCGAAGGTTCGTCAGAATGATTTAAGTAGTTTTTAGTAATTTCGTCAAACTCGTTTTCATCAACTGCACCAAAACGTTGTACTTTATCGTATTGTTTAGGTGACAATCCAACGGTTTTAGCCAAAACAGGATATTTAACACCCGTTTTTTCTTTAATTTCAATCCCTACTAATTCAATATGCATGGTCCACATTTCAAGATAATCATACACATAAATCATTTTTTGATGAGGATCATTTACAAACATACTTAAGCGTGAGTCTTTCATAGTAGGAAGTGGAATTGCATCCTCATCTGCCAAATCGCTCATGTCTTCTAAAGTAATTTCTTGATCTCTTTTCCAAGAATCGTTACTCATGTAGAACGAGGCCATATGTTTTTGATCAAAACCAATTGAATCAAGAATTGCCTTGTGGAATTCGAAAAATGTTTGAGATGACTTAATTTCAATAACACGAGAAATGTCTTCGTATTCTTCGAATGTTAATTTGAATTTGTAAACTGCCATAGTAAATTATAGTGCTTGTACTTTTTATTTTGTAAGACTGCAAAAATATACATTATAAGCAATTGCCCATAGTGCTATTTTAAAATGGTAACATTTCCTGTAACTTGTTTAAAAGTGCCTTCAAAACCAGTGTAAGAAATCACATAAACAAAAGCATCTTCTGCTAAAACTTCACCCGTTAAATCCTTGTCTGTTAGTTGCTTTTTCTTATCTTTAGTTTCAAAAACCAACTTGCCCCACCTATCATAAACGCGGCAATGGTAATCCTTAACAAATACCGGAACTATATTCCAAGATTCGTTTACACCATCAAAATTGGGAGTAAATGCATTTGGAACGTACAATAAAGGAGCCTGAACAAGCTCAATTTCGTTTGATTTACTTTGATAAATACTAGGTTGATTTTCGGTAGCAATAATATAATAATAAAATAATCCTGTTTCTTTATTTAAGTCAATATCTAAATCGCTAACAATTTTTATTGGGTTTGATTTACGAAGTGCAAAGATAGATTCGGTATAATCTCTTTTAAATAAATCGTGTCTATCGACCCCGTTTTCAAAAAAATCGTAGGTAGTCCAATCTAGTGTATGTTCAAACGGTTTACTTATGCCACTAAGTAAAATGCTGCAAGCTGGTTTATTTTGTTTAGGTTTTAAGCCGCAGTTATTAGTTGGTTCTATAATATAACAATAACGTTGACTCTGTACATTTACATCTTCATCAACCCAAGTTGTATCGGTTTGGGTTGATGTTAACTCCGCCACTTTTTGTTTTTTCTGGGTAAATAAATCAAACCTAAAAACTTCGTTTATAACATTGTTTTGGGCATTCCAACTTACCTCAATTTGCCTATTATTTATTACAGTAACATAATGTGGCTGTATTGTTTGAGGATATTGATCATCTGTCCATGGAATACAAACAAACTCGCTGGTATCACTTGGGTTATCACAATTATCAATAGCTACTAATGCAAAACAAGTTGTTTGTTGAGTTGGATTAATTACAGTTTGAATTACCTCGTTTACAATTGCATTACCAAACATGCCTGCTTGGGTTAAATTACCTGAAGCATCTCGTTTAAGCAACATCACATGTTTGGTAGTTTTAGGATTTGGTAAAGCTGGCCAAGAAATGCCCACTTGGTTGGTACCGATTTGCTTGATACAATTTAGTCCTACACTTTCTGCTGGCAATGGCGGCAAAACTATTATGCTTAATTTTCCTTTATCTCTAATTGGCAATGGACAACGATTATCTTGCACAATAAAATCTAAATTCAGTGTATCGCCAACTGCCTCGCAAGGTGGGCTAACTATTATTTGTAATGCTGCTTTCCCTACTCCTTTTTCTTCGGTTACAGTTGCGTAAGTTGTCTCATTTAAACTACCCGAAAAACTAATAAACAAAGAATCAGCAAACTCATTATCGGTTACTAAAAATCTAGTATCTAAAGTATCAGCAGCACGTACATAATAAATGGTATCTCTGCTAAACGAATAAGCAGTTGCATCAAAACTATCCGACAAAATACTACACCACTCGCGCACTCCACCAGTTTTTACTCCACATAAATTTTGGGTAACTAGTTTGTAACAATAGTTAGTATTGCCAACTCGTGCAAGGTTTTTATCAATGTATTCGCTTAAAATATTGTTGTAACTTAATTTGGCCACCGAATCGAAATTATGGCCAATTACTTTTCTGTAAAGTATAATGTTATCAATGTATTTTGCTCCGGGTTGAGTTTTCCAACTGTTGTCCCATTTCAACATCATGTCTGATTGTCCGCTGCGCAAAACACATGATAAATCTACTTGTATTTGCGGCATTGGATTAACAAATATTTTTATCGTTCCTGATGAAGTATCAGAGGTTCGGCAGGCGAAATCACGTAATTTAAAATGTATTAATAAGGTATCGTTTGCTTTGTTACAAGGTGCAACCCAAGAAAGGTTAATCCTAATTAAACCAGCTTGTCTTTTAAGTTCTGTAACTACAACTTTATTAGGTGTATTTAATAAAGTAAGGCTACCTGTAATTGCGGTAATGGTAATCGAATCTTGGTTTACATCAGTAATATCAAAAGTATAAGATAATGTATCGGTTGCAGTAACAAACAACAAAGTATCTTGCATAGCTGGAGGAATTGGTGTAGGTCTACTATTAAACTTATAAACTGCATTATTACAGCCACCAATATTTGGGTTGCTGGTTCGCCTACCTGCATTTATCCGGCTATATGCATTTGGTGTTGTTGGAAAATCAGAAAAGCCACCGCAACCTGCACAAACTGATTGGTAAACTGCACCACTTTCATCAAAATGACTTGTTCCGCCATCCACATGCTCTTGCGAAACATTACCACCAAAATAAGTTGCATAAGCCACACGCGACATCTTAGGATCAAAAACGATTAGGTAAAAATCAGACCCGTCAGTTGTTTTCTGAAAAGCATCGGCTGTGGTTACTAAACCAAATGTAGTAGAAGTATTTGGATTATGTCCTTGATTTGTATTACCACCCCAACCACTAAAATATATTTGATTACAATCATCAACCATAAAAGCAGATGGAGAAAGTTTTGGAAATTGACTACCGCCACCAAAAACCATTTGATTAAGAACGGTATTTAAACCTGCATCAAAAATGGTGATAAATTGCTTGCCACCAATCTCGTAATAACCACTGCCTAATTGAGGGAAAAGCCCAGTAGTTTGGCCGGTTACATAAACATTTTTCTGCTTATCAGTATACACAAAATAAGCCTGATCATAACTACCAGTACCTAAATAAACCGTTTTTTGATGTGAAATTACACCACCAGTTTGGTTATAAAGTGCAACAAAACCATCAACCCCACCCTTGTAACTAGAAGTACCAGGATTAGGCAAATTGTTACTTAAAGTACCACCAGTTACATAAAAATTATCGCCATCTATTCTAATTCCATAAGCCGCATCAAACCCACTACCACCAATATAAGTGCTAAACAAAATGGTATTTAATTGGGGTGTAAGTTTTATGACCCAACCATCTTGACCTGACCCACCGTATACTGTTTGGGTAGCATTTACTATTGGAAGAGAATTATCTTGTGTGGCGGTAACGGTTGCTATATAAACATTTCCCGAAGCGTCTAATCGAATGTCTCCCCTAAACTCGTCACCAAAGTTATAGGTTAATTGGTTGCTATTATTGCCAGTTGTGTGGTTATTATATCCATCGTTACCAGAACCGCCCAAATAGGTAGAATAACGCAAAGTATTTCCATTGGCACTTAAACAACTTACAAATAAATCGTAAATGCCATTATGCGAATTATCAACCCCATTTTTGTAAGGGAAATTTGTTGATCTTGTGGTTCCCATAATATACAAGTTACCCGCTGCATCACAACTCATGCTATGCGGTTGCTCGTTTTGCGAACCACCTAAATATGTTGCATAAAGTAATTGCGTACCATCAGCCGAAAACTTTAAAATACCTACATCTCTAGCTGGTGGATCAGTAAAATTAGCACCACCACCATAAGTTAATTGATATGCACCTGCAGTAACTGGAAAGTTTGTGTTATAAACAGTGCCACCACCGTATGCATTTCCGCTGTTATCATGTGTTGCGGTAAAACCAAAATTATCGGCCACCGAGCCACTAAATGTACTGAACACAATTGATGGATCGATAATTAAAGAATCATTTTTTGATAACCCCTTAAAATTTGCAATGTTGTAACTAAGCGTATCGTTTGTTAAAAAATAAGCGCTATTAATTGTTTCTTGGCTTAGTCCATTGCTAATAAAAGTTATGGGTTGATGTTCTTTAATTTCGCCTAAACTATGCTTTACAATTAAATCGCCATTTAAAATGTTTAATTGTTGCGCACCATTATAAGCCAATTTTATATCGCTAACACGTGCACCTTGTTTTACAATAAAGGCGGTTTTTACGCCTCCATTTTCACCTACAATTTCAAAATCTATATGGGGATAAATATTTTGTAAAACAACTTTCTGAAAAGCCTTTGCACCTTCGGCCCATTTAGCTTCATCATTGCCAATGTAATAATTATAACGGGTTACAAATTCATCAAAACCATTGTGCGTATAATTTAAATTTGCTCCTGCAAAATCAATAAAAATGGCATGAGCTTTTATAATAATATCTTTATCTCTTTTATGATGGTGTTGTTCGTGAACGGCTTGCTCATCAATTAAATTATAAACTAAACCTTTATTTGTAATGTATAAATCTCCACCAGGAATATCTGCTTTGTATAAAATATTATTTTGCCATTGCCCTTTGTTTTGAATAAAACGTACCTGTTGTGCATAGCCCAAAAATGGAGCGAGCAGGATAATAGTAAGCAAATATTTTATTGTATCTTTCAGCACAGATTAACAAATATAAACAGATAATTGAAGATAAGAAGTAAAGCCATTTATTATTAGATAGATAAACCATGAAAATAGTTGTATTAACTGGCGCAGGAATTAGCGCAGAAAGCGGCTTGCAAACCTTTAGGGGTACTGATGGCCTTTGGGAAGGTTATAATGTGTATGATGTGGCCACACCCGAAGCTTGGCACAAAAACCCAAATTTGGTTCAAGATTTTTATAACATGCGCAGAAAAGCTGTTATTGATGCAAAACCCAATGCGGCACATATTGCTTTAGCCAAATTACAGCAAAACCACCAAGTACAAATTATTACACAAAATATTGACAACTTACACGAAAAAGCGGGCAGTATAAATGTGTTGCATTTGCATGGCGAAATTACCAAATCTCAAAGTGCTAAAAACCCAGCATTGGTTTACGATATTGATGGATGGGAATTAAAAATGGGCGACTTGTGCGAAAAAGGATCACAACTAAGGCCACATATTGTATGGTTTGGCGAGGCAGTACCAATGATTGAACCTGCTGCAAAGATTGTTAATACAGCGGATATGTTGGTGGTTATTGGTACATCATTACAAGTATATCCAGCAGCTGGGCTTTTAAATTATACCCAACCGCAAACGCCAGTTTTTGTTATTGATCCATCAAAACCACCTATTGGCATCAACCCAAATAATGTAACTTATATACAACAAAATGCAAGTACAGGAGTAAGCCATTGGATTAACGAATACCTATAATTGTTTACTCCCCTACACACCTAAAAATTGTTGTTTATAACTAGCATAAACTTTGTGCAATGGTATAAATAACTTGCGTGCTTTAACTGTAAAAAACATGCGTGTACATTTTATTTCAATAGGCGGAGCCGTAATGCACAACTTGGCATTGGCCTTACATAACAAAGGTTTTAAAGTAACTGGTAGCGATGATGAAATTTACGAACCAGCAAAAAGCAGGTTAGCCAAAGCGGGCATTTTACCTAACAAAACGGGTTGGGATACAGCTAATATTACTTCGGATATTGATGCAATTGTATTGGGTATGCATGCACGAGCAAATAACCCAGAGTTAATAAAAGCACAAGAAATGGGTTTAAAAATATACTCTTTCCCAGAGTATATGTACGAACAAACCAAAGATAAAAAACGAATTGTAATTGGTGGTAGTCATGGTAAAACAAGTACCACCGCCATGATTTTATTTGTATTAAAGTATTACAATATTGATTTTGATTATTTAGTTGGTAGTTTAATTGATGGGTTTGATACCATGGTAGGCATTAGTCCTACAAGTAAAATAGCCGTTTTTGAAGGTGATGAATATTTAAACTCAGCATTAGACCCACGACCAAAGTTTCATTTTTACCATACCGAAATTGGCATAATTACAGGCATAGCTTGGGATCATATTAATGTTTTTCCTACCTATCAAAATTATGTAGAGCAATTTGAAATATTTATAAAAGATTTGCCAGAAAATGGTGCATTAATTTATTGTGCAGATGATAGTGAAGTAAAACGTGTAAGCGAAAACACACCATGCAAAGCACGACTTATCCCTTACACTACGCCTAAAAATAAAGTTGAAAATGGGGTAACATATGTAATTATTAATGGCAAAGAAATTCCATTAAAAGTATTTGGCAACCACAACTTACAAAACATGATGGCGGCTAAATTTGCTTGTATAGAAGCTGGCATTACTGAAGAACAATTTTACGAAGCCATTCCGCATTTTAAAGGAACAGCCAAAAGACTTGAAACCATTAAAGAAACAGCCACATCAATAGTTTACAGAGATTTTGCACATGCACCAAGTAAACTAAAAGCAACTGTTAATGCTGTTAAAAATTTACACCCCAATCGTAAGTTAATTGCCGCATACGAACTGCATACATTTAGTAGTTTAAACAAAGATTTTTTACCTCATTACAAAGACTGTATGCAAGAGGCTGATGTGTGTGCAGTTTTGTTTAGCAAGCATGCTTTAGAAATGAAAAAAATGCCCATGCTTAGCGAGGCAGAAGTAGCTAACGGCTTTGGAGGAAATGTAAAAGTGTTTACTGATAAAAACGAGTTGCATAAATTTATAACCCAACATTACACTGGCCAGGAAAACTTATTATTGATGAGCAGTGGAACGTTTGATGGAATGGATTTGGCGTTTTAGTTTTTGATATATAAACTAATAAGAAAAGATAATAATGAACAAAACACTGCTATGTATACTTGGACCAACAGCTGTAGGCAAAACAGCTACTGCAATTACTTTAGCTAAGCAGTTAAACACCGAAATTATTTCGGCAGATAGCAGGCAGTTTTTTAAAGAAATAAGTATTGGAACAGCCAAACCAAGCAAGCAAGAATTAGCAGAAGTTAAGCATCATTTTATTGGGCATTTAAGCATACATGATAATTATAATGCAGGCGATTTTGAACGTGATGCTTTAACCATATTAAACGAGTTATTTAAAACACATAATACCGTAATTGCGGTTGGTGGAAGTGGCCTATATGTAAAAGCATTAATTGATGGATTGGATGATATGCCCAAAGCTGATGAAGATTTACGCAGTGAGCTAAACGAACTCTATAAAACTGAAGGCATACTTGCATTACAAAACAAACTGTTAATTATTAACGAAAACATTTACCAGCAAACTGAGCTACAAAACCCACAACGTGTAATGCGAGCAATTGAAGTTGCGCTGGCCATGCAAAAAGGTTTTGTGCCAAATAAAAAAAAGAATCCCAGAGAATTTAACGTGATAAAAGTGGTGATTAATCTTGATCGAGAGGTTTTATACCAACGCATAAATACGAGGGTTGATTTGATGATGCAAGAAGGGCTTTTAAATGAAGCACAAACAATGCAACCATATAAAGATAATTACGCATTACAAACCGTTGGTTACACCGAATTATTTAACCATTTAAACGGAGATTATACATTGCCAAAGGCTGTAGAATTAATAAAACAGCATACCCGTAACTATGCCAAACGACAAATTACTTGGTTTAAAAAAGAAGCACCTCAATATTGGTTTAACCCAACCCAAACTAACGAAATAATAGCTTTATTAATCAATAAAAAGCCTATTACATAATGTTAATCTTATTATCTGCAGGAGTTTTAAGATGAAGGTAATAATTGGCTTTTCTTATCTCATTTAAATCTTCGTACGATATTGAATTGCCATCAATTTGTTTAAAGATAAATGATGGATTTAATTCATCAATACTATTGCAACCAGTAGCAGCTAATAAATCCATAAAATCTCTTAAAACTGCTTCTTGGTAGTTTTTTACACGAATCCATTTTTCTTCTACCACCAAACCACGCATTAACCGCGGGTTGTTGGTAGCAATACCAGTAGGACAAGTATTTTTGTGACACTCTAAAGCTTGAATACAGCCTAATGCCAACATCATTGCTCTAGCAGAATTACACACATCGGCACCCAAACACAATGCTTTTAGCAAATCAAAACCATCAATAATTTTACCTGAAGTAATCACTTTGATGTCCTTTTTTAAGCCGTGTTTTTTCAATGTTTCTACAACAAACATCAATGCGTTTTCCCATGGCATACCCACGTGATCTGAGAATGTAATTGGCGCAGCACCTGTTCCACCTTCAGCACCATCTACAGTTATAAAATCGGGTTTGATACCTGTTTCTATAATTGCTAAACATATTTTTTCAAACTCAGCAGGATTACCCACACACAGTTTAAAACCAACTGGTTTTCCACCAGATAAATCACGTAAACGGGCTATAAATTTAAGCAATCCTACATAACTATCAAATGCCGAATGCCCTGGAGGAGATGAGATTGTAGTGTGTGGTTTTACGCCACGAATACGTGCAATCTCTTCATTGTTTTTTGATGCAGGTAAAATACCTCCATGGCCAGGTTTTGCGCCTTGTGATAGTTTTACTTCTATCATCATTACTTTAGGAATTCTTGCGCTTGCTGTAAATTTTTCTTCACTAAATAAACCATGCTCATCCCTACAACCAAAATACCCCGTTCCTATTTGGTAACAAATATCACCACCCAATTTATGAAAATCAGAGATACTTCCTTCGCCTGTATTGTGATAAAATCCGCCTGCTTGGGCGCCTAAGTTTAATGCCGAAATTGCATTTTTACTTAACGAACCATAGCTCATTGCCGATATATTAAGTAAGCTTGCCGCATAAGGTTGCTTACAATCTGGGCCACCAATTACAACTCTAGGAATTACCTCTTGCACTTTGCTTGGAAACATGGAGTGACGCACCCATTCGATATGATCGTTTTGCAAATCGAGTTCGGTACCAAACGGATGATTATCGTTTTGTTTTTTGGCACGAGAATAAATATACGTACGCTGATTACGATTTAATGGTTTTCCATCCATATCGCTTTCTACAAAATACTGTCTTATCTCGGGTCCAATACTTTCTAATATATATCGTAAATGACCAATAACAGGAAAATTACGCAAAATGGTATGCCGAGGTTGAAAATAATCATACAAAGCCAAAAGGGCAACTAAACCAATAACAACGGATAAAGTATATTCCGGAAAATAAAGTATCAAGCAAAAGAAAGCAACGAATACTAAAATGATGTTTAAAAATCTGATGACATTTTTCATGAAAAAACAGTGTAATATTTTTTAGTGAGTTTACTTATAAATTTCAATCTGTGAATATATAAACTCTTTACTGAAATTGCCACTTTAAACCATGAAAAAAGATTTGAATAGGCGTTTTATCTCTTCAAATTCATTAGCCAACTTGTAACTTATAATATACCAGCACTTAAACAAACTGAATTATGTTACAAATGTTAATTTGATAATGTTAAATGCCTATAAAATGATTAATAAGTTAAAATTACAAATCAGTAATTAACACGTTATTTTGTTTGCGAACTCCTTTTTCTGTTTGCATAACCGTGCACGCTTCAATGGTTGGATCGTGTTCAAAAAACAATATGTAACTATTATCAACAGCCTCTTTTAAAACAGCTTCTTTTTCAGTCATTGCATTTAATGGTTTAACATCATAACCCATTACATACGGTATAGGCAAGTGAGCTTGAGTTGGCACCAAATCGGCCATATACATAATGGAGTAGCCTTTATATTTAATAATGGGATGAATCATTCCATTGGTATGCCCGTATGTATATTTAAACGAAATATTAGGATTTATGATGGTGGCTTCGTTAATAAAATTTAACTGTCCACTTTGCTCTATTGGCAAAATATTATCTTTTAAAAAAGAAGCTTTTTCGCGGGCATTAGGTTTAAGTGCTTCGTGCCATTGGTCTTCGCCAACCCAATAATTAGCATTTTTAAAAGCCGTTTCAAAACCAGTTTTATCATTGTTCCAATTAATGCTTCCGCCACAATGATCAAAGTGCAGGTGTGTAAGCAACATATCAGTAATATCATTAGGCGAGAAACCCAATTTATTTAATGACTTTTCAAGTGTTGCATCACCATGCAAATAATAGTGCGAAAAAAACTTATCATCTTGTTTATTTCCAATACCATTATCAATTAAAATTAACTGATTTCCATCTTCAATTAATAAGCAACGCATGGCCATACTAATCATATTGTTATCGTCTGCTGGATTAAGCTTATTCCAAATAGTTTTAGGCACAACGCCAAACATGGCACCTCCATCTAATTTAAATAATCCGGTATCAATGGTATGTAATTTCATAATTAATAAATATCAAATCCTTAAAATAAGTTGTGTTTAATCAACAGTGGCAATAACCTTTAACTCAATAGCAATAGGCGTAGGTAAACAATTTATTTCTATTGTAGTTCGGCAAGGTGGGTTGATGCTAAAATACTCAGCCCAAATTCTATTATATGTTTTAAAATCATCCTTCATATTGGTTAAAAACACAGTTACATCAACCATATTATTCCAATTGCTTCCGCTTGCTTCTAGTATTAGTTTGATGTTTTTAAACACACTTCTACATTGTTTTTCTATATCATAAGAAACAATTTCGCCTTGCTCGTTTAATACTACTCCTGGTATGTCTTTCGTGCCTTTTTCGCGAGGGCCTACTCCCGATAGAAACAATAAATTACCTACGCGTTTTGCATGAGGATATAATCCAACTGGTTCAGGAGCTTTCTCAGCATTTATTGATTTACTTAAACTCATTATTTAGTATAATTACTTTTAGTACAAATTAAAGCAAATATATGAGATGTGGCTTAGGTATCTATATATTTATACATTTTTAAATAACAATACTTAGCTGTATTATTGAAATAATTAGCATGGCAATAATTGCAAATATATTTGGAAATAAAAAAGCACATAAATATTATTTTATGGTGTTACTTATGATGCAATCTATTATCGTAAATGCTAATCAGTTTAACGATTTATTAAACAAAGGTAAATGGGCAAATGCCAAAATTTGGCTTATAGATAATCGAGCAAACCTATCTCCTACTGAGTATTTTACAAGTCACATACACTTATGCCATTTACTTAATGAGCAAGAAATTGGCAAGGCTTACCTTGACTCTATTTTAACCATACCAAACTACAAAGATAATGAACTGGCAAACGCACATTACAACTTAGGTATATCTAGGTATTCTCAATACCATAAAAGACAAGAAAATGCTATAAAACATGTAAAACTAGCCTATCAATATGCGATTAAAACCACTGATATTTACATTAAAGCCATAACTACTTTACAGTTGGCATTTGTACTGGTAGGCAATGTAGAAACCGATCCTGATTTAGTGCAACAGAAAACTGAAAATATAAATACAGCTCTTAATTTAACCAACACTTTATCGGATGATTTTTATTTTTTAAAAGCAAAAATTTATCAACTTACAGCTATTATTTGGGTTGATGAGTTTGAAAAAAACAGCACCAACAAACTTGCATTTAACAACATTATAAAATACTTAAACCTATCTAATAAAACCATACTAAACCACAACAAAATACATCCGCAGCTTGTGCATAACCTAACAATTATGGGATACATAAATGTAGGAATTAATGTTGATACTGCCATAGCATACTATTTAAAAGCAGATGCAATATTAAACAAGTTTAATGATGGAGGATATGGCATATTTATTCATTCATCAAGCTCAATAAACCATCTTTTGGATGCTGCTTATGAAATAAAATTTAACAACACCAAGAATGTTGAATATTTAAATAGGGCTTTAATTTGGGCTAAACAAAACCTATGGAACGATTATTATAAATTACAATACGAAGGTTACTACTTTTATAGAAGATACAACAACCGAGAAAACCCTCCTACTGAGCAGCGAATTACAAAATTGTATTTTAAGCTATACAATTACACCAACAATAAAAACTACCTAAACTTTGCACTTAAATATACGGAGTTAATGCGCCAACGGCCAATTATGCAAATTGGTATCAACCAACAATTATATGCAGCGTTAACACAAATGGCTGCTGTAGAAAACGGCAAAAAGCTTAATTTAAAAACTAAGCCAAACTACTTTAACAAACTGATAACACAGCCCGAGTATGTTTCTCAGTTTATTGGTAAACAAGAAGCTTTGGTTACTTATTTCTGTTTTAGAAACAACAGTAACAATGACACCTTAAAGTTTATGGTTGAGTGTATAGAACAGCAAAGACAGCAAACCTTTGTATTAGAAATTAGCAAAAAAGAACTTGGCGATTTGCCTCAAGATATTTTTAATGCTTTAGAAAAAAATGATTTGTTAACTTATAAAATAAAAACCCAATTAGGCTATAAGTTATTTTTAAAACCAGTATTAAGTAAACTATCAAACACCGTAAATAAACTAATTATTATACCTCCTGCATATTTTAATAGACCTATTTTATTTGAAGGACTTTTAATGGATAATAGTGGCGAAAACTATAAAAACTTTAACTACGTTTTTGATCATTATAACATTAGCTACGTTAATTCATTTACCCATTTTGTAACTTATAAAAAGAAAGAAGTATTGATAGATAAAATTACAATTTGGAACCCCGATTACACCCATACCAACTTAGCAGAAATAAAAGAATCGAAAATATTAAACAAAAACATAAGAGATTACTTTAAGATAAAACTTATAAACTACAAAAATAAAAAGGAGTTAACCAAAGGATTATTAGAAAGTACCATCCTACATATTTCGGCACATGCTAATGCAAGTTTAGACAACACCGAAAGACCTAAGATATATACCGCTTTAGCAGGTGCTGACAGTGCATTATACGATATTGATTTTGAACAATTAAACTCAAACAATTCGTTGGCAATATTTGCAGCTTGTAAAAGTAATGTAGGCGAAATGCAACATAATGGCATTATTGATGGATTTACAAGAGCGTCATTATCTGCTGGTGTTGCAGGAACTGTTTCTGCATTACGTAATGTTGAAGAAACTAAAACCACCCAACTTTTAACTTCTTTTTATAAACATTTGGCTGATGGAAAATCCGCCTCAGATGCGTTATATCTAGCTAAAAAAGAAATTAAGTTACAATATAGCAACCCAGCCGATTGGCAATCATTTATATATACAGGAGCTGATCAGGTTTTTATTTGTAAACCAAACAACTACTTAATTTGGCTAATAGGAATATTAGTAATTGTAATTGCCTTATTGGTAATAAAATTAATAAAGCCTAATTTTTATAGATTTTAGCCTTTCAGCTTCGTTCTCATTTGTAGGTGTAATGTTATGAATAACATTCTTCGCTTGTTCGTTTTTATTTTGCGCAATATATATAGCGGCTAACCTAATTCTTGCCTTTACAAAAAAGTCTGAATTTTCATAAATCTCATTAAACTTAACAATACTGTTGTCAAAATCTTCTCCTAACTCGTAACAAACGCCCGCGTAATAAGCAGCAGTATCTGATTGTAGTTTTTCAAAGTTTTTAACCGCAGATAGATAATCTCCTTTTTTGTATTGAGCCATTGCCTTGTTCATTACAGCATCATTATTTGATAAAAAGATAGGCATGGCATCTTCAACAATATGCAAGGTTTTTTGATGAAAATAATGATTTATGGCTAAACCCGATATTAATAGTAATGATGCCGCAGCAACCATTACCCAATTTGGCATTCTTATTAATTTAAGCGAACGAGATTGGTTTGGGTTTAGGTTATTTAATTCTTTAGCGAATTTTAGCAATGCTGCTCGTTCATTGGGTGCGTTATTTTTTACAAATAACTTAACACCAATAATATCATCCTCATCACCGCTATAACTTTCTAAATACTTAAGCACATTTTCCCATTGTTGGGCAGTGCCTTTTTTTGCAACTAAAATTATTTCGTGGAATTTAAATGTTAACATAGCTATACATATTTATTAATAATACGACTAAGGGGGTAGAAATGTACCGTCTAATTTTCTTTTTTGCTGTAGAAAGCTGATTTCTAACTGTATTATAACTAAGGTTAAGTTTTTGGGCAATCTCGTCATTGCTAAAACCTCCAAAATGTAGGTTTGCTATCTTTTGCTCACTTTCTAATAATTGTCCAATTACAAAATCAATCGTTTGCTTGTCCCATTTGCGTTCCACATCAGACTGTTCGCATGGCTCAATCTCCTTAATATCAGATCGATACTGGTTTATAATTTGTTTATGCTTAAGAATATCTAACGAAAGGTTTTTGGTCATTCTGATTAACAAATAGGTGAAATGTTCAGGGTTATCAGGAATTTGCGACTTTCTTTTTTCAATATCCATGGCAATTAACTTCTCAAAAACATCCATTACGGCATCTTTCGCATCATCTGTATTTTGCAAGTATTTATATGCTACCATACCAAGCGTAGCATTATGTAATTGGTAAATAGCACCAACTGCACAATTATTGCCATTTTTAAAATTGGCTATTTGTTTTTTATCTAGCTTAGTTTTCAAGGTTGTGAAAATAATTTAAATTCTCAATAGTACAAATTCAATTCTCAATCGTATTGTATATAATTAAGTTTGTTATTTAGTAGTCGTTTAATTGGCTACCATTAGCCTGTAAATTAAACCAAGTAATCCGCTGCTAAACCCTCCCCATGGCTTTAGTGGCGGTTTTGCTTTTAAAACACCCTAACTTTTGTCAGTTTTATTAAGTATCAATTTTTAACTAACCTTGTAAAAAAATTCACAAACATGGAAGTTAAAGATTGTAACGGAACATTATTAAGCGAAGGCGATTCAATAACCTTAATTAAAGATTTAAAAGTAAAAGGCTCATCAACCACATTAAAAAGAGGCACTGTTGTTAAAAATATTCGTTTAACCGATAGTGAAGAAGAGATTGAAGGTAAAGTTGAAAAATCGATGATGGTTTTAAAAACCTGTTTTATAAAGAAAGCATAATTTTATTTTAATAACTCGGTATTTTAATAGGTGTAGTTGTATATATAAGGCATTCTGCTACTTTTATAGCTTACAACTATTGCTTATTATTGAATCGGAATTTTTAAACAACTCATGAAAAATAAACTTATAATAGCAGCGGCAGTTATTGCTACTGGTACTACTTCGGCATTTATATATAGCACCATTCTTAAAGGGGTTGATGTAAAAGCAATTGACAAAAAAGTATCACCCAAAAAAGATTTTTTCTTATTTAGTAATGGTAATTGGATAAAGAATAATCCAATTCCTGCATCAGAAGGCAGATGGACCGCATTTAATATTGTTGCCGACCGTAACAACCTGATATTAAAAACCATTTTAGAAACAGCTGCAAAATCAAACAATAATGATTTAAATAGCTCGCAAGGTAAAGTTGGTTTATTTTACAAAGTTGCGATGGATACTATTAAACTAAACAACGAAGGATTTAAACCCGTTCAATCGCTGTTAAACGAGATAGATTTAATATCAAACTCAACCCAAATACTTGAAACAGTTGCCAAACTTCATAGTATTGGAATATCTGCTGCATTTAGTTTTAGTGTTAGTCAAGATGTAAAAAATAGCGAATTATATGTACCCTACTTATCGCAAGGCGGGCTTGGTTTGCCAGATAAAGATTACTACTTAAAAAATGATAGTAGAAACGAAAGCATTAGAGAAGATTATGTGAAATTGATAAACGAAATGTTTAAAATGGCTTCACAAAAAAATCAACAAGCAGGTGAAATGGTTTTGAAGTTTGAAACTGGAATGGCTGCAACCAACATGAGCAGAACCGAGCGCAGAAACATGGAGAAACAATATAATCCATTTTCTATTACCGACCTAAATAGCAAATTTAATGCAATAAGCTGGAAGAGTTATTTTGAAACTGTAAAATTAAATACGGAGGCTGTTAAACACATTATTGTAATGCAACCAGATTATATCGCGCATTTAAACAGCAACATTAACAATAACCTTGATGGTTGGAAAGCCTATTTAAAATGGAAAATAATAAGTACTACCATTCCTTATCTACATGATAAAGCAATTGACAGAAGTTTTGCATTTTATGGCACTAAACTTACTGGAACAACTGAACAAAAACCACGTTGGAAAACTACTTTAGCCCATGCTAATAATATGATTGGGGAACTAGTAGGCCAAGAATTTGTGAAAGTAGCCTTTACTGCCGAAAGTAAAAAAAGGGTTAACGAAATGGTAGATAACCTTAGTGCAAGTTTTAAGGATAGAATTAATAATTTAGCTTGGATGAGTGCACCAACTAAAGTAAAAGCACTCGAAAAATTGGCTTCGTTTACACGTAAATTAGGTTATCCGGATAAGTGGACTGACATGACTAAGCTTAAATTAACAGACGAAAGTTATGTAGCAAACTATTTTAACTCGAGTAACTTTTGGTTTAATTACAACTTAAATAAATTGGGTAAACCAGTTGATAAAAATGAATGGAGAATGTTGCCGCAAACCGTCAGACTGTCTAAAAACTCCACTGCTTTTGTGGATTAGTTTTCAAGCAGTATT
>JAUCCO010000013.1:0-41779 GCA_034676125.1 Bacteroidia bacterium
GTTGTGCATGCAAGTCTTGATTTATTGTTTTTATACCTACTGGATATTGAAAACATTTATCACAACTTTCAACATTTACATGCATATAAATGCATTGTTCATTTAGTTTGTAACATCTAGTACGAACGGGTTCTCCATTAGTAGTAATTGCTTTGTCTAACCTTGTAAAAAATGTACGCCCAATATTGCCAATGCCTTCAATAATTAAGTTTGGACTATAATCTGGATACTCAGGGAAATATCCAATATGAAATCTCTTACGATATAACCCATCCAAAGTTTGTATGCTATCAACTTTATTTACGAATGCTGAATGATAAACACAATATCCAGAATCTGCTAACAGAGTATCTCCAATTTCTAAATTGAAATCATATAAAATTATTGTAAAAATGGTGTCGCCCTTTATTCTAGGTTGATTTGTTCTAGCGAATATTTTGTTTGATACCGAATCAAACCGAATGCCTCCGACAAATTGATTATTATTATGAATAGTATTATCAGATTCTGAATAATATATTTTTAAATAGGTGTATCCATCATTTAATAAAGTGTCTTCTTGTGTTGTGTAATAATTGAACCAATAATTTTTCCAATCATCATTATATTGATGAGTCCATTTTGAGTTTGTTAAATTAACCTTAGCTGTTATGTGGTTTTGGGCTTGTGTAATTACAGTTGTAAATAACAAAATAACACTTAGTATATTTTTCATAATTGGGGTTTTTCATTTTATTGCTTCACAAACCTATTGCTAAATATTCCACCACCATCTGCTACCAATATTATTTGGTAAATGCCATTAGGTAATGTAGCAACATCAATCGCATTTTGTGGTAACAGTTGTTTGTAATTTAATGAACGTATCAACTGCCCATTTATGTTGTAGATGGCTATTTGGTTTATTTTTTCTGCCTGTGGTTTTAGGTAAAGTATATCTGATACCGGATTAGGGAAAAGTGCATACGGTATTCGTTTTATATCATTTTCTCTTAGCCCAACATAGTTACCATAACAAGTGTTGCATGTAGTTGTTGTGTACAAACATTTACCAGCTTGTTTGTAACAACCAAGTAAGGCGGCATGGCCAAGCGTAAAAGCATTCATTATACTAAATGGATATCGGTTTACCATTCCAATTCCTTCAATAACAATGTTTGCATCGCTTCCAAACCTAAAGCGCTTTCGAGTAACCCCATCAAGTGTAGTTATACTATCGCATGATGTTAAAATTACGAGTAAAGAATCATCAATGCCAGGTATAACTAACATATATCCATTTTCGTATAACATTGTATCGCCAGGTTGTAATGAAAAATCAAACAAAACCTTTTTATCATTATTTCCGTTAAAATAATACATTCTATTGCTTATCGAATCGAACCTAATTCCTGCATAAAACCTATCATTAGGAGTTACGGTATCACGATTTGAATAAAATAAACATAGATATTTTATGCCGTCATTCATTATTGTATCATTTTCAAAAGTTCCCAAAGTAGTAACTTCATTGGGGAATTCAGGATTGAAAATTGTCCAGATAGAATGCGTTAAATTAACCTTAGCTGTTATGTGGTTTTGGGCTTGTGTAATTACAGTTGTAAATAACAAAATAACACTTAGTATATTTTTCATAATTGGGGTTTTTCATTTTATTGCTTCACAAACCTATTGCTAAATATTCCACCATCTTCTGCTACCAATATTAATTGATAAATGCCATTTGGTAAATTAGCTACATCAACACTATTTTGTGGTAATAGTTGTTTGTAATTTAATGAGCGTATCAACTGCCCATTTGTGTTGTAAATGGCTATTTGTTTTATGATACTTGTATTTGCTGTAAAATACAATTTATCTATTGTTGGGTTTGGGTAAATTGTTATGTTTGATGGTTGGTTTAAAGCAGTATTTAAGCCTGTTGGTGAAGAATAATTACAAGCCAATTGATTACTTATAAATGCTGCTGATTTATACGAAAAACTTGTATTGGTGTTTTCAAAACAAGTTAAAAATGGTTTGGTATCTGGCCCTAAGTTTACATTAGGATTAAACAAACTACTAAAACTTACTTGATTATAATTGGCCATCTTTAAGTTTAATAATTGCGCTGATATGCCTGATAAAACAGGGTAAGGTAAAGGTAAATCGGGGTATATAGATTTAATATTGCTGGAAAGAATAGCGTAATTAAATACCTTAACCGAATCGGTTTGGGTAGTGTTTGGTGCGTAGGTAATGCTTTCAATTTTTACCAATACATCTTTCACCACAGTGTCCATGTTGCTAAAGTTACTTCCTAATTTCATGTCGATATAAAACGAGTCGTTCACATGTTTAATAAAATAAAAAAACCTCAATTCTTCATTGTTGTAATAATACCAAACCACCTCATTTGTTTTACGCAAATAATCAATAGTTACACCAGTATTTGATTGTATTTTATAATAGGTATTACCCATTATTGTAGTGTCGGTATTTGCAGTGTATGTTCCCAAATGATAATATTCAGTATTGGGTGATGCCTCTCTGCTAAAATGATAATTCCAAGTGCTACCTGCTAAACCAACTTGGGCATTTGTACTATTAATAATTGCAAATAGTAATATCGTTAAGTTTAATGTGTTTCTCATAATAATATGCTTAGTTTATTGCTTAACAAATTTGGTTTTAAATAATAAAACGTCATTGTGGAATATACCGATAAAGTATAAACCATTTTTTAAAGTATCTATGTCAATTGCTTTATTATTTAATATACCTTGTAGTTGTGTTGAACCAAAAATATCTGTAATTTGGTAATTCAAATTTTGAGTTAAATTTGTCGGTAACTCAATGTATAACTTATTTTGGCATGGGTTAGGATAAAGTTTATACTCGCTACTTTTTAAAGTTTCATTTTTTACTAATTGCCAATTAATCTGGTAGTCGCAGTCTTTATCCCAATTGCTTTTTTTGTAATTGGTAACACTATCTTGGTAACATCGTAAAATTGGTGAAACAGTTTCTGGAGTTATGTTACGAGTTAAACCAAATAGGTAAGAACTAGCTCCAAATACTGGAACAATCACTGCGCTTGGATTAGCAAATCCACTTAAACACCAATTTGATGAGCCTTGAAATAAGTCTGCAACATGCTGTTGTTTATACCATTTGTTTTCAATTTGTATGCTGTCTAGCTTAGTAATTACATATCCGAATTTTTGTATAGAATCATTTGAACTGTAGTCTAAAAATCCGCTTGGGGTTTTAGCATTTGATGGATGTACAATTATGGTATCACCTTCTTGTGCAGCAAAGTTATACAACAAATAAAAGTTATTCATGGGTTGATTATAATACAATACAGAGTCGTTTTGTTGGGCAATATATTCATACGAAATAAGGCTGTTGTTGTTCGAGCTTATTTTAATTACACGCACCTCAATATTGTTAATTGTACTATCTTTAATTACTTCTAGTTTTATATATCCTGTGTTTGAAACACTATTGCTATACTGATGCGAGTAATGCCACTTAGCACCAACAGGAGCAAAGTTTTGTGCTTGACTTTGTGCTAACATTAGCAAGCTAAAAAAAAATAATAGATAAGTTTTCATAGTTTTATTATTCTTATCATTTTATGCTGTGTTAGGGTGCTGGTAGCGAATTTTAAAAAATAAACACCTGTGGGTAATTCATCTACCGAATATATACCGCTACCACCACTAAAAGTTTTAACAATTTGCCCAACTGAATTGTACATGGTAAATGTTATAGGTTTATCATGGTTTCCGATAGTTATATGCATTTCATTGGTTATGGGGTTAGGGTAAACAGCTAGTTGGTTATAAATATTTTTTTCTGATAGTCCGGTATATGAATTTGCATAATCACATGGTTTATTCCATTTGGCATATTTAAAGTTGTATGTTGAATCATTATAGCACCTTAACATGCATTCAGTTGTTTCCATAGTTATCAGGGCTGCACGACCAAATAAATAAGTAAATGAATACAAACCATCAATGATAACTCTAAAAGAATCTGTTTTGTATGTCTCCATCGAATAATAACTATCGTTCACACCGAAAATTGTCTGCTTTTTTTTCCAAGTACCATTTATCATCACACTATCTGTTGAAAGTATTCTGTATGAAAAAGTTATTGAATCATTTGCAAGTTTTGGTACTAAAAAGCCAGGCGTAACTCTAGATAATTCCTTATGCACATCTACTGTATCACCAGCTTTTGCAGAGAAATTATATAAAAGAAAAAACTTGTTATAATTCGGATTATAATACATCACAGAGTCGTTTTGCCTTGCAATATATTCGTGAGAAATAACCTTTTCAATACCTGGATTATCAATTAGCTTTACTTCAATAACCGAGGCGGTTATGTTGTTTATTAAGGTGTCTTCTTTTACCGTTAATACTGCACATTTAACCCCGTTAAAATCTAAATTGCCTATAGAATAATGCCACTTAGCACCAACTGGAGCAAAGTTTTGTGCTTGACTTTGTGCTAACATGAGCAAGCTAAAGATAATTAATAAAAATAACTTATTCATGATGTTTTAATAGTTTAATGGTTTCGGTAGTTATATTGTCTTTATTTGTAATGGTTAAAAAGTAAACTCCTGGATGCCAATTATTGGTGTTCATTAAAATTGAATTATTATCCATTGCCCCAATAATAATTATTTGTCCTAATGCATTGCTTATTTTGTATGTAGATGCTTGTTTATAATCAGCATTTTTTTCAATTCTAATGTATGATGTAAACGGGTTAGGTGAAATTTGAATAGTATGAATATGGGCCACATTAATTAAGCCAGTTATGTAATTACAATCATTAGGATAGTTTGGGTTTCTGTATGAGGTACTGCTATCGTTATAACATCTTAATATGTCGTCACTTTCTGCAACCGAAGCTCCAACAAATGAGCCCCAAAAATACCCTGTAGAGCCTATTTTGCTAATTGCATAAGTTAAATTTCTTGTGTTAAACCTCCAATCGTTATTGTTACTGCCAAGTTGTTTAATTACTTGTCTACGCTCAAATTTTTGATTAATCAAAACACTATCCGTTTTGCCAATAACATAGCTTAATCCATCAATAGAATCGATGTTCCATAAACCAATTTGAAAGGCATCGGTTGGTTTAAATTTACCTTCATGAACAACCAGAATATCTCCCGAGTCTTTTGAGAAATCATACAATTTAAACATTTGATTATGGTAATAGTTATAGTACAAAATAGAATCATTATTGCCCCATAAGTATTCAATACATTCAAGTCGCTTAGTGGTATAATCTTGGTATGAAATCACCTTTACTTTTTTAAAAACTAAATTGTTTATAAGAGTATCTGCAATAACCTCCATTGTATTTAAGTTATTGGCTTTGCCGCGTGTGTAATGCCACTTAGCACCAACAGGAGCAAAGTTTTGCGCTTGGCTTTGTGTTAACATTAGCAAGCTGAAAAAAAATAATAGATAAGTTTTCATAAAATTATTTGGTTAAAATCATATCGTTATCAGTACCAAACATAGATGAACTGCCTAAAAAGAAAGGAGTGTAAGTATTGTATTTATTATGGAATTTATTATCCATACGTAACTTTACTTGGGCATTAGCTAAATTAATGAAGAGAAGAGAAGAGAAGAGAAGAGAAGAGAAGGAATTGCCTTCAATTGATTGTTTTTTTTCATGGTATATTTATTTAATTGGTTTGAATATCAAAACTATACTTATTTTTTTAATTGCCAAATTAAATTTAGGTTGAAGCTTTAGTAGTTTTAATAAAAAAGGAATTATTAACCACACCGGTTTATAATTTACATGAAACCTTTTTAGCAATTATTTTTTATGTGATGTAGCCTAAAGCCAATTGTATTATTGGGGTTAAAATCAAAAAACAACCTATTACCATTTATTCACAGAATTTCGGTGTTTATATTTCTACATTTTATAGGCATTAACCCCATGTCTTTTTTATGGTTTTTTTACCACCAAATTATAGTAATATTGCAAGGTTAAACACTATACATACAACGATAATTAATTTACCATGAGCAATACATCAACCCAAACGAACGCCATGAATAAAAGAGACTTATTACAACAAAAACGTAACGAAGCACAATTAGGTGGCGGCCAAGCCCGAATAGATTCTCAGCATAAAAAAGGAAAACTTACTGCCCGCGAGCGTATACATTTTTTGGTTGATGAAGGTAGCTTTGAAGAAATTGGTGCTTTTGTGGCACACCGTAGCAAGGATTTTGGTATGGAAAAACAACAGTTTTTGGGTGATGGTGTAGTTACAGGTTATGGTACTATTGATGGCCGATTGGTGTATGTTTTTTCTCAAGATTTTACAGTTTTTGGAGGTTCGTTAAGTGAAACCCATGCCGAAAAAGTTTGTAAATTGATGGACCTTGCCATGAAAGCTGGTGCACCAATTATAGGATTAAACGATTCGGGTGGAGCGCGTATACAAGAAGGTGTAGTTTCGCTTGGCGGATATGCCGATATTTTTTACCGCAATACCATGGCAAGTGGTGTAATTCCACAAATATCAGCCATTATGGGTCCTTGCGCTGGTGGTGCAGTATATAGCCCAGCCATTACAGATTTTATTATGATGGTTGAAAACTCTTCGTATATGTTTGTTACTGGTCCTAATGTAGTAAAAACAGTAACCCACGAAGAAGTAACATCAGAAGAATTGGGTGGTGCTTCTGTGCATTCTACTAAAAGTGGAGTAGCGCATTTTACTGCAGCAAATGAGATTGATTGTATTAACCAACTTAAAAAATTAATTAGCTACATGCCTAGTAATTGCGAAGAAAAAACGCCACTTATTAATTACGAGCCAGCTAATGAAGTGAGAGAAGGATTAATGAATATTGTACCCGAAAATCCTAATCAGCCATACGATATGCGTGAGGTAATTGAGCAAGTTGCTGATGAAGGTTCGTTTTACGAAGTGCATAAAAATTATGCAGAAAATTTAGTGGTTGGCTTTGCACGTTTAGCAGGCAGAAGCATTGGTATTGTTGGTAATCAACCATCTCAATTAGCAGGTTGTTTAGATATTCAAGCTTCGCAAAAAGGTGCTCGTTTTGTACGTTTTTGCGATTCGTTTAATATTCCATTATTGGTATTTGAGGATGTACCAGGATTTTTACCAGGAACAGATCAGGAGTGGAATGCTATTATAACAAATGGAGCGAAATTATTGTATGCATTTTGCGAAGCCACCGTGCCACGTGTTACTGTAATTACACGTAAAGCATACGGTGGAGCTTATGATGTAATGAATAGCAAACACATTGGTTGCGATATGAATTTTGCATGGCCATCAGCAGAGATTGCTGTGATGGGAGCTAAAGGAGCTGCCGAAATTATATTTAAAAAAGATATTGATGCTGCATCGGATAAAGTTACTGAGTTGGCAAAAAAAGAAAAAGAGTATGGTGATATTTTTGCCAATCCATATAGGGCAGCCGAGCGTGGTTTTATTGATGAGGTAATATATCCTGAAGAAACACGTTTAAAATTGATAAAAGCATTTAAAATGCTGGAGAATAAAGTAGCAAATTTACCTCGAAAAAAACATGGTAATATGCCATTGTAGTTTTGAGTTTTCTCTATAGTTTTTCAATAATTTTTATCGTTTACTTGCAAATAATTAATATGGTTTTTATGCGTAAAAATAAATTAAATAAAAGTGCTGTTAAGTTAAGCTTATCACCAATGCGCACTAAGCTATTTTACTTTTTTTTATTGATTTTTTCTACATCAGTATTATTTGCTGCCGAAACAGAACAACGTGTACCATCAAACATTACACAGGTAACTGTTTTTCTTAATCAAGCACAAGTTACACGTGTTGCAAAAACCAATTTGCAAGCTGGTACTACCGATATTGTTTTTGATAGAATTTCGCCATACATAAACTTAAAAAGCATACAAGTAAAAACAGAAAATAATGTTACGTTATTATCTGTTTCTCATCGTAAAAATTATTTGGCAAATGAGAATAAGCCTGGCTACATTGTTGATTTAGAAGACACATTAAGTGCGCTTAAAAACCAGTTGGCTTTGTTAAACATTAAAAAGGAGGCGTTAGAGCTTGAAAAAAATGTGATTTTAGCAAACCAAAAAATTGGTGGTGATGATGTTGGTTTAAAAGTAGACAACCTAGAAGATGTATTGTTTTTAATAAGAAAACGTAGCCAAGAAATTGGTGAAGAGTTGCTAAAAATAGAAGGTGCTACAGGCAAACTAAATGTTATAAGAAATAAGTTTCAGCTGCAACTTAATGCCTACTTAAGCAATAGCAACAGCAGTATAGAAGTGGTGGTAACAGTTAAAACTTTAAGTGCTGCAAATAATACAAAAATTGAGTGGAGTTATTTGGTAGGTAATACCAGTTGGAAACCATTTTATGATATTAGGGTTAAGGATACCAAAAGCAGTTTGCAACTAATAAGTAAGGCAAACATTACACAGCGAACTGGCGAAGATTGGACAAATGTGGTATTAAAATTAAGCACCGCTAATCCTAACGAAAATGGCACAAAACCCGAGTTAAATCCATTGTATTTGGGATATAAAACACCGGTTGTTATTCAATCATTACAAAAAAACACTCCTACAGTACGTGGTGCTAGGTCTGATAAGTCTGCTTATTATGTTGATGGCGTAAGTATGCAAGAAGATGCGGTGGTTGGTTATTCAGAAGGGATTTCTCAAACAGAACAAACAGAAATAAATACCGAGTTTAATGTTACATCAGCATACACCATTCCAAGTGATAACAACCCGCATCAAGTAGATTTAACGGTAAGTACCCTAAATGCAAATTATGCTTACGGTGCTGTTCCAAAATTAGATAATACGGCATTTGTTACCGCATCAGTATCGGGTAATGATTTGGTAAATCAAGTAAGTGGCGAAGCAAATGTTTATTTTGATGGAACTTTTACTGGTAAAACATTTATTAGTGGCACATCAAGCGACTCCATTTTGCTTACCCTTGGTAGAGATAAACGCATACAAATACAACGTACTTTATTAAAAGATTTTAGCAGTAAAACATTTAGTGGTGGTTCAAAAAAAGAATTAAGCACTTGGGAAATAAGCCTACGTAATACGCGTAAGGAGCCTATTACTATTGTAATTGAAGACCAAATACCTGTAAGTAATGATAAAGAAATTGAAGTGAAGTTACTTAATAATGGTGGTGCTATTTTTGATGAAATTACTGGAAAGTTAAAATGGATTCTAACAATTGATGCTGAAAAATCAGAAACGGTAAAGTTTAGTTTTGAGGTTAAATATCCTAAAGAAAAAATTATTTCTAATTATTAATACAAGCAACTAATCTTGCTTTTTAAGTATATTTCGCTCGATGTCAATTGAACGTATTTTATCAAATATTAAACAGCACCAACCTAAACATCCCGAGTTGTTAAAACTATTGTGGAAGGAAGTTGGTAACTCAGAAGTTGCTTTTATAAAACTTATTGAAATATTAAAAACTGATGAGGAGAGTAAACAAAGTTTAAAGGCTTACATCGAAAAAATATTTTTGGGTAAAGATCTTACCTATACATTGGTAGAGTCTGGTATATCTAGCAGAACGGGTTTTACTTCCGAAATAATTAGAAAAATTAAGCACAGTATTTTACCTGAGGTAAAAGATAATGCAGCTTTTCATCAAACCTTATTTGGTATTTTTAAACAAAAAAACATCACGGTACTTCAGCTTCAAACATTGTTAGAGTTGTTAGAAATTGATGTTGATTTTAATAAAGGATTTTTAAAAAACGAACTGATTGATGCCATTGAAGTGCTTTCTTATCGCATTACTGGTACTGCTATTGAAAGTGAGTTTATTCAAAAATTTAAGCACAATAAAACTTTAAAATCATTCATCAAACAAAATAAAGAAATTCATGGCTTAATTGCGCAATACGCATTAGGAATTGATTTTAATCCGCATTTGGTTGAACACATTAAAAACTTGTTACAAGTATCGTTTGAAGATGTACAAGTGTTGAAAAAAAGTGTGCAGAATCAAGGTGCTAGTTTGCAATTGTCCTATTCATTACACCGTATAGAACAACAAATAGAAAGATTAAATTTGCTGCTTGATATTTACTTAATACCCAAATTAACCAATAAACATTTAACAAATTTGGTCCATCAATTACTAAATTTTGAGTTAAATAAAAACAGTATAAAACGTCAACTAAATGATACCACATATTTGCTTGCTCACCAAATAACTGAGCATGAAAGCAAAAGTGGTGAACATTATATTGCAGAAACTAAAAGTGATTATAAAAAGATGTTCTTCACTTCATGTGGAGGAGGTTTTTTTGCAGCACTAATGACATTTGTTAAGATATTACTTCATCATTTAGCATTAGCACCATTTTGGCAGGCATTTGCTTATAGTTTAAATTATGCAGCAGGATTTGTAGGCATACAACTTACACATACCACTTTGGCTACCAAACAGCCCGCAATGACGGCCTCTAAAATTGCACACTCGTTAGATAAAAAAGCTAACCACCAAGATGGTGATTCAATTAAAAGATTGGCATTAATGATTGGAAAAGTGTCCCGCAGTCAGGTTATTTCTTTTGCAGGTAATTTGGTGGTAGTTTTTCCATTATCGTTTGGCGTTACTTGGGGTTTAAAATTGCTGTTGGGCAATAATATTGTTACTACAGTTGAAGCAAGTAAAATGATGCATGATGTGCATCCGTATTTAAATCCTACTTGGTTTTATGCGTGCATAACTGGTGTGTTTTTATTTTTATCAGGTATCATATCTGGCTATTATGATAACAAAGTAATTTACAGCAAAATTCCTACTCGCTTAAGACATCATCCCAAATTACAAAAACTATTACCAAAGCGTTTTTTAATAAGTTTATCTAAGTATGTAGAACATGGATTGGGTTCATTAATTGGAAATATTTGCCTTGGATTTTTTCTGGGTAGTGCAAGTTTTATTGGCTTTATTTTTGGAATTCCGTTTGATATCAGACACATCACAATTTCATCTGGTAATTATGCAATTGCCTTGTTTACACTAATGGATACAATTACTTGGCGATATGCTTTAACATGCTTAGTTGGTGTGTTAGGAATTGGCGTGTTTAATTTTGTAGTGAGTTTTGGTTTGGCCATTTTTGTAGCTGCTCGTTCTCGTAAAGTAAAAGCAAAACAATTTGTAGTATTGCTAAAATGGACAAGTACTTATTTTAGAAAATATCCTAAAGATTTTTTTGTTGCGCCTAAAAATAATAGAACCATTGCTGACTTAAACTAACATGGGAATAAAATCAATTTTAGCAAAACCTTTTGCAAAGTACATTGCAAAAAAAGTAAAGCAGGATGCTGCAAATGCAATCAATCAGCAGCAACAAATTTTTGAATATTTGGTGCATACTGCAAGCAATACTTTGTTTGGTAAAGCCCATAGTTTTGGTAAAATTAAAACGTATAACGACTTTAAAATTAATGTTCCGATTAACGATTACGAAGGATTAAAGCCATTTGTTGATAAAGCCGTTAATGGGGAACTTGATGTGCTTTGGCCAGGTAAACCAATTTATTGGAGTAAAACTTCCGGCACTACTTCGGGTGTTAAATATATTCCCATTACAAAAGAGTCTATTCCATATCACATCAACTCGGCACGCAATGCATTGTTGTGTTACATTGCCCAAACAGGCAATGCTAAATTTGTTGATGGAAAGTTGATTTTTTTATCTGGAAGTCCAGTTTTAGAAATAAAAAATGGCATTCATATTGGTCGTTTAAGTGGTATTGTAAACCATCACATACCGCAATACTTACGCAAAAATCAAATGCCAAGTTACTTAACCAATTGTATTGATGATTGGGAACAAAAAGTAGATGCTATTGTTGAAGAAACCTATCAACAAAATATGACTTTAATAAGCGGAATTCCGCCTTGGGTGCAAATGTATTTTGATAAGTTGACTGCACGCACAGGTAAAAAAATAAAAGACATTTTCCCTAATTTTAACTTGTTTGTTTATGGAGGTGTAAACTTTGAACCTTATCGAGCCAAAATAGAGGAGTCAATAGGAAAAAAAGTTGATACCATTGAAACATATCCAGCAAGCGAAGGTTTTATTGCATACCAAGATTCGCAAACAGAAAAGGGTTTGTTGTTACTTACCAATAATGGTATGTTTTATGAGTTTATTGCTGTTGATGATTTTTTTAACGAGCTGCCTAATCGCATTAGTTTAAAAGATATTGAGTTGAATAAAAACTATGCAATAATTTTAAATACTAATGCAGGTTTGTTTGGTTATAATATTGGCGATACGGTTAAATTTATTTCAAAAAATCCATACCGCATATTGGTAACAGGTCGTATTAAACATTACATATCAGCTTTTGGCGAACACGTAATTGGCGAAGAGGTAGAACATGCTTTAATGAGTGTTGCACAAAAGCATCAAGCCGAAATAATTGAATTTACGGTAGCACCAAATGTTAACCCAAAAGAAGGTGGTTTACCATACCACGAATGGTTTGTAGAGTTTGGAAAAACACCTCAAAATATGGCGCAATTTGCATTAGAAGTTGATGAAGCATTGCAGCAAAAAAACATCTATTACAAAGACCTAATTACGGGCAGTATTTTACAACCTTTGGTATTGCGTGTATTGCCACAAAATGCATTTATAAATTACATGAAAAGCGAAGGTAAATTAGGTGGACAAAATAAAGTTCCGCGATTAAGTAATGATAGGAAGATTGCTGATAAATTATTAGTTCAATAAGGTTGTAGTTTGATTTTAGGGAATTGGTTTTATTATCAAACCTAGTTTTAAACATTTAACACCTATCGTAATTAGTGTTATAAATTTGTAATCATGGTAAATTGTACATATTTTCGTACAAAATAAAAATTCCATGAAAACCACTACCGTTTCAGATTTTAGAGATAATGTTAAAGAATATTTAGATTTAGTATCTGATAATCATGAAGAATTAATTATCTCTCGTCCCAAAAATAAAAACATAGTTGTGCTCTCACTTAAGGATTACGAATCGTTAAAAGAAACGACATATTTACTGTCATCACCAGCTAATGCGGTACGTTTGCAAGAAGGGTTAAATCAATACAAAAACAATAAGCCAATTAAAAAAACATTGGCGGAGTTATGATTTGTTTTACCGAAAATGCTTGGGAAGATTATCAATATTGGCAGGAATTAGGAAGTGAAAAACTTGAACGAATTAATTTATTAATTAAAGCTATTTCGCGCGATTCGTATAAAGGCATTGGAAAGCCAGAGCCGCTAAAAGGAAATTTAAGTGGATGGTGGAGCCGAAGAATTGATATGGAACACCGCATCGTTTATAAAATTGAAAACAAAAATATCATCATTTTACAGTGTCGTTATCATTATTAATAACACAAATAATACTACAATTTAAAGCATGGTCGATAAAAAGAAAATAGCCATTTTAGGCAGTACGGGTTCTATTGGAACACAAGCATTAGAAATTGCCCGCGAACAAAAAGATACCATTCAAATAGAAGTGTTAACGGCAAATAGCAATGCCGATTTATTAATAGCACAAGCCAAAGAGTTTAACCCAAACCATGTGGTTATTGCTGATGAAAGTAAATACTTATATGTAAAAGAGGCATTGGCAAATGATGATATAAAAGTATTTGCAGGCAATAAATCGATTGCTGATGTTATGGATATTACTTCGGCCGATATTGTATTAACAGCAATGGTTGGTTATAGCGGTTTGTTACCCACAATTAAAGCCATTCAAAACAAAAAACGTATTGCATTAGCCAATAAAGAAACGCTTGTGGTAGCAGGCGAGTTAATAACGCAATTGTGCGAAGAAAATAGGGTTAGTTTAATTCCTGTTGATTCTGAACATTCGGCAATTTTTCAATGTTTGGTGGGCGAGGATTTAAATACAATCGAAAAAATAATTTTAACTGCAAGTGGTGGTCCGTTTAGGGGTAAAAAAAGGAGTGATTTGGCTGAAGTTACCAAGACTCAAGCATTAAAACATCCCAATTGGAGTATGGGTGCAAAAATCACCATCGACTCGGCAACACTTATGAATAAAGGCTTAGAAGTTATAGAAGCCAAGTGGTTATTTGGTGTTCAAGGAGATAAAATTGAAGCAGTTGTACATCCACAAAGCATCATACACAGTATGGTTGAGTTTAATGATGGCAGCATAAAAGCGCAAATGGGTTTACCCGATATGAAATTGCCTATTCATTACGCATTCTTTTTTCCAGATAGGGTTAACACCAATTTTAAACGTTTAAGTTTTAAAGAAATTAACACATTAACTTTTGAAGAAGCCGATCAAGATACCTTTAGAAACTTGGCATTAGCATATCATGCCTTGGATAAAGGTGGCAATATGGCTTGTATTTTAAATGCAGCAAACGAAATTGCTGTTGACGCATTTTTACATGATAAAATTAAGTTTTTACAAATAGCAGAACTTAACGAAAAATGTATGCAAAAGGTAAACTTTATAGCTAAGCCAAACTTGCAAGATTACATTGAAACTGATGCTGAAACCCGTAAAGTGGCATTATCGCTTATATAACATAATTTAATATTAAAAGTTTACGTAAAATCTGTGGGCTTAATAGCCTATTTTCGCACCTTATTTTTTTTGAAATTTAATAATAAACAAAATTCATAAACATACATGCAAGGATTAATTATGGCGGCCCAGCTTATTGCGGGTATTTCTATACTAGTTATTTTACACGAGTTAGGGCATTTTTGGGCAGCACGTGCATTTGGTATTAAAGTAGAAAAATTTTATTTGTTTTTTGATGCTTGGGGCAAAAAGCTATTTAGCATAAAAATTGGCGATACAGAATATGGTATAGGTTGGTTGCCACTTGGTGGCTATGTTAAAATTGCTGGTATGGTTGATGAAAGCATGGATACCGAACAACTTGAAAAACCTGCAGAGCCTTGGGAGTTTAGAAGCAAACCAGCTTGGCAACGTTTAATTGTAATGGTAGCTGGTGTGGTAATGAATGTAATTACTGGTATCATTATTTTTGCAATGTTTTCTTACACTTATGGCGAAAAATATACCGTAAATAGTTCGTTACAATATGGTGTTGTAGCTTCTGATTTAGCTCAAGAATCTGGTTTTAAAAATGGCGATAAACTAAAATCAGTTAATGGTAAAGAGATAAAATACTTTGAGAATGCATTAAGCAGCGATGAGCTTTTGGCTGATGTAACTGTATACACTGTTGAAAGAAATGGCGTTGATACACAAATTACTTTATCAAAAGATTTTACCCGCAAGTTTACTTCTTCAAAAAAAGCGGAGTTTTTATCACCTAGGTTTACGTATAGCATTGAAGAAACGGTTAGTGGATACCCGGCAGAAAAAGCTGGATTACAAAAAGGAGATGTGTTGTTAAGTGTAGATACTAGTTCGGTAGTATTTTATGATGAATTACAATTGGCCTTAAAAAACCAATCAGGCAAACAAGCACAATTAAAAATATTACGTGGTGTAGATACTATGCAAATGCCAATAGAAATTACATCTGATGGTAAAATTGGTATAGCGCCAAATCCAATGGGTGTTCAGTACGATTCGTTAAAATTTGGTTTCTTAGAGTCGTTTCCTAAAGGTGTAGACAAAGCCTACGAAACGATAGCAGTACAAGTAAAAGGTTGGGGTAAAATTTTTAGTGGTGATATTCCTGCAAACAAAGCTGTGCTAGGTCCAATTGGTATTGCAAAGTATTATGGTGGCGAATGGATTTGGAGTAGATTTTGGTTGTTTACGGCACTTATATCTCTAGGTTTAGCTTTTATGAATATTTTGCCCATACCTGCTTTAGATGGTGGCCATGTGGTGCTGTTATTAATTGAAATGATTACAGGAAAACCAATTAGTACTAAGGTTATGGAAAGAGTACAAACTGTAGGGATGGTTATTTTATTAACGTTAATGGTGCTTATTTTTGGTAATGATATTATTGGTCTGTTTATTAAATAATAAAGATGAAAAATTATATTGCTTTACTTGTTTTTGTTTTGATGGGTATTAATGTTTTTGCACAAGCAGATTCTACTAAATCAAGCAAAAAAATATTAGTAGTGCCCTATGCAAGTATGATGTATTTTAGTGATGCAGATGCTGATATTTCTAGATATAGTAGGCTTGATGAACCTAAATTACGAAACCAAATGCGTGCAAATTTAGAGGCAAATGTGTATCATCAACTATCAGCAAAGTTTAATGCGGTTAGTTTATTATCGGCAACAAGCTTAAATGGCGAAGAAGATTTAAAACATATTTATGCTGCTTCGCAGTATTATAGTAGTACTGCCATTAGTAAAAATAAAAGTATTTTTAGCAGCAATTTATTTCGTAAAAAAAACAAGAAACAAAATTTTTATGTGAGTGATTCTGCCACTATGGTTGCCGAAATTCAAGACCCAAATTTAGCTAGTAATCTGTATAAAAAACACCAACATGATTACATCCTTTACATCACACAGTTTGAAGTAAACACATCAAACAAAAACAGTATTGAGTGGATGAAACAAGAGTACAAACGTACTTATATTGTTCATTATAATTTGTGGGATAATAAAGGTAAATTAATTCTTGCAGAAATGTTGTTTTTAGATGCCGGTGGCGAAAATACTATAAAAGAAATTAACGATAAATATTTTACTGAAATAGCCAGTAAATTGAAAGAAATTATAGCTAGTGCCGTTAAATAAAAATACATGATAAAGTTAGGCGACAAGGTAAAGTTTATAAACGAAAATATGCAAGGTGTAGTTACCAGTATTAATGGTAATACAGCAGGCGTAACAATTGAGGATGACTTTGAAATTCCAGTTATGATTAACGAAATTGTTAAGATTAATGAAGTTTTAAATAAACCTAAAGCCGAGCAAGAAAAACCAATTACGGTTAAGCCTAATTTTGTTAAAATACACCACGGTATTCATATAGCATTTGAAGAAATTAGCGAAGATAAGTTTGATCTTAAAATACATAATAGCGATACTGATTGTATAATGGTAGCTTACTATCAAAATAAGGAGTTAAATAACACATTATTTATTGATTTAGAAACCACCAAAAGCCTTGGTATTTTTAAATTAAGCGAGTTTAATACTTGGCCCGAGTTTGCTTTTATAATTACTCCAATAAGTAATAATTTTAAGCAAAATATTACCATTGCCAAAAAGATTAAATTTAGTGCAAAAGAGTTTCATGCAGGCTTTAAACAATGTTATTTTTTGGCCAAGCAAGCATATACTTTTAGGTTAGATACTGATGTTACTCCACAATCATTGGTTAAGTTGGCACAAAAAGATTTTAGCGAATCAACTCCATCAACCCAAACTAAAACACTCATAAATTTAAATGCAAAACCACAAAGCGAAGTAGATTTGCATGTGCAGTGTTTAACAGAAAACCCTGCTTTATTAAGCGCCCACCAAATGATTGATTTACAAATGGATGCTGTTAGGTTGTCGTTAGAAATGGCGCATGTGCATAAAATGAAAACCATTACGTTTATTCATGGTGTTGGCAATCACTTCTTAAAAAATAAAATCAAAAATTATTTAACCGCCCAAAAACCAATTGTAAGCAAATACCAAGATGCAGATGCTTTGAAATATGGTGGAGGAGCTACTGAAGTGTTTTTAAAATAATTACGATAATAAACGCTGACGAAGTAAAAATTCTAACTGATCATTGGTACGAATTAGTTTATCGTTTAATTCAATTTCATTAATGCGTTTTAGATACTGTGCGTATGATTCTTTGATGCATTTATCTAGTTCTTCTTCGTTCCACGGTTTGTTTAGGTAATGATGAATTTTACCTAAATTAACAGCTTAAATTAAAGCGTTTATATCCGTATAACCAGTAAGTAAAATTCGCATCGGAAACGGATATTTATCAATTATAGAGTGCAAAAACTCAACACCAGTAATATTTGGCATCCGCTGGTCGGTAATAATTATAGCAATATCAATGTTATCTTCTAAAATTTTTATAGCTTCAGTTGCGCTAATAGCGGTTAATACATTGTATTTTTTTCTGAAAGTTGCTTTAAAGGAAACTAAATTATTTTCCTCATCATCAACATAAACAATTTTAATTTTTTCGGTTTGTTCTGCCACTTGATTTTAAGATAAATTGCGTTCTGTTAAAATAATTATAATATTTTAAATAATTATTGTATAATCGAATGTAGTTAAAATAATAAATAAAACAAAAAATGTATGCAGCAACTATCCATGTTTAAACAGCATGTATACCAACCAAACCCTAACGAGTGTAAACCATTACTTTTTAAAGTGCAAAATGAAGATGAGCAAATCGAGTTTCGTGAGTTCCTGAAAATCAATACTAATGTTGAGGTTTACGATACAATTACAGCTCAAGTTCGCGACCTTATAAAGATACAAAACCCATCAAAAAAACTAACAGATGGTGAGTACTTAACTGAAACAAATATTTATTTAAAGGGTGGGAATACTGATTTTATTGGCAATTGGTGTTATTATTCATGGAGTAAAAAGCTAGTGCATGTATTATCTGAAGAAGATTTTATAACGGTAAGAACAAATAGAAACAAACTAAAAATAACATTGCAAGAGCAAGAGTTATTGCGAAAAAAAACAATTGGGATCATTGGTTTATCCGTGGGCCAATCTGTAGCTTTAACCCTTATTATGGAGCGTACTTGCGGTAAAATAAAATTAGCAGATTTTGATGAGTTGGATTTAAGTAACCTAAATAGACTTAGAAGTGGATTGCATAATATTGGCATAAAAAAAACAATAATAGCAGCCCGCGAAATAGTAGAAATAGATCCGTACATAGTTGTTGAGATATTTAGCGAAGGAGTTACTGATGCTAATATGGATGAGTTTTTTGAAAGCCTTGATTTGCTCGTTGAAGTTTGCGATGGATTAGAAGTAAAAGTAAAAAGTAGAATTAAAGCTAGATTGCTTGGCATACCCGTAGTTATGGATACCAACGATAGAGGTATGATAGATATTGAGCGTTTTGATTTGGAACCTAATCGAATTCTTTTTCATGGGTTAATTGATGAATTAGAATTAAATAATTTAAATAAGTTAACGCCTGAAGAACGTATTGGTTTAATCATGAAAATTGTCTCATTTTCTAATACATCAGATCGTTTAAAAATGTCTATGGGAGAAATTGGTAAAACCATTACAACCTGGCCACAACTTGCTTCGTCTGTAATGCTTGGAGGAGGTGTTACTACAGATGTTTGTCGAAGGGTATTGTTGAAAGAAAGTGTACCTTCTGGTAGATTTTATATAGATACTTTAAAAATTATTAGCTAATGTCAGCACTTAATAGAGATAATCCAGTTGTCCGTTTAAGAGCTTTTAGAGCGATAGACGATGAACCTTCGTGCTTGCTCTTTATTGAAGGACATACAAAAGTTTTAACAAGTATAGGAGTTACAAAAGTAACCTCCTCTAAACATGAGTGGATGCATAATCCAGCAGCCTTTGTACTTGTGGTGGAGTCGTTAGATAAAAAATATGTTTATGGAGGTGCAAGAGTAAATGTTGCAGGTGGTACTCAGCCACTTCCAATTGTTGAAGCCACAGGACTTTTGGATGCTAAAATTTATGACATTATTAAAGAGTATGCCAAAGAGGGTACGGGTGAAATATGTGGATTGTGGAATTCTAGAGAAATAGCAGGTTTTGGAATCGGCAGTATATTTTTAACAAGAGCTGCTGTAGCCATTTCTACTCAAATTGGATTAAAATCTTTATTTGCTTTATGCGCTCCATATACAGTTAGTATGGCAGAGCTAGTTGGGTACGAGTTTGAAAAGTCTGTTGGTAATGATGGAACATTTTATTATCCAAAATTAGATTTACTCGCAACTGCAATGGTTTTAAAAGATGTTTCCATGTTAAGTAAAGCAGATGAAGAAAATAGAATGGCAATTATGTCCTTACGAGATAATCCAGATATAATAAGGAAAGAAAAACTTAGAAATAAAGAAATTGAAATTCATTATTGTTCTAGAATTCCGAATATTGAAAGTTGGGATTTAGCAGAAACAATTGAAGCTTCTCAAATTGATAAAAGTATTAACCATGCAAACACAATTAGCTTTATATAAAACTCGGCTATTTTTTATAACAGTTTTATTAGCTATTCCTTTAATCGGATATTCTAATATTGCTGATTTTACTATATATCTTACTAATGATAAATTAGTCCAATCAACTACCGAAACCATAATAGATGCCAAGTTATTTACAAATAAATTAGATAATCATGTAGTTAACCAAGGCTTATCAATACATCCTTTTTATATAATGGTTGTAGTTAACAACAAAAGTTATCAAGAACAGTTTATTAGTATTGCTAACCCTCTTTTAGATGAAGTAACAATATATTATAGCTTAACTGATAGTATTCGTTATACAGAAACAACTCCAACTAAAAATCGATTTTTCAATGATCCTAACTACATCTTTCCTTTAAGAAAAGATACCATATTCTTTAAGATAATAACTAAAGAAAGTATTCAGTTTGATATTGTAATAGGCGACAAATCTAAAATTTTAACATTTAACCAAACTAGTAATAATATATTGTTTTTTTACATTGGTTTAATGTTAGTTATGTTTTTGTTTAATTTCTTTATTTTAATTAATACAAAAGATAAAAGCTACTTATACTATATTATATACATACTATTTGTGGCTTTAACACAATTAACGTTTCATGGTTTTATTTTAAAATATTTACCTTCAAGCTTTGACTATCTAAAAATAAATGCAGTTTATTACTTTGGCTCACTATCAGGTCTAGGTACTTTACTTTTTGTATCACACTTTATTGATACGAAGAAAAACATACCTAAACTCCATTTTTTAATTAATATTTTTATACTTTTAGATATAGTAGCGATACTGTTTGTTGCAATTGGCTATCAGCGTATTAGCTATAAAATTATTGATATCAATGCAGGGCTAGGATCTTTAGTAGTGTTAATATTAGCTATTATTGTAGCAAAAAAAGGAAATAGATCTGCCCGACATTTTTTAATTGCTTGGTCATTATTTCTTGGAAGTGTAATTGTATTTGTTTTAAAAAACCAAGGACTAATTCCGCTAAACGCTTTTACAAATTATATTCTTATTTATGGTTCTGCAATTGAGGTAACATTATTATCATTTGCATTAGCTGATAAAATTAATGTATTGAAAGAAGAAAAGGAGTTGGCACAAGAGCAAGCATTAAGTATCGCGCACGAAAATGCTGAAATTATAAAACTACAAAATTTGGTTTTAGAACAAAAGGTGATGGAGCGTACTACTTCATTAACCGAAACCAATAACAATTTGGCCAAAACACTTACTGAATTAAAGCAAACACAAACGCAATTGGTTGAATCAGAAAAAATGGCAAGTTTAGGTCAGTTAACCGCAGGTATTGCTCACGAAATAAATAACCCAATAAATTTTGTTACATCTAATGTTAAACCACTTGAGAGGGATATTAATGAGTTATATAAATTGCAAGAAGAAACTGAAAAAATAATTGAAAACGATGCGGATATCATTAATAAGATTAAACAATTAAAAGATGATTTGGATTTTGATTATTTGAAAACAGAAATTTCGTTTTTGTTAAAAGGAATTCACGAAGGTTCTTCAAGAACAGCCGAAATAGTGAAAGGCTTGCGCATTTTTTCTAGGGTTGATGAAGATGATATTAAACTAGCCAATATTAATGAAGGCATGGATTCAACTATTACTATTATCAATAACCAATTGAATAATAAAATAGAAATAATTAAAGAATATGCGAACTTGCCATTAATTGAATGTTTTCCTGGAAAGTTAAATCAAGTATTTTTAAATTTAATTTCTAATGGAATTTATGCTGTAAAGCAAAAGTTTGATGATGTGGCGGGTGGTGAAATCACGATAAGAACAGTGTTAAAAGACGATGATGTAATTATATCAATAACTGATAATGGCACGGGAATGAGCCCTGAAACTAAAAATAAATTATTTGAACCATTTTTTACTACAAAACCAGTAGGAGACGGCACTGGACTTGGGTTATCTATTGTTTATAACACTATTAAAAAACACAACGGAACTTTATCTGTTGATACAGAATTAGGCATTGGTACTACTTTTACAATCACTTTGCCTCAAAAATATAGCTATGAACAAAGTTAAGAAAATACGAATCTTATTTGTTGATGATGAGATTAATAACCTACATGCATTTAAAGCTACATTTAGGTTTGAGTATGATATAAAAACCGCAAACTCGGCATTAGAGGCAGAAGAGTGGCTTGAAACCAATCAAGTAGATTTGATATTGTGCGACCAACGTATGCCTGTAAAAACGGGAGTCGAATTTTTTTCGTCAATTGTAAAGAAATACCCAAAGCCAATTCGGATTTTAATTACAGGATATACAGACATTGAGTCGGTAATTAAAGCAATAAATTTAGGTCATGTATTTAGGTACATTAACAAACCTTGGAATGAATCTGAAATAAGAAGTTCTATCGAAGAAGCCTTTAGATACTTAACCCAAAGCAATCAACTTGAAGATAAAGTAAAAGAACTATCCATTGCGTATAAGGAGTTAGATAATTTTGCTTATAGCGTATCTCACGATTTAAAAGGCCCTTTAATGAGCATTATGGGCGCCATGAATATTGTTAATAATGCTAAAGATAAAAACGAAGGTCAAGTAATTAATATGCTCGATTTAATTGAAAAAGCAGCAGCTCAATTAAGCGAGTTTATTGAGAACATGCACATTTATTATAAAAGTAAACGAGGACATTTAATTGTTGAAAAAATATCGCTCGAAGAAATAAAAAAAGAAATGATTGCTATACATAGTTTAAAATGCTTGCAAGAAAATATCAATTTGTCTTTTAATTTAACCAGCAATAGCCCGCTATTTAGTACAGATGCTACTAAGGTTAAGGTTGTAGTAAATAACTTGTTGTCTAATGCATTAAAGTATCAAAGACCGTCAGAAAAAAATAAAAAAGTTGATATTTCAATGAACATAGATGGTGAAATTTTAACTATTATTGCAACGGATAATGGTATGGGAATAGAGGAACAATATTTAGACAATATTTTTGGATTGTTTTTTAGAGCAACAAGTGAAGTAGGCGGTAGTGGGTTTGGACTTTATAATGTTAAAGAAATTGTAACTACCTTAGGCGGCACAATAACTGTAAACTCAACAATAAATGAAGGCAGTGTTTTTAGGGTTACATTACCATCTAAATAACTAAGCATGTACAACTATATATTAATTGATGATAATAAAATTGATTTGCTAGTAGCATCAAAAGCTATTGAAATAAGTCAAAAACCAGTATCTGCTGTACATCAGTTTTTAAGTGCTCCTCTTGCGCTAGAGTTTGTAAAAAATAATACTTCGCCTTATATAACCATTATGCTAATAGATATTCAAATGCCTATTATGAATGGGTTTGAATTTATGGAAGCGTTTGAGAAACTGCCAGAATCTATCAAGCAAAACTATAGGTGTATGTTTTTAACCTCATCATTAAACGATTTAGATAGAATACGCGCCCAAAAATATCCAAGTATAAAACAATTCATTAATAAGCCCTTTACTTCAGATACTTTATTAACTTTGCTGAGAAGTTTGTAACCACACCAACATGAAAAAAATATTTATTGCATTTACTGTTTTTATAATCTTGCTGTTCGGAACTTTAATTTTAGTTCCGATTTTGTTTAAAGACAAAATAGTTGAACTTGTTAAACAGCAAGCCAATAATAATATCAATGCTAAAGTAAATTTTAACAACGATATTAGTTTAAGCCTAATAAAAAACTTTCCTAATTTCACCATAGGTATTAAGGATTTAAGCGTAGTTGGTATTGATGATTTTGATGGCGATACCCTTATATCTTGGGCTAATATGGAGGCTACGGTAGATGTAATGAGTGTTATTAAAGGCGATCAAATTAAGGTTAGGAAAATACGAGTGGAGTCGCCAAATGTTTATGCCTTAGTGCTAAATAATGGTAAAGCAAATTGGGATATTGCCAAAGTAGATACTACTGCAACTACCACAGCAGATACCGCACAAACCAAGTTTAACTTAAGTTTAAAATCACTACAAGTAACAAATGCTAACATTATTTATGATGATAAAGTTGGCAGTATTTACACCAAGTTAAATGGGATGGATTACAATATGTCGGGCGATTTTACGCAAGATATATTTAGTTTAAGCATTCTATCTAGCATTAAGCAGTTTAATATGGCTTATGGCGGTGTTACTTATCTTAATAAAGTAAATACTGATATTAAGATGGATTTGGACATGAATATGCCCGAAATGAAATTTACATTTAAGGAAAACACATTTACACTAAACGATTTGAAGTTTAATTTTGATGGTTTTGTACAAATGCTAAACGATGATATTAATATGGATTTAAAATTTGGTGCAGATCAAGCCTCATTTAAAAGCTTTTTATCATTGGTTCCTGGCATTTATACCAAAGATTTTGCGGATGTAAAAACTGCAGGTAAGCTTGATTTTAATGGATTTGCAAAAGGTACATACAACGAAAAATCGCTGCCCGCATTTACACTTAATTTAAATGTAGATGATGCAATGTTTCAATACCCAACTTTACCTTTACCAGTAAAAGATGTTCAGATTAAATTATTAGTTACCAATCCTGATGGAGATTTGAATAACACAGTAGTTAATTTAAGTAAATTCCATATGGATGTGGCTGGAGATATAGTTGATGCAAAACTTATTGCTAAAAATGTAATGCGCGATCCAAGCATTGATTCATGGCTAAAAGGTCGTATTAACTTAGAAAGTGTAAGTAAAATTGTTCCTCTAGAAAACGGCATGAGTATTTCTGGTATTATTACTAGTAATGTTACCGCAGTTGGTAAGGTTTCTGATATTGAAAACCAGAATTATGAAGCATTTAATGCCAATGGAGAAATTGTAGCACAAAACATTCAGTTTAAATCAAACGACTTAAAAGAAGGATTTTCTTTGAGTGATGCACAGTTAAGTTTTTCTCCTAAGATGGTTGTGCTAAAAACCTTTGATGCGAAGATTGGCAAAAGTGATATGAAAATGAATGGCGAATTGGGCAACTTTTTCCCATATTTATTTAAAGATGGTGTGTTAAATGGTAAACTTAATTTAACATCTAATTTAATAGACGCTAATCAGTTTTTATCAAACCAACCAGAAAGCGCACAACCCACACCTGAAGATACAACTTCAATGTTGGCTCCAGAAATCCCTAAAAACATCAACTTTACTTTAAACAGTAACATCAAGCAGTTGTTGTATACCAATATGGATATTACAAACTTTGTTGGTCAAATTGTTATCGGCAATCAAAAGCTTAATTTTAATAATGTAGGTTTAAATATGTTGGGCGCTGCTATAAAAATGGATGGTTATTATGAAACTACAAGTCCTACCAAACCAACTACTGCAATTGATTTTGCTATAGCTAACTTAGATATCCAAAAGGCATTTGTAACATTTAATACGGTTAAAAAAATAGCTCCTATTGCTGAGAATATTTCTGGAAGTTTTTCAACCTCATTAAAACTAAATACAACTTTAGACAATCATTTAAATCCAATTTTAAACACACTTTATGCAACTGGGAAACTTAATATACCCAATGCAGAAATTAATGATGTTAAAGTATTTAACTTAATTGCCAATGTGCTTAAAAATGATAAATACAAAAAAGTGGCACTAAATAATGTGAACTTAACATACACTGTTGAAAAAGGAAGAGTATATACCGAACCTTTTGATGTAAACATTGCTGGAAAAAAACTAAATTTGTCGGGCTCAACTGGTCTTGATCAAACAATAGATTACAAAGGGTTGGTTAATTTACCTCGAGCAGAATTAGGAGTAGTAAACGCTGCTTTAGAAAATGCCCTTAAATCTTTGAACACCAAAGCGGGTTCAGATATTAAAATGAATGAAAATATTGCATTGGCCTTAGGAATTGGAGGCACTTTTACCAGTCCTAAAATTACTACAAACCTTGCAGATTTAGCTAAAAATGAAGCAAATTCGTTGAAAGATCAGGCTGAAGCGGAGTTGTTAAGACAAAAGAAAATACTAGAAGACAAGGCTAAAGCCGAGGCGGAAAAGTTAAAACAAAGAGCTAAAGACGAGGGAACGAAAATTAAAAAAGAAGCTGAAGATAAAGTAAAAGCAGAAACTGATAAGTTAAAAGAAAAGGCAGATAAAGCTAAAAAAGATGCACAAGCCGAAGCCGATAGGATAAAAAAAGAAGCTGAAGCTAAAATAGCAGCCGAAAAAGAAAGATTGAAAAAACAGGCAGAGGAAGAAGCCAAAAAGAAACTCCAAGGTATATTTAAAAAACCTTAGAATTAAATAAATAAATTAAACACTTAAATTAAACAAAATGAAAAAAATTATCATTGGTTCATTAGCATTAGCATTGATTTATGCTTGTGGCGATTCATCAAAAACAACAACTACAGAAACAACAACTACAGAAACAACTACTGAAGCTGCTCCAGCAGAAGCTCCTCAAGCAGTTGAATTTACTGTAAACGCAACTGGTAACACTATGGCCGATATGGATTTTGATACCAAAGAAATTAAAGTTAAAGCTGGTGCTACAGTTAAGGTTAACTTAACTAACCAAGGTACTGATGCTGCAATGATGCACAATATTGTGTTTGTTAAAGCAGGTTCTGAGAAAGAAGTTGCTACAGAAGGTATTAGCTTAAAAGATTCGCATTTCTTTAATCCACAAAATGCAAATGTAATTGCAGGTTCTGATGTTGCAGCACCTGGTGCTACAGTAACTGTAGAGTTTACTGCTCCTACAGAAGCAGGAACTTATGCTTATATTTGTACTTATCCTGGCCATTGGATGAAAATGACTGGTGTATTCATCGTTGAATAACCATCAAAATTTTAAATAAAAAAGGGAGTTTTTACTCCCTTTTTTTGTTTAAATACACTAAGACTATATTTTTGGAACAGCATTTGCTAACTATCAAAAAAACAAAATTATGAAGCGTATTTTATTTGCCGTGCCTTTAATAGCTGGGTTATTATTTACTTCAGCTTGTGCAAACAGAAAAGTAACTCGTATGGACCCGAGTGAACAAACAGATTTAAGCGGTCGCTGGAACGACAGCGACTCTAGGTTAGTAGCCAACGAAATGATTACCCAAATTTTATCAAGTGCTTGGCGTACTAATTTCGAACAAAAAAAATCGCGTAAGCCAGTTTTAATTGTTGGTTCTATTAAAAATAAATCAAGCGAACAAATTGATCCAATTACATTTATTAAAGATTTAGAAAAAGCTTGTATCAATTCTGGTACTGTTTCTATTGTTCAATCAAGTGATGAAAGAAACCAAGTACGTGAAGAAAGAAACGACCAACAAACTTTTGCTAGCGAAGAGTCGAAGAAAAAATGGGGCAGAGAAAAAGGTGCTGATTACATGATTAATGGTGTTATTAGTTCAATTGTAGATCAATATAAAAACCAAAAAACTGTTTTTTATCAAATAGATTTAGAATTAACTGATCTTGAAACAAACGAAAAAGTTTGGATAGGTGATAAGAAAATTAAAAAAGCTGTTCGTAACTAATTATACAGTTAATTAATGTTTAGGCTAAAGCTCATTCTTCCATTGTTTGCTGTGTTTTTATTATCAGCTTGTGCAACATATTATCAAAAAAATATGCAGCTGATGGAAATGATTTATGCTGGGAATTTTAATAAAGCACTAAAAACAATTGACGAGGGTAAACTCAAAAAACAAAAACGTAATAAACTATTATATTATTTAAATAAAGGCACGCTTTTATTTATGAATAATCAGCCCGTTGAAAGTAATGCAGCTTTTAAACAGGCTGATTTTTTTGTGGAAGATTATCAAAAAAATATTGGACTAAAGGCTGCATCATTCCTTACCAATCCTTCTATACAAACCTACGAAGGCGAGAATTTTGAAAAGGTATTAATTCATTATTACACTGCATTAAATTATTTGCAGCAAGGTTTATTGGATGAGGCTTTGGTAGAGTGCAAAAGAATGGAACTTAAGCTTACCAAAATTACCGATTATTATAAAGGTAAAAACAAATACCAAAATGATGCTTTTGTATATTTATTAACGGGCATAGTTTACGATGCACAAAATGATTTTAACAATGCATTTATTGCATATAGAAATGCATATAAAATTTATAAAGATGTTTATGCAGTTAGTTTAAATACCGCTGTGCCCGCACAATTAAAAGAAGATTTAATTAGAACTGCACTAAAAACTGGTTTTACCCAAGAAGCAAATCAATACAAAGAAGAGTTTAATTTGCCCAATTTAACTTTAGGTGATTTTAAAAATAAATCATCGTACGTGGCCTTTTGGAACAATGGATTTGGCCCTGTTAAAGACCAATGGAGTATAAACTTTACCATTATTCCTGCTGCAAATGGTTGGGTAAATTTTACCAATTGGGACTTAGGTTTAAATTTTCCTTTTTATGCAGGAGAAGATAGTAAATCAATAACAAGCCTAAAGGTATTAAGGGTTGCGTTTCCTAAATATATTTCGCGTAATCCTGTACATAAAAATGCAAAACTTAGTATTGATAGTATTGGAATAAATTCAAGCTTTGAAGTAGCAGAATTTGTAGATAAAATAGCTTACCAATCATTACAAGATAGGATGCTTAAAGAGATGGGTGAAGCTTTGATAAGATTAGCCATTAAACAAGTTGCAGCTGCACAATTAGGCAAACAAGATGAAGCCCTTGGTTCTGTATTAAGTATTATTAATGCTGCAACTGAGCAAGCTGATACACGCAATTGGCAAACCTTACCTTATAGTATTAGTTATACTAGGCTTAATGTTTTACCAGGACATTATTTGGGTAAGTTTACTACAGGTAAAGATGCAGTTAATGTTAACATTGATTTGGCAAAAAATAAAACAAAATTTATGGTGTTTCAATCGCCTTATTTTGATGGTTATGCCAATAATAAAGAATGATTGAACATTAACTATTTAGAGTAGTTGTATTTCTGATTTTAACAGAACCAACTTCAAATTTCTTGTTTTAATTTTTAAAACAAATGCCTAGTATTGTTTAATATATGTCAGAAGAATTACACATTTCATCAAACTTAAATAAGGCAGAAACATACCAAGCCTTGTTGCCTCAAATTAAAGCACTTGTTACTGGCGAGCCTAATATAATAGCTAATTTAGCCAATATTAGTGCTGCACTAAAATCTACATTTAATTGGTGGTGGGTTGGTTTTTATTTGGTCGAAAAAAACGAATTGGTTTTAGGGCCATTTCAAGGGCCAATAGCATGTACACGTATAGGATTAGGCAGAGGTGTTTGCGGTGTAGCATGGCAAAATAGAGAAACAATTATCGTTGATGATGTAGATAAATTTCCTGGACATATTGCATGTAGTAGTGCCAGTAAAAGCGAAATTGTAATTCCTATTTTAAAAGGCAATACTGTAGTAGCAGTATTAGATTGTGATAGCGAGTTTTTAAGTTCTTATGATAAAACCGATCAGCTTTATTTAGAAGAACTTTGTACTTTTATTGGTGAATTGATTTAACGAAAACGAAATCTCAATAAAAACAAAAAAGGTGTGCCGCAAAACGACACACCTTTTTTAATTGAAAATTTATTGGGATTAATTTAATCCAATGCCATAAAATCCTTTACTTCCATCGGGGTTTACACCGCCTAATAAAACAGCTTCTGTTGCATTGTCTAATGCCATTTTTACTTCGCTTGGTGTGGCCACAGGGCGCTTATCTATGCTGGTAATAATAAAGCCAACCGGAACACCGGCTTTCTTTAAAATACTTTTATCAGCTACTTTTTTTACCCTAACTCCGTTCGAGATTTTTAAACGTAACCGGTCTTCTCTGTTCACGGTTTCAAACTCGGCATCTAGTGCCTTATTTAATTCTACCTTTTCTGTTTTTACAATATCAGTTTTACCATCCTTGTTTTTAAGTATTGCAACAAAACTTAACTCTTTATTGTTGCGCATTACAGTAAGGTTTACTTTATCACCAGGGCTGCGCTTGCCAACTTGTTCTTGTAATTCGCTGCTGCTATTTACCACTACATTTTCTACTTTTATAATTACATCCTTGTCTTTTACACCAGCATCTTCGGCACTGCTTTTTGGATTTACTTTGGCTACAAACACACCACGTACTTCTTTTAAACCTTCTTTATCGGCCAATTGGCTATTTACATCTTGAATACTTACACCTAAAAATCCGCGTTGTACTTCACCATATTTTGTTAAATCACCAATAATTTTTTTCATTAAATTAGCTGGTACTGCAAACGAGTATCCTGCATATTGGCCAGTTTGACTAGCAATTGCGGTATTTATTCCAATTAACATTCCATCGGCACTTACTAATGCGCCACCACTATTTCCGGGGTTTACAGCCGCATCGGTTTGTATAAAACTTTCTATGCTGTATTGACTTTCTGGGTTTCGTGCATCACGTAATAAATTTAAATTACGGCCTTTAGCACTTACAATTCCTGCTGTTACTGTACTTGTTAGGTTAAAAGGATTACCAACTGCTAATACCCATTGCCCAACCTTCACATCATCACTATTACCAACTACTGCAAAGGGTAAATTACTTTCATCAATACGTAAAAGTGCTAAATCAGTATTAGGGTCATTACCCAATAACTCTGCATTGTATTCTCTTTTATCATTAAGTATTACCCTAATTTTTGTAGCACCATCTATTACATGATTATTGGTAACAATAAAACCATCAGCACTAATTATTACACCACTGCCAGAACCACTTTGAGGGGTATTAGGCATTTCAAACCCAAATCCTTGTCCAAATAAATCAAATGGATTTATTTGTTGCTTACCGCTTTGTTGTTTGGGTTCAACAGTTGTAATAATGTGAACTACAGTAGGTGTAACTAAATCTGCCACTTCAACAAAATCTTGTCTTGTGCCAACTTCGTTTAAACTGGCATACCTTGCTATATGATTGGCTGAAAAATTGTCAGCCTGTTTGTCATCAATTAATTTTGTAATGCCAACTGCAACAAGGCCTCCAAGGCTTGCTACTGCAAATAATCCTAAGTATTTTTTCATATTATAACGCATAACTTTTAAATTGTTTAATTTTGTTTTCAAACAACGTTCCAATTTTGTAATTTAGATTTTTAACGCATGTAGTAAATGTTTTATTTTACCATCAATAAAATACGCAACTTTGCAACACTATATTTATGATAAATTCGCCACACGACACACATCAAATTTATTTTGAACGCTATTTGCGCAACAAAATGACAGCAGGTGAAAAACAACACCTTGAGGAACGACTGGCTAATGATGCGGAACTAAAATTGGCATTTGATCATTATCAATCTCATAGAAAAGAGTTTTTAAAAGAACTAATTACAGAGCATGATGATGGACCGAAAAGAACTAAACTGGCAACTTATTTTTACCTAACAATTACTTTAGTAGGAATAGCTGTTGCCTTAAGCTTTTATTTTCAAAATCTTACATTAAAAGAAGAAATTAATAGAGATAAACGTGTGATAAAACGTTTGGTTTCATATATTCCATTTATTGGTAAAAAGTTTGCAAATGATACTGCCGATATATACTTGCCACCTATTGATATTAAAGAAACTAAGATTGTTACTAAAAATGTACCTAATGAGGGAATTGTTGTAAAACAGTTGTCTTTAGTTGTACTCGATACCGTTTTAGTGCCATTAAGAAGAAGTTATTTTGATGAAAGAATGGAATATTACGTCAATAAAATAGACAGTAATTTAACCGAAAGTGAATTGTATAATTTAATTTATAACAATAGCTTTAACTACGATATTAAATACAAAACAAAGCCAATTGGTGTGGTTGTTTTAATAGATCACGAAAAAGGAAATACCTATAAGTTTGATGGAGATAACCTTATTATTACCACCACACAATTGCCTCAATATGTTTTATTAGTGAAAGAAGAAGGCGAACTAATTTGGCTTAAAATGGATAACGAATTAATATTAAGAGCCGATAATCAATTACATAATTACTAATATGCAACTACAGTTTTATAAATACCAAGGCACCGGAAACGATTTTATAATGATTGATGATAGGGATAATAAATTCCCAACTGAAAATGTGGCATTGGTTGCAAAACTATGTGATAGAAAATTTGGCATTGGTGCTGATGGTTTAATATTACTTCAAAACCACAACCAAGCCAGTTACTATATGAAATATTATAATAGTGATGGCAACGAAAGTACCATGTGTGGCAATGGTGGAAGATGTTTAGCAGCATTTGCATTACATATTGGTGTGGTTACTGGTGCACATACTTTTATGGCTATTGATGGCTTGCATGATGCTGAATTTGAAGGTGAATTGACCGATAGTGTTTGGATAAAACTTAAAATGAAAGATGTTGATGCAATTGATGTAAGGCCCGAAAATGTGTTTGTGTTAAATACAGGTTCGCCACATTATGTGCAGTTTGTTGCAGAAAATTTAGTGGGTTTGAATTTAATTGATGATGCCAAACACATTAGATATGGAGCAGAATACGCGGCTGATGGGATCAATGTAAATTTTATAAATTTACTTGGTTTACATCACATTAATATGCGCACCTACGAACGTGGAGTAGAGGATGAAACTTTAAGTTGTGGCACTGGTGTTACTGCCGCTGCTTTAAGTGCTGCTTTGTTAAATAATTTACCCAATGGTGTGCATACCACAAAAGTAACTACACCCGGTGGCGATTTAAAAGTAACATTTATGTTTAACGCAAGTAACCATAGCTTTAATGATATTTGGTTGCAAGGTGCGGCTACAAGAGTTTTTAGTGGAAGCATAAAAATTTAATCTTTACTTTCCTTATCAAATAGTTTTTAAACACAACTGCATTGCCTTACCTTAGCGCAATTAATTTAGGGTAAACTTTGCTAGTTGTAAATACAATGCCGTTCGATTTGGTTTATACACTTATAAACCATCCCCACATCGGGTTTATGCTAGAGCCACACGTGGTTCAGGTAAACTCGTTGGGCAATTATACCCTTACGCATCAACGAATATTTTCAAAAACAGCCGATTATTTTTCAAAAACAATTACCGACTTTGATTTAAAACTGCTTAAAATTTTGGATGAACTAGATGATGATTATCTGGTGAAGAAATTTTATGTAGGTGGCAAACGTAAAATGCGCACTGCCGAGTTTTTTGAACGCAATAAAGATGATGAATTTTTAATGAATGCCATTCGATCTTTTATTGACGAAAGGATGAACAAAGCATTAAACTTATTGCGAGGTAAAACCATTTACAAAATGGGTAATGATAACAACCCTACTTCGGTAAAAATTACTGTTGCAAAAGATAAAGCTTCTGTGCTATTTCACTTTAGAAGAGATGAAGTTGGCACACGGTATTTTCCTACCATAAAATATGGCGGACAGCGTATTGAGTTTATGTTTAAGGGTGCAAATATTGTTTGCAATACACCTGCATGGATGTTGCTAAACGACCAGATTTTTAATTTTGAAAAAGAGGTGGATGGAAAAAAATTACTTCCTTTTTTAAACAAACGATTTATTCAAATTGCCAAGAGTGCCGAAGAAACTTATTTTAACAAGTTTGTTACCCAATTGGTTGAAAAGTATGATGTGTATGCCGAAGGTTTTGAGATTAAAATTAAACCTGTTGCTGCGCATACCTTATTAAAAGTATTGATGTATGATAATGAACAATTATCACTAAAACTCACCTTTAATTACGGCAATTCAAATTTTGAATATGGAACAGAACAGCTGGTTAGCGTAGTGGTTGAAAAGAAGGATGACAACTATACTTTTATCAGATTTAAAAGAAATAATTCTTGGGAAGAAAGTCAGAAAAAGCAAATTGAAGACTTGGGTTTACATCAAATAAATGGCGCTTATTTTACTTTAAATCCTACCATTAATCAACCAGAAAATAAAGATGTAATAAAGCTAGAAACCACCAATAAATATGAGTTTTTAGAGTGGCTAAATGAAAATACTGAAACACTTAAACAACAAAATATTTTGGTTGAACAAGGGGCTGATTTTAGCAAGTATTTTATTGGGCATAGGCAAATTAAACTTGAAGTTACCGAACAAAGAGATTGGTTTGATGTGAAGGCCGTTGTGCAATTTGGCAACTACACTTTTAGCTTTATGGTGTTAAAGGAATACATTTTAAAAGGTAAACGAGAGTTTGTTTTGCCAAACGGACAGATTGCAATAATTCCTAATGAGTGGTTTGGAAACCTTGGTGGAATGTTAGCTTTTAGCAGGAGTGATGATGAGATTCAATTAGAAAAGCAACACATTGGTTTAATTGATGAATTAGGTTATGAAGGTGGTAAATATTTACGCATAAACGAAAAGTTAGAAAAAATAAAAGCCTACGGACAAATCCGTGATATTGATTTGCCCGCAAATTTTAAAGGAGAGTTAAGGCCATATCAAAAGGCTGGGTTTAATTGGTTTTATTTTTTAAAGCACAATAAGTTTGGTGGATGTCTTGCAGATGATATGGGACTTGGTAAAACCATACAAACTTTAGCATTATTACAAAAGGAGAAAGAGCTTTATATACATACTAAAAAACTTGGTTTAAAACATAATAAAGAGGCCGAAATAAAACAAAAAACAATGGCCATTCAGCAAGGTTTGTTTGATGAAGAAAATATAAATAACGTTGTTGAACAAAATGATATTTCACAAGGTTTGATTGCCGAAAATGAGGTTGATGAAAGTATGCAAACACATATAAAAACTTCGTTGATTGTGGTGCCAAACTCCTTAGTTTATAATTGGTTTAATGAGGCAAGGAAATTTACACCTAATATTAAAATACTTATTTATACAGGCTTTAATCGGGAGAAAAATCCAAATACATTTTTGGCTTACGATTTAGTAATTACAACCTATGGTACGGTTAGGGTTGATATTGATATTATAAAAAACTTTAGTTTTAATTATGTGATCTTGGATGAAAGTCAATCCATAAAAAATCCTACTTCGCAATCTTCGCGTGCTGTAAAACAACTTAAAGCATCAAACAAATTAGTACTTACGGGTACACCAATTGAAAACAGTATTTCTGAATTATGGAGTCAGCTTGCGTTTATAAATCCAGGTTTGGTGGGTAACTTAAAAAGCTTTACCGAAAGATTTGTAACACCAATTGAGCGCAATAAAGATGTGCATAAAATGCAGCAGCTAAAAGCAATTATTAAACCTTTTGTATTGCGCAGAACCAAAGATCAAGTAGCTACCGAATTGCCTGAAAAAATTGAACAAGTGGTGTATAGCAACATGACGGAGGAACAAGCAGAAGCTTATGAAACGGTTAAATCGCACTATAGAAACGAGATTCTAAAATCAATAAAAGAGTTTGGGTTAAATAAGTCGCAATTTGCCATTTTACAAGGATTAACAAAGTTGCGCCAAATAGCAAATCATCCTATTTTAACTGATTCAACATACACTGGCCAATCAGGTAAATTTGATGAGTTAATTGCACGTGCAGAAACTGCTCAACAAGAAGGCCACAAGGTTTTAATATTTTCGCAGTTTGTAAAACAACTCGATATCTATAAAAAACACTTTGATAATAAAAATTGGAATTACTGTTACCTGGATGGCAGCATGACGAATGAGCAACGCCAACAAGCAGTTGATAAATTTCAAACAGATGAAGCCGTAAATTACTTTTTAATTTCACTTAAAGCAGGTGGAGTTGGCTTAAATTTAACTCAGGCAGATTATGTTTTTATCATCGACCCATGGTGGAATCCAGCGGTAGAACAACAAGCAATAGATCGCTCGCACCGTATTGGTCAAACCAAAACTGTATTCACTTATAAGTTTATTACTAAAGATACTGTGGAGGAAAAAATACTTGCCTTACAACAACAAAAAAAGGAGTTGGCCAGTAGTATCATAACCAACGAAGAAAGTTTTATCAAAACAATTAATGTTGATGAAATTATTGATTTGCTTTCGTAACCAATAATTCTTATTTAATAAGTCATAACCTCAATTTGCAACTACAATATTTGTTAAACTACTATTTACTTATATATTGCACTTAGGCATGAGGTTTAAATTAATTATTTTGGTTTTGATGACGAGTGTTTTGGGTGTTAAAGCACAAGACACTTTACAAAAAAACACGTTTATAAAGGTAGACTTATTGCCTGCTAGATTTGTGCCTACATATACCGCAGACGCTCGTTCGCATAGGTTAATGCTTCAAAAATCAATAAAAAATTCAGAGTACTATGGCAGCATGGGAGCCTACTTTCCAATGGCAAATATTACCTTGTTGGGTAAAACAATTCAATTAAGTGCAGGAGCTTCTACTTTTTTAACTTTAAAGCGATATGTGCAAAGGGGTGAAGTATTAAATGTTGATTTTTTCGCTGATTTTTTTGCTGATTTAGAAATGAATAAAAATTGGTATTTACGCACGGGTTTTGGTCATACCAGTCAGCACTTAGCAGATGATGCTATTACTATAGGTATAGCCGAAAAAAACTACGTAAAAGATTACATCCATTTGCAAAGCATTCATAAATTATTACAACAAAAAATATTGCTATATGGAGGTGTTTATTATTTCCATAACTTTAAAATAGGAGAGGCTAATATTGCCAGAAATTGGTCAAAAAAAATATTGTTACAATTAGGTACAGAAGTTAATATTTATCGAATATCGCCATCATTAATTACTTATTTAGCAGCAGATGTAAAGTTGCGACAAGAGTTTGATTTTGGTGCTACATATGCATTTCAGGCGGGTATAAAAGTCAATCCAAAACAGCTAAAAACAATTCGTTTGGCTTATAATTATTTGGGTGGATATGAAGAAAGAGGTTTTTTGTATAACCAAAAATGTAACATAAATACCTTAGGGTTGTATTTTGATTTGTAATTATGAAACTACGCATCACCACTTTTTTATTGTTATTTAGTTTTATCACTTCGTATGCACAAGTAGATTCCAATTCGTTTGTAAATAAATGGCTAACTAAAAAAAACTTAGTTATTGCGGGCTTGGTTGTTCAGCAATCTTCAAGTTCATTAGTAGAGTATCAGTGGTGGTGGGCAGATAGCGTTAATAGTTTTCATTTTGAGCATGATGGTGTTTTTAACAACTACAGTTTTGGGATGGATAAATTAGGTCATGCTTATGTTTCGTATTTATGTTTTAATGCGATATATGAAGCCATGACTTGGGCTGATTTTACCCCCAAACAACGTATGTATACCAGTATAGCATTGCCAGCTTTTTGGGCATTAAGTATTGAGATTGGTGATGCATTTTCGCCTTATGGTTTTAGTGTACCCGACTTAACAGCAAATTTTATTGGCATTGGATATGGTGTATTGCAACAGCAAGTTCCATTTTTTAAAAACATAAATTTTAAGCTTAGTTATTATCCACGCAAACCTGTATACAGGCTAAGTAGTAACTACGATGATCATATTTATTGGTTAAGTTTTAATATGCATAATTTGTTGCCAGGTGCACTTGGTCGCAAATGGCCAGAGTTAATTAATTTAGCCGGAGGATATAGCATTGAGGGATATAATATTGGGCAAATGAAACGTGAGTTTGTGCTTGGAATTGATATTAATTTAGGTGCTATAAAAACTAAATCAAAAGGACTTACAGCCATAAAAAATGTGGTCAATTTAATTCATCTTCCATCGCCTGGTGTTAAAATTACCAAAGAGCATACGCCTCAATACAAGTTGTTGTTGTTAAACTAAAAGTTAAGCTATTTAGTAGCTTCTGCAACCGTATTTAAAGTATCACAAATGGTTAATACAATAACTCGTCAAGTGCACTTCTAAATTCGTTTTTAGTTTTTAAATCACCTTTTTGTTGGGCAAGTATTAAACCCTTTTCAAGCAAAATAATAGCCTCTGTCTCTTTGTTTAAATTGGGTAATAATACACCAAGTTGGTAGTGTGCAGCAAGGTGGCTTGGGTCTATTAATAATACTGCTTTAAATTGCTGTTCGGCTCTGTGTAAATCACTCATGCCCAAATACTCCATAGCTATTGCGTAGGTTAAAAATGGGTCATTTGGTTGCTGTTCAAGCATTTCAGTTAATTTTTGTAATCTGATATTTGACATTTGTTAGATGCAATTTTTGGTTACTTTTGCTGCTCTTTTTAGCTAAGTATATATATGAAAATATTAGTTTGTATCAGTAATGTGCCCGACACAACTACGAAGGTAACTTTTACCGACAATAACTCGAAGTTTAATACAGCGGGCGTTCAATTTATCATTAATCCTTATGATGAATTAGCACTAACACGTGCATTAGAAATAACAGAAAAACAAGGAGGTACCGTAACTGCAATAAATGTTGGGTTAGCAGATGCTGAGCCAAGTATTCGTAAAGCATTAGCAATAGGAGCAACAGATGCTGTTCGTATTAATGCCGAGCCTACAGATGCTTATTTTGTAGCCGAACAAATTGCCGCCTTTGCAAAACCAGAAAACTTTGATTTGATTTTAACCGGTCGCGAGTCGATTGATTATAATGGTGGTTTAGTAGGAGGTTTATTAGCAGAGATGTTAAACATTCCTTCAGTAAATGTAATCACATCAATTGAAGTTGGAAATGGTGTTGCAACCATGGAACGTGATATTGACGGTGGTAAAGAAAAAATAAGTTGCAAGTTGCCAATGTTGGCCAGTGCACAAAAAGATTTAACCGAACCACGTATTCCAAACATGCGTGGTATTATGGCAGCACGTACTAAGCCTTTAAAAGTGGTTGATGCTAGCGGAGATATAAAAACATCAGCAACTATTGGTTTTGAATTGCCAGTAGCAAAAGGTGGTGTTAAATTAATTCCAGCCGATCAAGCAGAACTGCTTATTGATTTATTACATAACGAAGCCAAAGTAATCTAACCTTAACATTTAAAAATTATGATTTTAGTATACGCAGAAAGCATAGACGGTAATTTTAAAAAATCAACTTTCGAAGCAGTTTCATATGCAGCAGGTATTGCCCAAAGCAATGGTGTATCATGTATTGCTGTTTGTATTGGTAATGTTGATGATGCTAAATTAGCCGAATTAGGTAACTATGGTGCTGATAAAGTAGTAGCTGTAAAAAGCGATAAATTAAGTACATTTAATGCAGAGGCTTATGCCAAAGCATTTGCAACTGTTGCTACTGCTGAGGCTGCAACTGTTGTTGTAATATCAAACACATACAGTGGTAAAGCAATTGCAGGCCGTGTGGCTGCTAAGTTAAAAGCAGGTATTGCAGCAGGTGTAATTACAGTGCCAAATACCAGCAATGGTTTTGTTGTACGCAAAACCGTATTTAGTGGTAAAGCATTTGCTGATGTAAATTTAACTACACCAGTAAAAGTATTGGCTATAACACCTAATACTTTTGATGTAAAAACATTTGGTAAAACAGCTCAAGTTTCTTCAAACGATGGAGGATTAAGTGATGCAGATTTTATTTCAAACGCTATTGAAATTTCTCGTGTTACTGGTAAAATTCCATTAACAGAAGCAGAAATAGTTGTAAGTGCTGGCCGAGGAATGAAAGGTCCAGAAAACTGGGGCATTATAGAAGAGTTAGCTAGTGTATTGGGTGCCGCTACTGCATGTTCAAAACCAGTTAGTGATATGGATTGGAGACCACACAATGAGCATGTTGGACAAACTGGTATTACCATCAAACCAAATTTGTACATTGCTGTAGGTATTAGTGGCGCAATTCAGCATTTAGCTGGTGTTAGCTCTAGCAAGGTAATTGTTGTAATAAACAAAGATGCCGAAGCTCCATTTTTTAAAGCTGCCGATTACGGTATTGTTGGTGATGCATTTGAAGTGTTACCTAGGATTTTAGAGGCTGCTAAAAAATTAAAAGCGGCTAATTAAATATAGTATTTAAAATTACTTTGAAGCTGTTTCTTGTAAAAAAGAAACAGCTTTTTTTATGTTTAAACATTCAGATATTAGAAGATTCTTGTCCACTTTTTAAAGCGGTTGTTCTAATTTTTCGAAAAAGCTCCACTTGTTTAGTTAGAATTATTATGACCACCGTCATGATTTTTTTTGGTACATTAAATCAAAATTGATTGTAGGTTAGTATATTGCTCCCCTTATTTTTAAATTTATGACTGCTAGAAAGCCTGCCTTAGGTTTTATTTTTGTTACCTTATTAATTGATGTAATTGGATTTGGAATTATTATTCCTGTAGTGCCAAAATTAATTATGGAGTTAACCGGAGGCGGAATGAGCGAAGCTTCTGTGTATGGCGGTTGGTTAATGTTTTCATTTGCAGTTATGCAATTTACTTTCTCTCCAATATTTGGTGGTTTAAGTGATAAGTTTGGTAGGCGACCAGTAATATTAATATCACTTTTGGGCTTTGGTTTAAATTATATTTTGATAGCCCTTGCACCTACTATTGGTTGGTTATTTGTAGGAAGAATTATTGCAGGAATTACAGGTGCAAGTCAAACTACTGCAAGTGCCTATATTGCTGATGTGAGTACTCCCGAAAAGCGTGCTCAAAACTTTGGAATTATTGGTGCGGCATTTGGTTTAGGTTTTATAATTGGGCCTGTTATTGGTGGTTTGTTAGGACAGTTTGGTTCGCGTGTGCCGTTTTATGCAGCAGCTGCATTTACCTTGATAAATTTTTTATATGGTTATTTTGTATTGCCAGAATCGTTGAGCAAAGAAAACAGACGACCATTTGATTGGAAACGTGCTAACCCAATAGGCTCGTTAATGCATTTACGAAAATATCCTGTAATTTCTGGTTTAGTGGTTTCGTTGGTATGTATTTATATTGCCGCCCATTCTGTGCAAAGTACATGGAGTTATTTTACCATGGAAAAATTTAAGTGGGATGAAAAAATGGTTGGTTACTCATTAGGCGTTGTTGGGCTTTTGGTTGCTTTTGTACAAGGCTTTTTAATACGTTATACCACACCGTTTTTTGGGCCTAAAAAATCTGTTTATATCGGGCTAGCGTTTTATACTATAGGTTTAGCTTTATTTGCTTTTGCCAATCAAGGTTGGTTAATGTTTGCTTTTTTAGTACCCTATTGTTTAGGTGGAATTGCTGGTCCTGCATTACAAGGTTTAATGAGCAACCAAGTAGAAGCTAATGAACAAGGAGAATTGCAAGGTGCCTTAGCCAGTTTAATTAGTGTAACATCTATTATCGGTCCGCCATTAATGACCAATCTTTTTTCTAGATACACTGCGCCAACTACAGCCGTTTATTTTCCGGGAGCACCATTTTTGGCTGGGGCAATTTTTATGCTTGTAAGTTTAATTTTTGCAATGCGTACACTAAAACGTAGTGGTATAAAATAACATTATACAAAGCCAATAATAGCTTAGCGAATGGTATATTAAGGAGTTATAAAAACTGAAATAACCTTAACTAATTACCCCCTTAACACAGCACCAAATTCTTTTTCAAACGTTTTAATTAGTTTGTTCATGG
>JAUCCO010000014.1:0-40516 GCA_034676125.1 Bacteroidia bacterium
CCTCCGCCAAATCCACCACCACCAAATCCACCAAATCCACCACCGCCACCACCGCCAGAAAATCCACCACTGCCTAATGTTCCTCCCCAAAATACTGGTCCACCAAAGCCACCACGGCTACGGTTTCCTTTTCCGCCACCACCACCACGGCTAAATAAAATTAGCACAATAATGATGATAACAAATATTACTATTAATGGTGGTTTCTTTTCTCCAGAATTACCTTGGTCATCATTAACAAATTCGCCAGAGGCAGCTTGCATTATTGATGTTGTTGCAGCATCAATACCAACATAATATTGTCCTTGTTTAAAAGCTGGGTTCATTTGTTGGGTGCGTATACGTGTGCTTATTGCATCTGTAATGGTGGCTTCCATACCGTATCCAGTATGTATTCTTGCTTTTCTATCAGCTAAAGCAATGTATAATAAAACACCATTGTTTTTACCTTTTTGGCCAATACCCCAACTTTCTGCTAAGCGTTGGCAATAATCAAATAAATCATCGCCATCTAAACTTTGCTCAATAACTACTACTATTTGGGTTGAAGTACTATCTTGGTATGCACGAAGTTTATTTTCTAAACTATTTAATTCGCCACTGCTTAAAGTATTGGTATAATCATTAACCAATTGGTTAGGTTTTGCAGGAATATCTTTTGCAAAAATAGTTAGTGTGCTAAATGTAATTAGGGTTAAAATGCATAGCTTTTTTAAAACAGTTGATGCATAAAATGGAGTAGGGGTAAGTTGTTTAAGTTTATTCATTATTACCTCCAGTATTCCCAAACGATATTTCGTTACTTAATTCATTTACATCATCACTTTGGTAAGCAAAATGATACTTTAATTTTTCGCCAGCTTGTTCAATTGCCAAACATAAACCTTCAGCAAATTTTTGTTGCTTAAAATGCGATAATAATAAAGCGTTTTCTTCGTCCCAAAATTGTTGCGATACTTTTTCGTGAATTCCTTTATCGCCAACTATGGCAAATTTTTTATCAGCATAAGCCAAATAAAATAATACCCCATTTTTAAGTTCGGTGGCATGCATACCCAGTTCTCCAAATACTTGTGTTGCTCTTTCGTATGCATCACCAGCACATTTGGCTTCTAGGTGTACCCTAATTTCGCCACTGGTATTTAACTCGGCTAATCTAATTGCTTCAACAATTTGCTGTTGTTGTGCTTCTGTAAAAAAAGTGTCTGCCATTGTATTAATTAATAAAATATGCCACAAACACAGCATAAAAATACTGTATTTGTGGCTTAAAATTATACTGGTAAATGTAGTTTATTCGAAGTCTACTTTTGGTGCTTTATCTGCTCCTTTATCAGCTTCAAAATATCCTTTTTTATCAAACCCAAATATGCCGCTATAAATTACCTGAGGAAACTTACGGATGTAGGTGTTGTAATCTTTAACAATATCGTTAAATTTCTGACGCTCTACTGCAATACGGTTTTCAGTTCCTTCTAATTGTGATTGAAGCTCTAAAAAGTTTTGTGTTGCTTTAAGTTGAGGATACTGCTCGGCTACTACCATTAAACGACCCAATGCTTGGCTTAACTCACCTTGCGATGATTGAAACTTTTGAATTTGCTCTGGTGATAATTTACTTGCATCAACTTTTATTGATGAAGCACTGGCACGTGCATTAATTACATCTGTTAATGTTTTTTGCTCAAAATTGGCCACACCTTTTACAGTACTTACCAAATTAGGAATTAAGTCTGCACGTCTTTGGTACACGTTTTCAACCTGTGCCCATGCAGATGTGGTGGCTTCTTGTTTAGTTACCATACTATTGTAACTGCCGCAACCATTAAAAATAAGTAGCATAAATAAACCTGCTACTGCTAATAAAATAATCGTACCTTTTTTCATGTTGATGTGTTAATTGAGTTGTTGCAATATACAAATTGCTTTCCAAAGTTACCTAAACTGACAAAATGCCTATATACTTTGCCTACTTATTTGGTGTTTTTACCGCTTGTACTTATACTTGCGTTTAAGCCAAGCGCATATAAGATGATTTTTAAACCAAACTGTTCGCATTATAAAGGACACATTCCTTGCAAACCTCATAAAGAATTTGGATACCATTGTGATAATTGCCCTGCATTTAAAGCGGTAACCAAACGCATTTTAATTATTAAACTGGGTGCAATTGGCGATGTAATAAGAACAACTCCTTTAGTGGTTAGGTTTAAAAAAGAATATCCTGATTGTAAAATTACGTGGCTTACTTGGACGCCTGACATTTTACCAACCACACAAATTGATGAAGTGCTAAAATGGGATTACAACAGTATATTGTATGTGCAAAATAGCAGTTGGGATATTGCTATAAACCTTGATAAAGAAAAAGAAGCGGGTGCATTATTAAAAATTGTAGATGCCAAAGAAAAGTATGGTTATGTGTTAAAGGATAATGAAATTCAACCAATGAATGATTTAGCCGTACATAAATTTGCTACTGGTATGTTTGATGATGTGAGTAAGGCCAATACCAAAAGTTACCTACAAGAAATATTTGAAATTTGTGACAGAACCCATCAAGGCGAACCTTACTTAATGGATACCCATGATGATAAAGGTTACACTTGGAATTTACCCAAAGGCAAAAAAATTATTGGTATGAATACTGGCTGCGGTGGCCGATGGACAACACGTTTATGGAGTATTGATAAATGGGTTGAGTTGGTTGCATTATTAAAAATACAACATCCAGATGCCGAAATTTTATTGTTAGGTGGCGAAGCCGAAGACTTGCGTAATAAAGAAATACAACAACGCAGCGGTGCATTATATTTGGGTTATTTTAGTTTGGACCAATTTATAAACTTAGTAAACCATTGCGAAATGGTAATTACACAAGTTACCATGGGTATGCACATAACACTTGCATTAGGCAAAAAAATTGTATTGATGAACAATATTTTTAACCCTTACGAATTTGATTTATTTGGCAAAGGCGAAATTGTTGGTCCTGATAAAACTTGTAAATGTTTTTACCGTGGCAGTTGCTTAGATGGCATAAGTTGTATGGAAGAATTACCTGCCACAAAAATTGCTGATGCAGTAAAAAGACACTTCTAGTAATAAAACATTTATCAACTAATCCATACACATAAATTTATTTGTGTTTTTGTAATTGCCGGTAACTTTAGTTTAAATGTAAATTGGTTAATGGGCTTGAGGCATTCTTAAACAGTAAGTTAAGCTGAATTTCGCTTCGTTTTTTTGTTAGTTAACTATTATGGGTTGATTTTTTAATAAGTTATCATTTACAATTTGTTTTTAAACTTAGCTGCATGTAGCTGTCAGTTTTATAAATAGTTAGGTTATATCAGTATTTTAATACAACTTTACCAAACAAAACAGATTGTGGATGACTTTATTCACACTTTGATACCAACACTCACTATGATAGTTTGATCAAACATAAAAGAAACTGCAACAAGGTTTCTTTTTTTCCTCGAATCCAAATCCGGATATTTTTATTACTATAATTTATAACACATTTCTCGGAAATTTGGTTTGAACTAAACACTTTTACTTAACATGTTTAGGACTTAAATACTGCAAAAAAAATATTTGACTATTCAAAACAAATGAAACTTTATATCAAATACATGGTGAGCCTTCGTTGCAAAATGATGGTGATGGAAGAGTTGAAAAGGCTGGGGTTAAAATATGTGGTAGTTGATTTAGGTATGGCTGAGATTTTAGAAGAAATAACGGTAAGCCAACGCGAACAACTAAAAATAAATTTATTAAAGTCGGGTTTGGAGTTAATGGACGATAAAAGGGCCATTTTAATTGAAAGAATAAGAAATGTAATTACTGAAATGATTCATTATGCTGATGAATTGCCTAAAGAGAACTATTCAGACTATATAAGCGAAAAATTAAATTACGATTACACCTATTTGGCAAATGTTTTTTCGGAAGTAAAGGGCATTACCTTACAGCAATACATCATTGTTCAAAAAATAGAAAAGGTAAAAGAACTTATTTTGTATGACGAGCTTAACCTTACTGAAATATCATACAAAATGCATTACAGCAGTGTGGCCCACTTATCTAACCAATTTAAAAAAATTACTGGTCTTACACCTTCTTTTTATAAGCAACTACAACAAAAACGTAACGAAAACTTGGAAGATACCTAGGAAGTTATTAGTAATGGGTTGATTAAAGATTAACAGTTATGGTTTCTTCTCATCTGTGATTAATGTAACTTATTAAACTACATGTGTAACTAGCCTAACGTTTATTAAGCCTAAGATTGTAATATGATTTAAGTTATTAAAACTTGGTTGGAAAATACATGGAAAGAGATGATAATTTAGAAGTAGAAAAATCGAAGGCAATTAATATTGCCAAGATGATTGATTACATTCCAAATTCGGTTCAATGTAAGTTAATAATCAAAAAACATACAGGTAATGTTCGGGTAATGTCTTTTGATAGAGGAGAAATACTAAAAGAAAAAATATCGCCTTTTGATACTTTAGTGCAAATAATAGAGGGGCAAGCAGAAGTTATTATTGAAAATAACTCGCATCAACTAAACTTAGGCGAAGGTATTATACTACCCGCCCACATACCAAATATTATAAAAGCAAGTGGTCGATCTAAGATGATGTTTACTGTTATAAAAAGTGGTTACGATATATGAGAGATTACAACAATAACAATAATTTTTTTGTTGTAGGAACCACTGTACAAGCAAAAAATAATTTATCAGAAAAACTATTTATTAGAAGGTATGTTGATGGCATATATTACTGCAAGCTGTTAGCCGACCCAGCCCACAAGGATTTGGTTTATTTTGAACGAGAGCTTATGACTGCTGATTAATTGGTAGATGGTTTTTACCACAAGTTTTCAAAAATACAAATACTTAAATAGTTTGGTTATGTGTGATTAATGTAACTATAAATAAAGGTTGTGTAACTTTTATTACTGCATAAGTTATCACCTTTGTATATGATAATTCGCCTGTATAATTTCCTTTTTTTTAAACAAGATTACTTGCAACACCTTAAAAACTGGTGGCGTGAAAGCTTAAGTTGGTTGAACACTCAAATTGAGGTTATACCTGCTTGCGATTTATTAAAAGCCACCAACGCTTCTGATAATTTACTTGCAGAGCTTGAATGGAAGATGGGAAAATCAGAAGCGGAACTTTTATACATTAACTCATATTAACCTTTATCAATAAAAATGAAAAACCCAGTACTAATTATAACAGCCATATTTGCTTTTGTATACGGATGTAATTCGCCAGAAACCAAAGTAGAAAATGCGAAACAAGATTTGAAAGAAGCTAAAGTAGAATTACGGCAAGAAAAAGCAGATTCAGTTAACGATTATATGGCTTTTAAAGCAGAGTCGGATGCGAGGATTGAAGCTAATGAAGTTGCTATTGCTGCTTACAAATCTCACCTAAAAATTAGTAACAAACCATTACAAAAAGCAGATCAAAAAATTATTGATGAATTGGAGCAACGTAATATTGACATGCGTAAAAAAATAGACTTATATCAAGAAAACGGAAAAGATAAATGGGCTGCTTTTAAAACTGAATTTAATAACGATATGGATAATTTAGGACAGGCACTTAAAAATATTACCGTTAAAAATACCAATTAGTTTAGGATGCATTTTTAGGTTTTGTTTATCCAAAAATAAACAAGCATTATAGAAAAAGACAATTATAAAATTTAATATCAAAACAATTATATTATGAAAAATTCAGATTCGGTTAAAGTTATTGGCGGAGTATTATTAGGTGCTGCTATTGGTGGAGCATTAGGTATTTTATTTGCCCCACACAAAGGTAGTAAAACAAGAAAACGTATTATGTCTAAAGGTTCTCATTTGTCGGATGCTATTCAAGATAAATTTGAAGATTTAATGGATGACGTTAAAGAAGAGGTTGCAAGTATTAAGCACAATTTACATGTTCGTATGGACGATGAATTGGCTAAAATTGAAGGTAACAAAAAAAATTAATTAGGGTTAATTAATAAGTCGCAACATGCATTTATCCGATATATCTACAATCCCTTCAGAAGAAATTGATAAAAAAACGATTGTTGAAAAGTTGCCTGAATTACTTAAGCAGCTTTCTAATATTCAAGAAAGGTTATATGCGCAGCATGCCTTTTCGGTATTAATTATTTTGCAAGGGATGGATACATCGGGTAAAGATGGTGCGATTAAACAAGTGTTTACAGGTGTAAACCCAGCAGGTTGTAATGTTACTTCTTTTAAGGAGCCTACTGAAATTGAACGTAACCATCATTTTTTGTGGCGAATTAGCAAGGCTTGCCCACAATTAGGAATGATGCAAATTTTTAACCGTTCGCAATATGAAGATGTGTTAATACCGATGGTAAAATCTACCTTAGATAAAAAAGCGCTGAAAGAACGTTGCGAAGAAATTACTGTTTTTGAAAAAGGCTTAGTTAATGCCAATACCATTGTGATGAAATTTTTTCTTCACGTTTCGCAAGACGAGCAGTATAGAAGACTTACTAAACGAAAAGAAAATCCTAATAAACAATGGAAGTTTAATCCAAATGATTTGTTGGATATAGAAAAACACCATAAGTATTTAAATGCTTATCAATTTATTTTCGATAACCAATCAAAAGACTTGCCTTGGGTAATTGTGCCATCTGATAAAAAATGGTATAAAAACTATTTTATTTTAAACAGCATTGTCGAAACTTTAACTGCATATCACTTCACTTTTCCGGAGTTAAACAATACTACTAGTTAGCTAAATATGTTTAGTACAATAGTTATGTAGGCTCATACTTCTGTTTGGTTTTATCGATGTTGACTAGGAATTATTAATCAGAAAAAATATAGATGTTCGATTAGTTTTCAAAAAAATTAATTCGAATTGAAAACCTCGTGATATCAATAAATTGGGTTAATTGATCAAATCAATATGAAAAAAAGTATTTCATTTATTATTGCTATTACTGCATTGGTTTTGTCGGTGCAGGCACAAAATACAAAGGAGAAATTAAAAACTGCCCGCCAGGATATTGCAATTGCAAAAGCTAATTTAAAGCAAGCCAAACTCGATTCTATTGCAGAGTATAATCAGTTTAAAAAGGAATCATTTTTAAGGATTGAAGAGAACAATCAAACCATCGAAGCTTTAAAAATAGATAAGATAGCAAAAGAAAAGGCTGCAACCGAAGCTTATATTAAAAAAGTAGAAGCTTTAAAAACTCAAAATGCCGAATTAAAAGAAAGTGTGGTAAACTACCGTGCAGATGGAAATACCAACTGGGCAGCTTTTAAACGAGAGTTTAATAGAAAGATGGAAATACTTAGGCAATCATTTCTCGATTCGCGTGATTAAATAATTTTTACCCGTATTATAAATCTAAACTGTTATGAATGAATCAAACCAAAAACAAAAAGTAGTTTCAATTTTACTTACTGCCAATAAAAAAAAGGCAAAGTCTGAGTTAATCGAATATCCAGAAATTAACACCTTGCTAGATGAAGGAATGTATGTTGAGTCGTTTAACCAATGTAGATTAACCGGTAAAAAAGTTTGCCTAACATTTGTACTTCGTTATTATCATTAATCGTTAATAATATTTTGTAAGAACATTTCATTTATGGGATGTTTTTTTTTTGCCTAAAATTTTTGGGCTATTGTTAATTACTCTTAATCAATCATTTTATCAATTTCTTATGTTCACTGTTTTTACAAGCCACTTGGAGTGGTTTGTAATATTAATATGTGATTTATGTAAGGTTTATTTTTATTTGTGTAATGCTTCTAATGCCATATTACTACACCTTTGTTCAAGGAATATAAGTGTCATTTTATACTCCGCTTGAGCAGTTATTTTGGTTGTTCAATTTATTATTTACTTAACAGATAGGTGCATCTATATTTAGCAATAAATAGCACCACCCAATACCCCAAATTAAAAAAGGTACCTGCTTTATGCATAAGTTGAGAATAGCTGCATAAAGTGATGAGTTGATTATTAATTCATCATAATTTTTCTCTCAATTAAACAATAATTTATGAAAAATATTTTACTATTAAGTATAACTAGCTTTATACTATTGTTACTTCCCAATTATTTATTTGCCCAGCAAATAACATTGGGAACAAGCAACAATTTTGCACTCTTTACTACCGTAGGTGCAATTACCAACACAGGCCTTTCGCAGGTTACTGGTGATGTTGGATCTAACTCTGGCGGAAGTACAGCGTTTGGTAATGTTAATGGAAACATGCATGATCAAGATACTTCAAGCGCTTCAAGTACTGCCGCATTAATTATAGCGTATGGACAATTAAATGTCGCAATACCTACATTTTTTCATGCCAGCCCTTTTGGGTTAGGCGATACCATTACTGCAGGCGTGCATAGGTTAGCCAGTGCAAGTGTGGTTTCTCAAACCTTGTATTTAAATGCTCAAAATAATGCATCTGCAGTATTTATTATTCAAGTACAAGGGTCGTTAGCTTTTAATAATAATACAAAAGTAAAACTTATTAATGGTGCAATGGCTTGTAATGTTTATTGGAAAGTAGAAGGTGCTGTAACAATGAATACAGGATCATCAGTAAAAGGAACAATAGTTGCAAATGCAGGTGCTATACATATTTTAGCAGGCGATACTTTAGAAGGTAGAGCTTTGGCACTTAATGGTGCCATTGATATTAATGGTGCCATGATTTACACACCTTTAGGCTGTGGAATTCCTATGTTAGTTGGCCCGCCACTACCTGCAATTGGTAGTTTAATGTGTTATACATTATTTTCATCAATTGGCCCAGTAAGCAATACTGGTGTTACAAATGTAGTAGGAGATATTGGCTCAAACAGTACAACAACAACTGGTTTTGATACCTTATTGGTAGTAGGTAAAGTGCATACTATTCCTGATACCTCAACCACACAAGCTGCTACTGATTTACTTACTGCATATAATATAATTAATGGCATGTCGCCAGATATTTTATTGTTATACCCTGCTTTGTTTGGAAGAAACTTAGTATTAACACCACATACTTATATTATGAATGGTGCAACAACTTTAACCGATACTTTATTTTTAAATGCAATGGGTAATCCTAATGCAACTTTTGTAATTAAATGTTACGGTGCATTTTCTGCCTTAGCAAACTCTCGTGTAGTTTTAATGAATGGTACACAAGCTAAAAATGTTTACTGGATGGTAAATGGTGCTGTTAGCATACTTTCTAATGCTATTTTTAACGGAACTATTATTTGTAATAGCGGTGCTATGGATATTACAAGTGGAGCGAAAATTAATGGCAGAGCACTTACTACTACAGGCGCATTAACTACTGCTGCTATTACCGCTATTATGCCTCCTGGTTGTGGACCAGAAATTACTGCTGATATAATGAATGATACCATTTGCTTAGGCGATACTGTTCGTTTTGTTGTAACCGCTACTGGTAGTTCTTTATCATACCAATGGCGTAAAGGAAACGTAAATTTATTAAATAACTTACGTATTAAAGGTGCTACAAATGATACGTTAATTATATTTCCTTCACTAATTTCAGATACTTCATCAAACTATAATGTAATTGTATCAGGTAGAGGTCCAAATGACACTTCTAACTATGCTGCATTATTTATTGGAACACCTCCAAATATAACACTACAACCTTTAAATAAAGTTGTATGTATTGGTAACAGCGTTCAGTTTGTAACACAAGCAACGGGTAAAAATTTAACTTACCAATGGCGTAAAGGAAATGTAAACTTAATTAATGGATTAAAAATAACTGGAGCTGATAGTTCAGTGTTAATTATTAATCCAACCGTTATTACCGATACTGCATCAAACTATAATGTAATTGTAAGTGGAAGTTGTGGTGTAAATGATACCTCTAATTTTGTTAAACTTCAATTAAATACTGCTCTTGTAATTATACTTCAACCAACCAGTAAAATTAGTTGTGTAGGTGATAGTGTAAGCTTTAAAGTTACGGCTTTAGGTAGCCCATTAACCTACCAATGGCGTAAAGGAAATGTAAACTTAATTAATGGATTAAAGATAACTGGTGCTGATAGTTCGGTACTAATTATTAAACCAGTTGCACTTGCAGATAGTGCTTTAGACTATAATGTAATTGTAAAAGGAAGTTGCGGTTTAAATGATACCTCAAACTTTGTTCAACTTAAAGTAAATACTCCAACAGCTATAACTGTTCAACCAATTAATAAAACAAGTTGTGTAGGCAGTAGTGTAAGTTTTGCAGTAGCAGCCACAGGTAGTGGATTAACCTACCAATGGCGTAAAGGAAATGTGAACTTGATTAATGGATTAAAAATAACTGGAGCTGATAGTTCAGTGTTAAGTATCAATCCAATTGCGGTTGCTGATTCTTCTTCTTATTATAACGTGATAGTAACTGGTGCTTGTCCAGGTGGTGATACCTCGGTAATGGTAAAACTAACTGTAAATACTCCTCCTAATATTACAGGCCAACCTATTAATAAAGTGGTTTGTGTAGGCAATAGTGTAAGCTTTGCAGTAGTAGCTACAGGTAGCGGATTAAGTTACAAATGGTACAAAGGAAATACCATTTTAATAAACGGAGCAAACATCTCTGGTGCAAATAGTGATGTGTTAAATATCAACCCAACATCATATAGTGATACGGCTTCAAATTATTACGTAATTGTATCAGGAATTTGTGGTGCTAACGATACATCAGCGTTTGCTCAACTTAAGTTAAATGATGTACCTACTATAAATATTCAACCAACTAATAAATTGAGTTGTGTGGGTAGTCGTGTAACTTTTAACGTAATAGCCTTGGGCAATGGATTAACTTACCAATGGCGAAACGGAAATACTAATCTTGTTAATGGATTAAACATTGCAGGTGCTGATAGTTCGGTATTAATTATCGACCCAGTTTTAATTTCAGATACATCTTCATTATATAATGTTATTGTAACTGGTGCTTGTTCTGGTGCTGATACCTCAATCATGGTAAGTTTAATGATACATCCAACTCCTGTTATTACTACAGAGCCAATAAGTAAAATGGCTTGTGTGGGTGATAGCATTACATTTAGTGCAATAGCAAGCGGAAATGGATTATCATACAAATGGTATAAAGGTAATGTAGCGTTAATAAATGGTGCAAATATTAGTGGAGCAAACACTTCGCAGTTAACCATTAATCCTACTTCTTTTGTTGATACGCTATCAACTTATTATTTAGTGGTAAGTAATCCTTGTAATGTATCTGATACATCTGTTAAGGTAACACTTAAGGTAAGTACTCCAATAGTAATTACAGCAGCTAGTAACACACCAGTTTGTTTAGATGGTACAATCCAATTATCAACCCAAGTATATACAGGTGCAACATATAGTTGGACTGGTCCAAACGGGTTTACATCGGCATTATCATCTGCAACAATTACCAATGCTTCTTTAGCTAATCAAGGTACCTATAGCGTGGTGTTAACCGACCAAGGTTGCTCATCATTAGCTGCATCAACTTTTGTAGAAGTAAAAGATTGTCCATTAACAGACTTCTTTATTCCAGAAGGTTTTTCACCAAATGGTGATGGTATAAATGATATGTTTGTTATACGTGGAATTAACCAATTCCCTAATAATTCAATAACTATCTATAACCGTTGGGGAGTTGAGGTATATAGCGCTTCACCATACATCAGTAAGTGGGATGGAACATCCAACTCAGGAGTAAATGTTATGGGTGATGCATTGCCAATTGGTACCTATTTCTATATCCTAAATTTAGGTGATGGTTCTAAAGTACTTCAAGGAACTATTTACTTAAACAGATAAACTAAATAGTTACTCATTTAAAATATTAATAAGATGAAAAAAATTATAAAATTAACGATTGTGATTTTGGCAACAATAATTACAACTGCTACATGGGCACAGCAGGCACCAATGTATACCCATTACATGTATAATACATTGGTAGTAAATCCGGCCTATGCCGGTAGCAGAGATGCTTTAACAATTACGGCTTTAAACCGTTCACAGTGGATAGGCGTAAGTGGCGCGCCTACCACTCAATCTATCACACTGCATACTCCTCTTCGTAACCAACATATTGGTTTAGGATTATCGGTAATGAATGATAAAATTGGGCCTATAAATAATAGTAGTGTGGTAGGCGATTTTGCTTACCGCATGAAATTAACCAAAAAGGCAAAACTTTCTATGGGTTTAAGTTTAGGTGTAAATCTATTTCAAGCAAACCTAAATACATTATCAATTGATCAACAAAATGATCCTGCTTTTCAAAACAATATTAACAATGCTGTTTTACCTAATGCAGGTTTTGGTTTGTACTACTCTCGTGAGCGTTTTTATGCTGGAATATCTGTTCCTAATTTATTGCAAAATAGTTTTTCTATAGACAAACGTGCTAAAGGAAGTATACTGGATGGTAGCGACCAACGTCATTACTTTTTTATTGCAGGCAAGGTGTTTAAAATGAGTGAAAATCTTGAATTTAAACCAACCACTTTAGTTAAAGTAGTAGAAGGCGCTCCAATTCAATTAGACCTTACAGCCTCGTTTATCATTCAAAGAAAATTATTGCTTGGTGCAATGTTTCGTTCGGGTGATGCCGTTGGACTTCTTGTTGGTTTAAATATTACAGAGCAATTGCATATTGGCTATTCTTACGACTGGTCTTATGGTTTTAGCACTGCTAAATACAATCAAGGCAGCCATGAAATTGTGTTAAGATATGATTTCATCTTTTTCGATAAAAAACAAATTAGCAACCCTCGTTACTTCTAAATAATAGTATCATGAAAAAAATAATTACACCCATTATACTATTTTTTGCAATGAGCTTTTTAGTTCAAGCTCAAGAAAAATCAGTAAAAGAAATAAGAGCCGATAAGTATGTTTTTAACTACTCGTTTGATAAGGCTATAAAATTATACAACAAAATTACGCCACTATCAATTGGTGCAAAGCGTAATTTAGCAAAAAGCTACAGCAGTTTAGATTCTAATACGCAAGCAGAAGCTGTTTATTTACAAATAACCCAAGAGCCTTCTGGTGTTATGCCCGAAGATCATTATAACTATGCTGTTGCGCTTAAAGCAAATGGCAAGTATAACGAGTCTGATTTAGCAATGGATAAATTTGCAAATGCAAAACCTGAAGATTTACGTGCCCAAAGTTACTTGGCGGGTAAAGGTACTTTAACATCACTTCAAAATGATGAAGGAAGATATCGTCTAACACATCTTGAGATTAATACAGATGGTCCTGATTTTGGTCCTGCTTATTATAAAGATCAATTGGTGTATATTTCTTCTCGTGCTACTCCAGGATTTATTATGCACAAAGATAATTGGCATCGTAAGCCTTACCTTGATATTTATATGGGTGAGATTGACGGAAATCAACTTAAAAAAATAAAAAGTTTAAGCAGTGTATTAAACGGAAGAATGCATGATGGCCCAGTTTGTTTTAGTAACAACGATTCTTTTATTGTATTTACGCGTAATAATTATGATGATAAGTCGGCTGACCGTAAAGTAGAATTACAATTGGCATTTAGTACAATTAAAAATGGTACTTGGCAAGAGCCAATTCCGTTTGCATATAACGATGTAAATTATTCTAACGGCCATCCATCGTTAACTGCTGATGGAAAAACAATGTACTTTACAAGTAACATGCCTGGTGGTTTTGGTGGTGCTGATATTTATAAAAGTACCCAAGATGCTTACGGAAAATGGAGCAAACCAGAAAATTTAGGTAACTTAATTAATACCGAAGGAGACGAGTTGTTTCCGTTTATTTTAGAGAAAAAACAAATTTTATTATTCTCTTCAAATGGTAGGTTTGGCTTAGGTGGTTTAGATATATTTGTTTGCGAATTAAAAGGTGCAGGTTTTGGTAAAATTTTTAACGCTGGTTATCCATTAAATTCTAGGTATGATGATTTTGGAGCAGCATTAAACAGCACCATGACTAAAGGTTATTTTTCATCAAACAGACCAGGTGGATCAGGCGATGATGATTTATACGCTTTTGATATTTTAAAAGGATTTGATATTCGTAAAAAAATTGAAGGTTTTGCAAAAGAAACAAATGGTAAGGTTATTCCTTCAACAGCAGTAGTACTTTATGACGAACAAAATAATGTTCTTGATAGTATTATTACCCCAATAAATGGTGCGTTTACTTTTTATGTAGATAAGGATAAAGACCTTAAACTTGTAGGTAGCAAAATTAATTTTATTAATGGTGAAGTAAAGGTAAGCACATACAATAAAACTGAGGTTACTAAAGTAGATGTTATACTTACCAAAAAAGTAATTCCTATTGCTCAAAAAATAAAAGTAAATGCCGATTTAGCGGAAGTTTTAGAGCTACAAACCATTTATTTTGATTTGGATAAATCAAACATAAGAGAAGATGCACGTAAAGAGTTGGATAAAATTATAATCATCATGAATGAGTATCCTGAAATGGTAGTTGCTTTAAAATCTTATACTGATTGCAGAGCAAGTGTGGGATACAACCAACGTTTGTCTGAACGTAGGGCACTTAGTACAGTAACTTATATTAAGCGTAAAATTACCAATCCAGAGCGTCTTACAGGTAAAGGTTTTGGCGAAACTAAAGTATCATCAACTTGTGCTTGCGAAGGTAATGCACTAACTAGTTGTACAGAAGTTGAATACCAATTACAACGTAACACAGAATTTGTGATTATAAAGTATTAAAAATAAGTTTGTTTTTTTTTAACCGCGGTACATTTGGCTTAGGCCTTTTGTGCCGCTTTTTGCATTTGGTTAATATATTAATTTCCCTATTTTACCTTTTGGTCCTGCTAAAAATACCGCTTTCCCTTTTTTAGCTTTGCGCACCACGTGAAAGGATTGAGAGGAGATATTTTTCCATAAAGGACGATTAAAAACATCAACACCCGATGTGCCACATGCAATTAAGTTTTTCTGCTGAAAAGTTTCAATACAAGACCGATATCCGAAACATTCATTTTGTGAATATTGCCATTCTGGAAATGGGATTTCCGCAACAAATTCAAATGTATTGTTTGTGTCTTTATCCATCATGTAATCACCTCCAACAATCGCAAATCCATCGATAAATCGAACAAATGAAAATGGTCCTTTACTATTACTTCCTGTTGCTATGTCTAAAGACGGTTTTGAATTGTATTTAAATAATTCTCCATTATCTTTCATCACACATAAATGAGAACGCGATTTGATTGAATTATGAACAAAACCCCAGTAATCTTTTCCCCAACATCTCAAACTTGTTCCGCTGGCAGCAAATACAGCTTCACCATCCATTGCAATTGGTGTTTTGGTGGTATCTAATTCGTACCAATTTTCGCCACCATCATTGGTTTGTAGCACTACAAAATGGTTGTTGATTGGGTCGCCTATCATCATGCCGCGTTTTTCATCCCAAAAATCCATCGCATCTAAAAAGTAAGCACTGTCTGTATTTTTATATACTTCTTTCCAAGTTAATCCGCCATCATTTGTTTTTAAAATATAAGCAGGTGTGCCACTGCTCATCATTATGGCTCGTTTAGCATCAAAGGCTTCAATGTCTCTAAAATCGCTTTTGGTGTAGCCTTTAAGTTGGGTATAATTAAATGTTTTACCTCCATCAGTACTGCGTGCAAAAGTTCCGTTACTTCCGCTTACCCATATTGTTTTATCATCAACTACACTTAATCCCCTAAAGCTAGTTTTGCTTAAAACTACACCTTCACCCAATAAAAATGTGTTTGAGTCTAACACCTCAATTTTGTATTGCGCATTACTTTTTTGGGTCATCATCAACCCCAATAAAGCAAAAAATAATTTTACATTTTGCATTTGCACGGTAGGTTTAAATTTGTGGTGATGTTCACCTTTTTATTTTTGTTGGTAATACTTTTTTGGGCGGTGTAAGTACCAATTTGTAATTTCAATTAGCATTAATTTACTACCTACAAACGTTGATTTAATTTGCTAACCAATGTGCTTACAATATTAGTCCAGCTATACTTTTGGTAAAAGGTATTTGGCAGTTGTTTGGGTTGATTGATGTGTTGAATAATAGCAGCAGTAAATGCATCCCAATTCTTATCAGCAGTAATAATTAAGTTAGTACCACATACGTTTACATCAATCCCTTCAGCACCATTTTGGGTTGATATTACACGTTGGTTTCTGGCTAAAGTATCAATAGCCTTGGTTTTTACGCCACCACCACTAAGTATTGGGTTTAGCATAATATCTGCTGCATCAATATAAAGGTTAATATCATCTACAAAACCTAGGTATTTTATATGCGAGTAGTTTGTTATTTTTTCTGCTATTTGAGACTGCAATCCTTTACCACAAATAATTATTTTAAAGGGTGTTTGATGTTGTTTTAATCGCGGATAAATCTCCTCCAAAATAAAATTTACTGCATCATAGTTTGGGGCGTAACTTAGTGTCGAAAAAAACAAAATCATTTTTTCGTTTGGTGCAATTTCTAAACTATTTCTTAGGTCGTTTATTTGTTGGATTGATGCCTTTTTGGGTATTTCAATATCATTTACTCCATAAGGTGTAAGTAATGTTTTCTCAGGATTTAAATCAAATTCGTAAATGGCTTTTTGCCTATCAGCCTCACTTAAAAAAAACACCAAATGTGCCAATTTATAAGTAAATTTTTCGTAGATATATAACATTTGCCAAAACCATTTGCCCATACTTTTAAAACGCAAATACTCTATGTTGTGGCTACGTATGGCCAACTTATTTTTAGTAGTTAGGCGTAACCAAAGTATAAGCCATCCAAACCAAGGTTGTTCAAACAAAACCCAATCTGCTTTTTGCTCAAGTATTATTTTTTTTAGTTTGCTTATTAACCCAAAATTATAATACCTACTACTTTTAAAAGGCATGGCATACATCATTTTTGTATTGCCGGTTTGGTGTTCGTATCCTTGTTTGTATGGTTCTACAGTAAATGCCGTTACATCATTGTTTTTTGATAACTCGTTAAGTAAGCCAGCAGTGCAAATTTCTCCTCCAGTTGTTGCAGGTAAAAATGGATATGATATAACCGATATTATGCGCATCCTCTTTTATTTATAAGCTTCTACATTAATTCTATCACCCGAAATACCGAACCATTTTGTTAAATAATAGTTGGGATATTGCAGTCCTTTTTTTACAAAGTTTTCAATAAATGTTCCGCGTAAAGGTATGGTTGATGGATGCTTAATATCATGCTTTATAATTACTTTACTAAAGCCAGTTTTATTACACATCAACTTTATACTATCGCCAGTAAACTCCGTTAAGTGATAGGGTGGGATAGTCATTGTTTTTTGTTTACCCATTAACTTATAAATAGCAAAAGCCAACTTGCCCGACAATAAATTTAAAGAGCCCGGCAAATGAATAAAAGCTACACCACCAGGTTTTAATATTTTATGTGCCAGCTGCATGGCTTCGGTAGGGTTAGTAAAATGTTCAAGCACATCACCCATAATTATTACATCAAACTCGTTCTCAAAAACTTCGTTGTTTAGTAAACTAAAATCAAAAGGCTTGTTAATTAAATTTAACCCAAAATTTTTCTTAGCATAATCTACCGCAAACGATGAAAGCTCAATTCCTTTTACCGTATAGCCAACTTTGTTTAGCGCATTTAAAAAATTACCTGTCGCGCAACCAATTTCTAAAATATTTCCACGTTGGCAATAGCGCTTCATGTTTTCAATTCCATCTGCATAATCGCCATTATTTAGCAATGCCAAATAATCAGAATCCATGTGGTGTGTTGCACTATCAGCCTCTGTAAAATAATCAGAAGCATACATTTCTTCTATTTCTTTATCGCTTGGTCGAGGCCAAATTGAGCGCAATTTACATTCATCACATTGATATAACCACAAGTAGTTTTGTTTAAACAAATACCTAAATGGTACTTTACTTGCTTTTTTTGACCCACATAAATTACATTCGAAATTATTATCCATCTACGTATATTTGAAAACCAACACAAGTAAACAACAATAATGTCAATCATCAAAATACATCAGCGAAATTTTGAACCTTTTATTACAGAAAAGCAAATAAATGAGCGATTAACTGCAATTGCCTATCAAATTTGTGCTGAATACGAAGGTAAAAATCCATTATTTTTGGCTGTGCTTAATGGCGCATTTATTTTGGCTGCCGATTTATTTAGAAAAATTACCATACAAAGTGAAATTTCATTTGCTAAAATTTCGAGCTATCAGGGCACATCAACCACAAATAAAATTAGTGAACTAATTGGCTTTAACGAACAAGTTGAAGGTAGGAATGTGATTATTATTGAGGATATTATTGATACTGGTTTAAGTATGCAATATGTGATAAATCAGTTGCAACAAAAAAATCCAGCTTCGGTAAAAGTGCTTACTTTATTGTTTAAGCCTAAAGCATTATTGTTTGATATTGTGCCCGACTATGTTGGGTTTGAAATTGAGCCTAAATTTGTATTAGGATATGGGCTAGATTATGATGGCTTAGGCCGTAATTTACCTGATATATATGTTGAAGTGGGGTAATGTTTTTGTTGCCTACATATATCGCTGCAATATTTAACATCATGCCATACTTTTTCCCATTTTTTGCGCCATGCAAATGGTCTTTTACAGGTTAAACAAATTTTTTCTGGTAGATTTTCTTTCTTAACACCTCTCATCGTTTACTTATTTTATTTAAAGTAATTTGTCGTTGCAGTGTGCATTTAAATCGATCTATTTCTGGATTACGTTTTTTAGCATGTTTTTGCGATATACCTTGGTTAACTCTTTTTCGCCACAAGCGCCAACTGCTTGGTTTTAGCTGGTTTCGCATCAACTTAATTACCGCTGCTTCGGGTATGCCAAATTGAAGTTTTATGGCATCGAATGAGGTCCTGTCTTCCCAAGCCATTTCAATAATTCTAACAACTTCTGCTTCAGTAAATTTATTCATATTCTTAAAACACATTTGTTTAAAAAGTGTTTGTTTTTAATCGATTACTCCTAAAATCTATTAATTAATAAAATGGATGTTTATAAAGTAAACATTGGTTATTTTAAAATTATTAACCCATTACACAAATTCTCATAGCTATTTATTTGATACAATTTTTATATTGCACAAAACTAATTCCTGTTGAAAGCAATAATTGATTTAGGAACAAACACATTTCATTTAGTAATTGCCGAAGCCAAACAGGGTAAGGTAAGTACTTTTTATAAGCTGCAAGTACCCGTAAAAATAGGTAAAGGTGGCATAAGCAATGGTGTTATTAAACCCGAAGCCTACCAACGTGGACTAACTACTTTAATCGAATTTAAAAAATACATCGACCAGTTTGAAGTAACCGAAGTGCATGCATTTGCTACATCGGCCATACGTAATGCAAAAAATGGTAATCAGTTTGTTAAAGATGTTTACCAAAAAAGTGGAATAAAAGTAACCACTATTGATGGCGATACCGAAGCCGAGTTTATTTATAAAGGTGTACTAAATTCATTTAAGTTTCCGCAACAAAATGTTTTGGTAATGGATATTGGTGGAGGAAGTGTTGAGTTTATTATTGGTAACGGAAGTAACATATTATGGAAACAAAGTTTTGAAATTGGAGCATCTCGTTTGTTAGAAAGTTTCCATATTCAAGACCCTATTTCTGATAATGAAATTACAGAACTACATAACTATTTATCGCAAGTTTTGCCTTCACTTTATGATGCCATAAACAAGCATAACCCCGAGGTTTTAATTGGTTCAGCGGGTTCATTTGAAACATTGGTAGATGTGGTGATAAAAGACTTGGCTGTAATTCCTTTATCACTAAGTTTAAATGCTTTTGAAATAAGAAGAGAAGACTTTGATGTTTTTGTTGAAATTATGCGTACGTCTACACACCAACAACGAACAAGGCTAAAAGGAATGACCGATTTTAGAATTGAAATGATAACTGTTGCTGCAATGTTAATGCACCATGTAGTTAATAAAGCAAAACCACAACGTATTATTGCATCAAATTACTCATTAAAAGAAGGGGTATTATTTAGTAATTAATTTTAATTGTTCATAAAGTTTGGCTACAGGTAATCCCATCACATTGTAAAAACAACCATTAATTTTTTCTACAGCAACATAACCAAACCAATCTTGTATGCCGTAACTCCCTGCTTTGTCAAATGGTTTATACGTTTTAATATAATGCCATATTTCTTCGTTGGTTAGTTGTTTTATAGTAACCTCGCTGCTATCAAAAAAAGGTATAGTTTGGGTTGATGTTTTTAAGCAAACACCAGTATAAACAGTATGTGTAGTGCCGCAAATTTCGCTAAGCATTTTAAAAGCTTCTGCCTCGTTTTCGGGTTTGTTAAGCACATGGCTATTTACCCACACAATGGTATCGGCTGTTATTAATATTTCATCTTTATTAATGGGTAATGGATAAGCATTGGCTTTTTTTTCGGCCAAATAAAGTGCTATTTCTTGTGCTGCTAATGTTTCAGGAAACGATTCGTCCACATCATAAGTAAACACACGGCAATTTAACTCCAAACCTTTTATTAACTCTTGTCTACGCGGAGATTTAGAGGCCAATATTATATTTTTATTCATGGTGATAAGGTTCGCCTTTTATTATGGTAAAAGCTCGGTACAATTGTTCAATAAAAATTAACCTAATTAATTGGTGCGAAAACGTCATTTGCGAAAGAGAAACTTTAGCATTTGCCCTTGCATACACATCATCACTAAAACCATACGCACCACCTATTATAAAAATCACATGTGCTTGGTGCACCGATAGTTTTTGTAAATAATCTGCAAATACGGTTGAGGAATATTCTTTACCATTTTCGTCTAATAAAATTACAAAATCATTTGGGCTTAGTTTTTTTAACAACAGTTCACCTTCATTTTTTTTAGTTAGGTTTATATCTGTTGTTTTTAAGCGAGTGGGCAATTCAAACAGTTGGCTGTCAAATTTACAATAATGTTTAAGGCGTTTGTTAAACTCCTCAAAACCGGTATCCACAAACTTAAAATGGGTTTTTCCCAATTGTAGTAAGGTAATTTTCATGCCCAACAAATGTAATAAAAATGAGGTTTACGTGTTAGCTCAAGCCAAAACAAAATCATAAAAAAGGCTGTCTTTTTAATGACAGCCTTTTAAAATTTATTCTGGATTTACAGGTGGAGTATCTTTTTTCTTACGAGGTTCTTTCTTTTTAACCACACCAATTTTTAATTCATCGGGGTTGGCTTCTTTGTCGTAATCAATTTCAATAACAGCACCGTCCATGCTTTCTCCTTTTAATAATTCTTCTGCCACAGGGTCTTCTACATAACGCTGTATGGTACGCGCCAAAGGGCGAGCTCCCATATCGGGGTCAAAACCTTTTTCTGATAAAAAGTCTTTCGCCACATCAGTAATTTTAAAAGTAAATCCTAATTCTTCTACACGTTTTACCAACTTTTCGAGGTTAATATCCAATATTTTATGAATAGCCTCTTTATCCAATTGATTAAATACAATTACATCATCAATACGGTTTAAAAACTCTGGCGAGAAGAAACGTTTTAGCGCATTTTCTATTACTATTTTGGTATTCGCATCAGCCTGAGATTGTTTACTTGGTGTGCTAAAACCAACACCTGCACCAAACTCTTTTAACTGGCGGCTACCAATGTTTGATGTCATAATAATGATGGTATTTCTAAAATCAATTTTACGACCCAAACTATCCGTAACAAAACCTTCATCTAGTACTTGTAATAAAATATTAAACACATCTGGATGTGCTTTTTCTATTTCATCCAACAATACTACTGCATACGGTTTTCTGCGAATTTTTTCAGTTAACTGTCCACCTTCTTCATAACCAATGTATCCCGGAGGCGCTCCAACCAAACGGCTAACAGCAAATTTCTCCATGTATTCACTCATGTCAATACGTATCATGGCATCATCAGTATCAAACAAATAACGCGCAAGTACTTTAGCCATTTCGGTTTTACCAACACCTGTTGGGCCTAAAAACACAAACGAGCCAATTGGTTTATTCGGGTCTTTTAATCCAGCACGTGTACGTTGTATGGCTTTAGCTAATTTTTTAATGGCAGTTTCTTGGCCAATTACTTTGCCTTGTAAATCTTCGGGCATACTCAGTAATTTTTGGCCTTCGCTTTGTGCAATACGTTTTACTGGCACACCTGTCATCATTGCAATAACTTCTGCAATATCATCTTCGGTAACCCTATAACGTTGTTGTTTAGTTTCTTCTTCCCACTTTACTTTTTCGGTTTCTAATTGCTCTAATAAATGTTTTTCTTTATCACGCAACTTAGCAGCCTCTTCGTATTTTTGGCTTTTAACAACCCTGTTTTTTTCTACCTTAATTTCTTCAATTGCTTTTTCAAGTTCAAGAATATTAAGCGGAACATGAATATTGCTGATGTGCACCCTAGCACCTGCTTCATCTAAAACATCAATAGCCTTATCTGGCAAATGCCTATCGTTAATGTAGCGGTTACTCATGGTTACACAAGCATCAATTGCTTCTGCATCATACACTACATTATGGTGGTCTTCGTATTTGTTTTTGATGTTGTTTAATATCTGAATCGTTTCTTCGGGCGAAGTTGGATTAACCAAAACCGATTGGAAACGTCTTTCTAAAGCACCATCCTTTTCAATATATTGACGGTATTCATCAAGCGTAGTAGCACCAATACATTGTATTTCTCCACGAGCCAAAGCAGGTTTAAACATGTTGCTGGCATCTAAACTTCCGCTTGCGCCACCTGCACCAACAATGGTATGTATCTCGTCAATAAACAAAATTACATCGGGCGATTTTTCAAGTTCGTTCATTACCGCTTTCATGCGTTCTTCAAACTGGCCACGGTATTTTGTACCAGCTACCAAACTTGCTAAATCAAGCATTACTACACGTTTGTTAAACAACACACGCGATACTTTTCGTTGCACAATACGTAATGCTAAACCTTCGGCAATGGCTGTTTTACCTACACCTGGTTCGCCAATAAGTACAGGATTGTTTTTCTTTCTGCGGCTTAAAATTTGTGAAACACGTTCAATTTCTTTTTCGCGACCAACTATAGGATCTAACTTGCCATCTTCGGCACTTTTGGTTAAATCTCTACCAAAATTATCTAATACTGGCGTTTTTGATTTGCTATCACCTTTTCTAATTGGTTCTGCTGGTTTGCGTGGTTCTTCTCGATAAAAATCGTCTTCAGGGCTATCTGCGCTCATTTCGTTTTTTACATCTGAGATATTATTTTCTACAGCAGATTTAAAAATATCGTAGCTAATGCCGTATTGCGATAAAATTTGCGAGGCAAGATTGTCCTCATCACGCAAAACCGATAACAATAAATGCTCTGTTCCAATAATATCAGTTTTAAAAATTTTAGCTTCAAGGTAAGTAATCTTCAATACCTTTTCTGCTTGTTTTGTTAACGGAATATTAACCAAATTGGTGTTGTTATTGGCAGTGCCTTTTATAGCATCTTCAATAGTTTTTTTCAATCTAATAATATCCACGTCAAGGGCTTTTAACGTTCGTATGGCTTTGCCATCACCTTCACGTATTAGGCCTAGTAAAAGATGCTCCGTGCCAATATAATCGTGGCCAAGGCGTATAGCTTCTTCTCTGCTATAACTAATTACATCTTTTACGCGAGGTGAAAATTTAGCTTCCATAATATGTTTTTTACAACTTTTAGGTTGATGTTGCTTAAATTCAAATATAATTCCATTTATAATACAACGCAATGTTGGCATAAAAAGCTTTACACATTTATATCAACGTACGTTTATCGTAAAATATTTGCCGTTATGGCTTATTAAATGACAAACTTGTATTTAACCAGTATTTAAGCCTTGTTTTAACTATTTACTTAATCAATAATTAATGCGTTTCGGTTGTCTTTTGTTTTAATTTATTAGCAAATACTTTCCTTATTTTTTCTACTTTTGGTTTAATTACTATCCTGCAATAACCTTCACCACCATTTTGGTTGTAGTAGTTTTGATGGTAGTTTTCGGCTACATAAAATGTTTGTAATGGCGTAACTTCAGTAACTATTGGTGCATCAAAAACTTTGGCTTGGGTAAGTTCTGCAATAACTTTTTCGGCTTCGGCTTTTTGTGCATCGTTATGATAAAAAATTGCCGAACGATATTGTGTGCCTACATCTGCACCTTGTTGGTTAAGCGTAGTTGGGTTGTGGCTGCTAAAAAAGGCTTGCAATAAATCATTATAACTTATTTTCTGAGGGTTATATACGATGCGACATACTTCGGCATGTCCAGTTTTTCCATAACTCACTTCGCGGTATGTTGGGTTAGGTACTGATCCTCCACAATATCCGCTAACTATTGTGTCTACGCCTTCTAATTGCTGAAATACAGCTTCTACACACCAAAAGCATCCAGCACCAAATGTTGCAGTGGCCGAATCGGGTTTTGTTATATCGTTTTCCATGGTTGATGTTGTTTTTAATTGTATATTTTTATTGTTGCTTTGCCCACATGCTACTAGAGTAAATAGTGCAAATAATCCCACTAAAATTACGGGTTTAAAATTTGATTTCATAATATTTTAACAATTAGATTGAATTAATGTTTAATGTTATTTACGTAAAGGTATTTTATTAAGTTTGTAGCTGATGATAAAAAAACAAATTATAATTTCAGTTATATATTTATTGCTAACAGCGTTTACATTTAATGCTGGTATAGATACTATTGCATTATTAGATTTAAAAGGTAATACAGTAAAACTAAATCAACTTAGCAAGTATAAGGCAACGGCACTGTTTTTTTTGTCTCCAGAGTGTCCTTTGTGTCAAAGTTATACCCTTACCATTAATAATTTACAAAAAAAGTACAATGATAAGTCTATCAATTTTATTGGTATAGTGCCTACCAAAAATTATAGCGTAAATGATATAAATGAATACAAAAGAAGTTATAAATCAACCCTAACTATACTGCGTGATATAGATAATAAGCTGGTTGATAAAATTGGTGCCACCATTACTCCCGAAGTGTTTTTAGTGAATGACAAAGGTGTAGTTTTATACAGTGGCCGAATTGATAATTGGGCGATTGAGTTAGGCCGCAAAAGAACTGTAATTACGCAATTTGACTTAATTAATGCCATTGATTTGGTATTAAAAAATCAACCCATAAAAGTAAAAAAAACTAAAGCAATAGGATGTTTTATAGAGTAAAAATACTTTCGTTAATAGCAGTAATTATTGGTGCTTTTGGCTTTTTTAGTTGTGGTGATTCTTCAACTAAAAAGCAACCGATAAGCGGTCCAATTACTTTTGCCGAACACATTGCGCCAATTATATTTACCAATTGTAGTAAATGCCACCAAAAAGGCGAAGCAGGTCCGTTTACGCTTACCTCTTATAATGATGTGGCAAAAAAGGCCAAGCTGATTAAGTATGTTACAGAACACCGCATAATGCCCCCTTGGCCAGCCGACCATTCATACAGTAATTTTGCGAATGAAATGTATTTAACCGATGAGCACATTGAGTTAATAAAACGTTGGGTAGATGAAGGCACTTTGCCAGGAGATACAGCGAACTTAAAAGTGCCAGAGTTTGATGAAGCCGAATTAAAATTAGGCAAACCGGATTTGATTATACAGGTGCCAAAAATATTAATAAAAGGAAACAATACCGACTTGTTTACCGTAATGAAAATTCCTTACGAATTAAAGCAAGATACATTTGTTAGGGCAATAGAGTTTGTATGCGGAAATAAGCGGTTGGTGCATCACATGAATGGCCATTTAGTGCAGTATGATGCAGCCAAAAAGAAGAATGTATTTGAAGGTAAAACATGGGTTAATCAAGATCAAACGCAAAGCCAACAAATACATAAATTGTTAGGATTGTTGCATGATGATGGTTCTTATCCATCTTTAACACCTAGTGTAAGTAATTATTTGCCAGGTGCATTGTTTAGTTTATATCCTAAAGAAATTGGGGGGTATAAGATGAGTAAAAAGGGTGCATTTTATTTAAATGATATGCATTTTGGGCCATCACCAATTGATGCTTATGACTCATCTTATTTTAAAGTATTTTTTAGTGCAACCCCACCTAAAAGGCCGGTAAGCGAATTTCAAATGGGTACACTTGGTATTTCACCAATAGTTCCGGAGCTTATTATTCCACCAAATCAGGTTAAAAAATTCACCACCAAAACCACCATTCCCGATGATATATCGATAGTAAGTATTGTGCCGCACATGCATTTAATTGGTAAAACATATTTAGCTTATGCAATTAAGCCGAGTGGCGATACAATTCCGCTTATTAGAATTAATAGGTGGGATTTTAGGTGGCAATATTTTTATCAATTTAAAACCTTGTTAAAAATACCACGAGGCACAGTTATTTATGTTGAAGGCGTTTTTGATAACACCGACCAAAATCCATATAACCCATTTAATCCACCACAAGAAATACGCGAGCGAGAAGGTAGCATGAAAACTACAGATGAAATGTTTCAGTTAATCATTACCTATGTGCCTTATCAAATTGGTGACGAAAAGATTAGTCTTGAAAATGTAACGCCATAAAAATTGTTCTAATTTAAATCGAGTTTTTAATATGTGGCTGTTTCCGTCTAATACTTATTTACATGGTTGGGTATACAAATAATACTACAAAAAAAGCCGTTTCAATTAATATTGAAACGGCTTTTTAATAAAGTTGGTATGCTAACTATGCTTCTGCAACAGGAGCAATAGGAGCTATTGAAACGTATGATCTGTTATCAGCTTTCTTTTTGAAAACTACTTTACCATCAATTAAAGCAAATAAAGTATGGTCTCTTCCGATACCTACGTTATTACCTGGGTGATGTTTTGTACCACGCTGACGAATGATAATGTTACCAGCGATAGCGAATTGACCGCCAAATATTTTAACGCCTAAACGCTTACTATGCGACTCGCGACCGTTCCTCGAACTACCAACACCTTTTTTATGTGCCATTATATTTAGTTATTAATCGGTTTATAAATTTAAAATTAAGCGTTTATAGCTTCTATTTGGATTTTAGTGAAAGATTGACGGTGACCGTTCTTTTTTCTGTAACCTTTTCTACGTTTCTTTTTAAATACGATTACTTTATCGCCTTTTAAGTGCGTTAACACTTTGGCTTTAATCATCGCACCCGAAACTGAAGGGGTACCTACTTTTACTGATCCGTTATTGCTTATTAGCAATACGTTGTTAAGTTCAATGCTGGCGCCTTCCTCTTGTTGTAATCTATGTACATAAAGAGTTTGGTCTTTTTCTACTTTGAACTGTTGGCCAGCGATTTCCACTATTGCAAACATTGTTTGTTATTATTAAATTGTTAAAAAAAGGACTGCAAATATATCGTTCTTAATTACAATTGCAAGTATTTCTGCTAAATTTATAATCTTTTCTGCTCGTATTTATACGTTAAATAACGTATTGTTCCTTATTTATTAAAGGGTTTGTTTTGAAATACCATGATGCTTACCTCAAAACCCAAACCCAACACCGCCCAAATGTACAAAACTATGCTTGCAAAATGCGAGCAATTGCAAATTAATGATTGGGCAAGGTTAAAGCCTTTAATTGCTGGTGAGCTAGATAGTTTTTTGTTGATGCTTAAATGGATTAAAGAAATGCGTGTTAATAACGAAATTAGTATTGAGCAAGCACGTATTCATATTGATATTCAAAAAAACACCATGCGTACAAGAATGATGGCATACCCTGGTTTAACTCTTGTTACCTCTGATAATATTTTAAATGAGTGTATAGACCAAATAAGGTTGGAGATATACGAATATGTTGGGTGGGTTGTAATTTAAGTTAATTTAGTTTGATTATCTAATCGGTATTAATTGTGGCTTTAGTGAAAAATAAAAACAAAAAACGTAACAAGATGTCAATGTTTTTTTGTTTAATTTGTTTTTAATAGTTATTTCAATTTTGTAAAATAGATAAAATAGTATAATGATTAGTAGGATTTTAATAATTGATGATGACGTGGAATTTTCTTCCCAGTTAGCTTATTGCTTAAATAGTAATAATTATACAGTAACCACAGCTAACTCAGCTCAAGAAGCTTTAACATATCTAGTAGAAAAATTTGATTTAGTATTCTGTGATGCAGCTATGCCTGAATTAGAAATCAAGAGTTTTGTTATACAACTAAAAGAAATTCAACCAGAAATTCAAGTTGTAATTACTACGAATCAAATTAATGCAAATTATATTAAGGATTTATTGTATTGCGGTGTGAGTGATTTTGTGGCTAAGCCATTTTTTATGAAAGAAATTCATGGTGTAATTCAAAATTTAAAACCAGTAGTATCATTTAGGAAAATTGATTCATCTAACAAAGGTTTGATTAACGATTGTTTTGCGGAAACAAGTTGCGTAGACTGGGTTGATTTAACTTATAACAACAACCATGCATCTTCAGGTAATCAAATTAATTACGAATATTTAATCAATCAAACTAGCCCTTTATTTATTGCGGGCGAAGCATGTACTGCTAAATTAAATTATGCCTATAAAATACATAAGGAAAGCGATAGGTTAAACCATCCTTTTGTGGTATTTAATTGTGCGCAAATTATGCCCGACCTAATGCAAAACAAATTATTTGGTTACGAAAAGGGTGCATTTATAGGTGCATTTGCTACAACACCAGGTGTGTTAGAGCAAGCAATTAATGGAACCCTGGTAATTAATGGAGTTGAGCATTTAACTAATGAAACACAATTGGCTTTGGCTAATGCCATAAAAAATAATGTATTTAATAGAATAGGTGGCGCGGAGAAATTTACAACTCAAATTCGTTTTATTGCTACCACTACTACTGACTTGAGCGTTAATAATTTAAAACAGATTTTAAGGCCCGACTTTTTTCAATTATTTATGGAAGAGTGGATAAGTACAACACCATTTAGAAATTTAAAGCGCGATGCATTACCTATTATTAATTGCATGTTGCAGCGCATAAATAAGCTATACGAAACTAACATAAACGCTTTAAGTAGTGGAGTGGAACAAGTATTTAAAAGCTATTATTGGGCGGGTAATTTTGCTGAGCTTTATTTTGTTTTAAGAAGAGCAGCTTTATTATCCAATAACGATACTATTTGTACCTCCGAATTAGAAGCGAACATTATTCATGCGGATAAGTTTGTGTTAAACGATTTACAAAACTTCACGTGTTCTTCTCCCACAAATTTATTTAACAATACACAACATGCAGCCGATAGTAAGCAATTGCCTAACTTAAAAAATGTGGCTGTAGAAGCAGAGATTGAAGCCATTAACCAAGTGTTGCGCAATGTTAAGTTTAACAAAACCAAGGCCGCTAAACTACTGGGTATTGATAGGAAAACGCTTTACAATAAATTGCTTAAAAATAAAAAGGAAGAACAAAGTAGCAATTGAGTTATTAAGTTTCGTAACTTGCAGCTATGGAAAATCAACCCAAAGAAGCATTTAATGATATTGTTGAACACTTTCAGGATTACGTAGATACCCAAAAAGAAATTATTAAACTACAAACGGTAAAGCATGTTAGCAGTACCGTTGGTAATCTAACCGCAGTAGTTTTATTTGTCATGTTTTTGATGATTACCTACTTGTTTTTAAACGTTGCTTTAGCACTTTATCTATCCATTTTTATTAGCACTTTTACAGCGTTTTTATATGTTGCAATTGGCAATTTGCTTGTTGGTATTTTGATATATATGTTGCGTAATACGATTGTGGTAAGGCCAATTCAGAATTTAATTATTAAACTAACTACCGAATAATATGGCAAAAGATATCTTATCGCTAGAGAAGCAATTAATGTTGCTAGAGCATAAAAAAGACGTGCAATTACAAGTATTAAAAAATGATGTTTCTACTTTTGTTGACTCTATTAAACCCGGTAATTTAATAAAAATGGGATTTAATGATTTAATTGGTGGAAGCAGCAGTAGTGGGGTAATGAATCCTGCGTTTAGTGGTGTTGCAGGTGTATTAGGTACACTTTTGTTAGATCGTATTGTGCCCAAAGGAGGCAGTTTTTTATATAAAATTTTAGCAGGAGTTTTAACAAGTGGTGTTGTAAATGATATTACCAGTGGAGAAAACTCTTTTCTTAAAAAATGGATAGGAAAGCTTAAAGAGAAGTTTAGCAAAAATGAGGAAGTTGATTTAGGTGAACTATTTAATGAAACAGCATCCAACGAAACATTTCCCGAAGATTTAAATAATAAGTAATAAATTCAATTGCCAATAAATTTGCCGAAAACTTGTGGATAGTAAACCAAATGCTGGTGCTATTTTGCCACCATGAATATGGATTTTTTAACAAGTAATATTGAGCAATTAAGCGTACACGAAGTTGGCAATAACCACAATGGTGGGCAGTTATATGCATCGGCCGAGAGCTTAGAGGTAGAAGACGAAAATATAGTTGCACTTTTACAGCATTACTTTTTAAAACCATTTACACAGCAAGAGTTTTGGCAATTTACCTCAAGCACAGATGAGGTGAATTTAAATGCAGTATATACTTTTGCGCAACAAATTTTCAATCAAACTTCATCGTTTCATTTACAAAGTATAAACATTGCCAAGCAATTGTTTGATGTTACCCAACATGCAAATATCAAGGAAGGCGATTTATATGTAACCTATCTTTCTCATGTGGTTATAGGCAATGATATTTGTGATGCTATTGGTATTTTTAAATCAGAGCACAAAGAACCTTTTTTAAAAACCAAACGCAAAGGACAAGCCTATAGCATTAAAGCCGATGAAGGAATTAATATTGATAAGCTTGATAAAGGCTGTATTATTTTAAATTTAAACCAAGAGCAAGGTTATAAAGTTGCTATAATTGATAAAGCTGGGAGAGGAGCAAACGCAAGTTATTGGATAGATGATTTTTTGCAATTAAAAACTTGTGCCGATGATTACAATTACACCCGTAATTTTTTAAATGTAGCCAAAGCTTATGTTACCCAACAAATTACCGAAGAGTTTGAAGTAAGCAAAGCAGATCAAATTGATTTGTTAAATAAATCGGTAAACTATTTTAAGGATAACGAAAGGTTTGTAGCCGAAGATTTTGCTGCAACAGTATTTGAAGATAATACGGTAATAAACTCTTTTAACTCCTTTAAGCAAAACATGCAAACCGATGGTGGGCTTGATATGGCAGAAGGTTTTGATATCAATACAACTGCCGTAAAAAAGCAAGCACGTATTTTTAAAAGTGTTTTAAAGTTGGATAAAAACTTTCATATATACATACATGGCGACCGAAATTTGATTGAAAAAGGAGAGGATGATAACGGTAAAAAATTCTATAAAATTTACTTCGATAAAGAAGAATAATTTTATTGCGGATTACTTAATGCTGGGTTATTAATTAACGAATAATCTGTTAAGGTTTTCAAAAAAGCAACTAAGTCTAATTTGTTTTGAGCAGTTAATCTCAGTCCCGTACCTTTTGTTGCAGCCAAAGCTGGGTCAAGGGTTGAAGATGTTTTTAAATCACTGTTATAATGTTCAACTACCTCTTCTAACGTATTGATGCTACCATCGCTCATGTAAGGTGGCGTAAGTGCTATATTTCGTAATGTGGGCACCTTAAATTTGCCCTTGTCAACTTCGCGGTTTGTTACTTTTTGTCTGCCAATATCATTCATTTCTGCATCTGTTTTTAAACCATTGTTCATGTATGCATTGTTTGAAAAATTAACACCCGAATGGCAATGCGCACAATCGGCACCCGATTGCAGTGGAAAAAACTCATTATACTCTGTAAAAAACAACTTCCTTCCACGTTCTTCAGCACTATCAAGCATTAACTCACCACGTTTGTACTTATCATACTTGCTGTTGTTTGATACAATGGTATGCATAAATTGTTCAAGTGCCAGTGCTATTTTTGGAGCAGTAATTTCATTGGTTCCAAAAGCCCTAATAAATTGATTTTTGTAAGTAACATTTTGAGATAATTTATTAACTAATGTATCAAGGTTTTCATCCATTTCTAAATGATCTTGAATTGGCATTAAAGCTTGGTCCCTTAATAAATTTGCTCTTCCATCCCAAAAAAATCCATTGTTGTTCCAAGCCATATTTACTGCACTCATCGAGTTTCTTGCACCAAATAATCCACGCACTCCTGTAGAAAGTTTTGCAGTATCACTAAATGCAAATTGTTGTTGATGGCACGTGCCACACGATTGGGTATTGGTGCGCGATAACATGTTTTCGTAAAACAACATGCGGCCAAGTTTTACCCCTTGAATAGTTAGTGCATTATCTGTTGGTAATAATGGTGGAGTTAATCCTGCATAACTTAAACTATATGGTGTAGCATCATACACTACAGCATCTGTTTGCACTTGTGGTTCTTCGCTTTTTTTGCAAGCAAATAAAGTAACGGTTACCAAAATAAGTGTAATTATAAAGTACTTCATATCTGTTTAATTATTTTTAAATAGTGGATTATTTATAAATCCATCATCTGTTAATGTTTGTAAAAAGGCCACCAAATCGTCCATTTGTTTTGATGTTAAATTTAATGGTTTTATTAAGTTGCTTTTGTTTGCATGGTTTTTACCACCACTGTTATAATGTTTCACCACATCAAGCAAATTGGTAATTGAGCCATTGTGCATGTATGGTGCGGTATAAGCTATATTTCGCAGTGTAGGCACTTTAAATTTGGCATTATCCAAAGTGTTTTTTGTTACACGTTCGCGTCCAATGTCGTCATAAACATCACTCAAACCATTGTTTTCAAAAGTATAATTCGTAAAGTTAAATCCGCTGTGGCATTGGTTGCAATTGGTTGTGTTGCTCATAAATAAATCATGGCCATTTTGTTCAGCTTCTGTTAACGCGACTTCTTTTTTTAAATACTTATCATACTTGCTATTTCCGCTAATCAATGTTCTTTCAAAATTTGCCAATGCACGGGTAATTACATAATAATCTAGGTCTCGGCCATAAGCTTTGTTGCTCATGTTTTGATAATCAGTATTGGTGGACAATCTTTTTGCTATTTCTATAATATTAAAATCAAACTCCACATGTTCTTGTACAGGAACCAAAACTTGCATTTCTAAAGTTTTATTACCACCATCATAATTGTAATATGGATTGTAGGCCACATTTGTTAAAGTAGGCGCATTACGCACACCAACCCGGTTATTTACGCCTAAACTAAATGCTACATTATCTGCCATGGCATGTGCTGTTTGATGGCACGAACCACAGTTAATTGTATTTGTACTTGAAAGCGCGTTATCATAAAACAACTTTTTGCCTAACAGCCATCGACTATAAGTATAGGCATTATCGCTGGGGTATTGTATTTGTGGGAAATTATCAGGCAGCACAAATACGGGCTCTTGATTGGTTTCAAGCAGGTCTTGCTTTTTACTATCGCAGGCAATAATAAAAAGCAAGACCACTATAAATACTATTTGATAATTTTTTTTCAAGGATTAATTAACAACTAGTTTTTTTACACCAAGCATTAAATCGCCATTGTAAACCTGCATAAAATAAATGCCACTATTTTTTAAGTTAATGGTTTGGGTTGATGCAGGATTAATATCGGTTTTTGTTAAAATAACTTTACCCGTAATATCAGTAATTATTATTTTATTAAATGCGTTTATTGAAGGCACTTTTACCATAAAGTTTCCATTAGATGGATTTGGCCAAACACTTACATCAATGTTATTGTTAGCTTCTTTAATTCCAGTTACGATAGTTCCTGGCTTAAACACATTGTCTCTAAAATTAAATAATAATTTTTGTGCTTCATCAGCTTCGCCATGCGAAATTAAATTTTGCGTAACATCAATATCTTTAATAGCTTTAGTGTAATCAGCATCAATTGCAATTACCCATTTTCCATTAAATTCTGTTGCGGTTTTATTTACTGTAGTTGCAAAATAATTTACGTTTCCAAGTGCATGAATTTCGTAAGTACTAATCATACCTACACCTGCTACACCTTCCATGGCTACAAAACGATAGCCCGATTGCCAGCCCCAATGCATTGATGGAGATTTAGGAGCTAGAGGATGGTTTGCTGGCCATAAACTTGGGTCTGCGTTATTGTTTAGCATATCAACTCCAATGTGAAAAGTAATACCTTCAATATTGGTAATATTAAAATTACCTAAATCAATATCTGTATTGCTACCAGCATCAACCAAAACATATAAATTTGGAATTGCGGTATGTTGTCCGCTGTCGTGGTTAATAATAATGCCTGATAGATAATACTCTAAACGTGTAGCATTAAACTCGTTGTTTAAATTATTACTGGATTTTAGATTGAATGCAAATGGAGTTGCACCTAAAAAGTGATTAATACGTAGCACGACATTTTTTTGCGCTTTTGTGTTAATAAACATGGCAATTACAGCCAATGTAAGGAATAGTTTTTTCATAAAATTTTGTAAATAAATTAATTAATAGGGCATAGGCAATACACAGCATGCTTATGCGAAAAAATTGAAATAAATTATTGACTAATAACTTAATTATTAGCAAGTAAATAGATGGTTTTTCTAAATTAAATAAGTGCAATTGCGCACATAAATCCTTCGGTTTACTAAATCAGGTGGTGGTAGGTTGTTACCAATTATTGCTGTTGTTTTAGGTAACAGTATGGCCTGATAAACATTGGTGAAGTAAACAGGAAGTTGTAATCCCCAAGGTGCAGTGATAAAAGCCTGTAAGGCCGAGTTACGTTGTTCGTGTTTTAGCTTAATAAATGCTGTTTTGTCTTTACAACAATCGGGTTTCATTTTTTTTGTACCACAAGCACACTTATGCGTTGTTTGCTCAAAATTAACCGAAACCCAAGTGATATTTTCGCCACAATAGTGCGCAGAAACTGTAATGCCTATTGCAGGAATTAAGTAAACTAACAACACCAATATTAAAGCGATTTTTTTCATTCTTACTATTTAATATAAAAAACGAATATAACCTAATATTGTTTAGTTTTAAAAAATTTTACTAGCTATTGCTTTAGTGGTTTCACTTAATCCCATAGTATAATAGTGCAAAACAGGCACAGCCGCTGCTTTAAGTTCTTTAGATTGTTGAATGGCCCATTCAATACCAACTTGTTTTACCGCTTTGTCATCCTTGCAGTTTTCTACAGCGGTAACTAAATCTTCTGGTAAATCTATGTGAAAAATTTTAGGTAAAGCCACCAATTGTTTTTTAGTTGCCAATGGTTTTATACCTGGTATAATTGGTACATTAATGCCCATCTCGCGGCATTTTTTTACAAAGGCAAAAAACTTACTGTTATCAAAAAACATTTGCGTAACAATGTAATCAGCTCCCGCATCTACTTTTTGTTTAAGCCATTTTAAGTCGTTGCTCATATTTGGCGCTTCAAAATGTTTTTCTGGGTAACCGCTTACTCCAATACAGAAATTTGTTGGTGTAGCATTTTCAAGCTCTTCATCCAAATACCTTCCGTGGTTCATGTTTACCACTTGGTTTATAAGTTCAATGCTGTCTTTATTGCCATCAGGTTCTGGAATAAAGTTTGCCTCGTTTTTAATACAATCACCTCGCAATGCCAACACATTTTGTATACCCAAAAAGTTTAAATCTATAAGTGCGTTTTCAGTTTCTTCTTTGCTAAAACCACCACAAATTAAATGTGGCACAGCTTGAATTTTATAACGGTTCATTAAAGCAGCACAAATGGCTACAGTTCCTGGGCGCTTGCGCGTAAACACTTTATCAAAACCACCATCTTTACGTTTGCGTAAAATAAACTCTTCGCGATGATAAGTTACATCAATAAAAGCAGGTTTAAATTCTATTAATGGGTCAATTCCATTATATAAACTTTTAATGTCTTTTCCTTTTAAAGGCGGTAATATTTCTATCGAAAATAAAGTTTCTTTGGCTTCGCTTATAATTTCAGTCAGTTTCATGATTTTAATCCGTTATCGGCAAAAGTATAAGATTAAGCCTAATAACATAACCTTAACTGGTTTATTTTTTAATAAGCCTTTTAACAATTAACTCGTCTAGCTCAGTATTAACCTGAAGTAAGTATATGCCAGGGGCAAGGTCAGAAATGTTACAAGGCAACTCGTGTGTGCCTGCGCTTAGCATTTTACCATTAGTAATAGTTTTAACTATTTTTCCTTCAATATTGGTAATGTGTATTGAAAACTTGCGAAGTTCTCCAGTCTCAACTTTAATGATAAGTTGTTGCTCTGCGGGATTTGGATGTATGTTAACCTCATAAAGTATTTTAACCGCATCACATGTTTCAAAATATTGGCAATTTATACCTTGTTTGTTGTTGGTTATAATATCAGCCTCGCGTTTAATTGCTTGGGCTATATTAGCTGGTAGTAAATTTATAAGGTTTGGGTCTGGTTTATACCAAGCTATTATACTTAAGTCTTTTATTGTTGGATGTTTTATTGCAATTGGTAACAACGTGTTTATTTGTGCGGCAAGAGCTTCTTTGGCTTTAATCTTGGCTATTAAGTAGGGTTGATAGTCTTTTGGTGAAGGATGATGTGAATTCATGAAATTAAGCTCCTCTGAAGTCATAAATTTTTCTGTTTCTAACTCGTATTGGCGCCAAGTAATTCCATCAGCATTTGTAATTAAAACGGGGGTGATTTGAAGGTTCGCATCTAGGTTTATATTAACCTGTCTGTTGGTGGTATCTAAGCTAAAAACGGATGAGTCTGCACTGTTAATCGGTTTAAAATTAAATCCGTTAAGTTCGCTAATGCTTTCCTTGTTGTTGTATATCGAATAAATGTTTCTAGGACCATTTACGTATACAGGTACTTTTATACCATTGTTTTGATAGGTTATATTTAGTTTAGCAAGCTCGCTTTCGTTTAATCTCACCAACCTTGATTTTTCTAATTTAAAATTATCTGAAACCTGGTGATTACTGATTACATCTAACACAAAGTCGCTCGGGCTAAACCACATTAATAAGTCTGGTAAAACTTCTACTGGAATAAGTTCGTCAAACTCCTTTAAAAAACGTTCGTGATTTCGCTGAAATGATTGGTTATAACTTAGGTCATCATTATTTATATAAAAGTATCTTATCACTTCTAATTTGTTAGTAGTTAATGCTATTGGTTTAATTAGTGTATCGGAGTGTTTAATGTTCGCCATTTGAATTGTTTTGGCATAGCTTTTTGTACCTTGCGTGTATTTAAATCGGATGTGATGCGCAATTCCATTGTCGATTACAATTCCTTTAAAAACAAACTTGTTCTTATTTACTTTTAAGTGCAATAAATTAAAACCAGCCTTATCTAACTTTATAATTCTTTTGTTTAGTTCTGTAACCTTATCATTACTTAATTGCGCACTTAAATTTTTGTTTGTGCCGTTGTGTTTATATCCAGCAATATGCTTCCAATAGTTAGCCATGTTTGTTGTATCTAACCTGGGTTGTAGCTTATTTTTTGCTTCAGCTGGTAACGCATTAATAAATGCTTGTTCGCACTTAAACCAAAAAATAAGGTTATTATCGGTTTGATATTTTCTGTTTTCTTTGGCTAAGGTTTGCACACGCACGGGTATAAAATAGGGTTTAACTTCCTTATCGAAATTATGAATCGAAATTTTACGATTGAAATAAGACTCAGTGTAAACAACACTAGTGTCTTTGCCTGATTTTATCTCTATAAACGAACACCAAAATGGCAAGTTGTTTTCTGTTAATTTAACCAATGGCAGACTTCCACCTTGTGTAATATGCATTCCGCCCGACTCTATAATTTTTAAACTGAAATATAACTTACCCTTTACTTCGGGTTTATTCGATTCTCTTTTTGAAGCACTAATAACAGAGTCTACTATGTTTTTATAACTCAACACATTTCCATCAGTAATTATTCCCAATTTGGCCAATTCTTCATTTGTTAAAATTAGTTCTCCGTTCTCATTAAAATATTCACGCGTTGGGTTTTGTGGTGTAGGGTAAATAATATCGTTTTTTGGCTTAAACCAATTTTCTACTTCATTAATAGATTGATTTGTTTGGTTTATGCTGTTTGTTGTAGTTCCAACAATCTGTTGTGTTTTCTTTTTGTTTTTTTGGTTTGATGCAGGTTTATCATCCAAAACTTTTGCAGGAGTTGGTTGTGGTTTTGTTTGTATAATTTGTTGCTTTTGGGATGCGGCATCGACAATTTGATTAGTAACATTACTTGTGCTCCACATTAACCAAATGCCTATAATAACTACCGAAAGTGTGCTCATAAAAATAATGGGTTTAAAGTTAAAAAAGCGATTTTTTACAACGCTTTTAGCATTTAATAAGTGCTCAATCTCTTTCAGTTTAATTATGGGCACTTGCTGTTTGGCGACATTCAAATAATCTTGTAAATCCTTATTCATACCAAACTCCTTTCAATTGATTAATTGTACCTGATGTTTCTGTTTTAAGTAAGTTGTTCAAAGTAATTCTGGCTCGGTGTATATTGCTTTTTACACCACCAATACTTGTTTTTTGTAAAGCTGCAATTTGTTCCATAGTTAGTCCACTTATTTCAAACCAAACCAATGCATCTCGTTGTTTGTTAGGTAATTTTTGTAAAGCTTTATTTAACTCATAAAGCAATAGTTGGTTTTCGGTATTGGTATTGTCTGTTATTTGTTCTGCTTTTTGCATATCAAACCAACCCCAAAATTTCTTTCGTCTAATTTTTGTATTTACAATATTTGATGCCACACTAAATAAATAACTTAAAAAAGCAGCCTCATCTTTAATGGTTTCTAAGTTTTCAAAAGCTATTAAAATAGTATCGCTCACCACATCTTTAGCATCCTCCTTATCCCAAACCAAAGTTTGCACAAAACGACACAGCCTTGCATTTAATGGCTGGTATAATTCCATAAACCGTTGTTGTTTGTTTGGGTTTGTTCCGCTCAATTTATTAGTGGTTGTTCTGTCAGTAGGTTGTTTAAATAAGCAAAAAGTTTCAAGTCCTTCTTTATTGATTTCGTAAGTTTCTATATATCAGATTGAAATATTTATAACGCTGTTCTTATTCAAGTGGTTATTCACACCTTGTTAACTGCCAAAGTGCCTTTAAATATTGGGTTGGCTTTATTTATGTAAAAAAGCCACCGTTGCACCATAAATTTTATTATTTTTACCGCCCTTAAAAAAGCACAGACAAAACAACACAGATGATAGAGTCTATATTCAAAACCATTGCAAAGGTCTTTGGTAGTAAATCAGAACGAGATTTAAAAACAATTATCCCAGTAGTTAAACAAATTAATGTTATTTATGAGGAGTTGCGCGGTATAAGTAATGATGAATTACGTGGTAAAACAGCCGAATTTAAAACTACCATTGCCGATTATTTAAAAGAAATAGATACCGAAATTGAAACATTAAAAGCTGAGGCCGAGGCTGTAAAAACAGATATGTTTGTTAAGGAAGAGTTGTTTCGTTCGCTTGATAAACTTAAAAAGAAACGTGATGAAGAGCTTGAAACAGTATTAAACGAAATTTTACCTGAAGCATTTGCGGTAGTTAAAGAAACTGCCCGCAGGTTAAGCGAAGATAAAGAGTTGGTAGTAACTGCTACTGATTATGATAAAGAATTAGCTGCTTACACGCGTGTTAAAAAACCTGTTAAAATATCAGGCGATAAAGCCATTTGGAGTAATACATGGGAAGCCGCTGGTAGCACTGTAGTTTGGAATATGGTACATTATGATGTGCAGCTAATTGGTGGTATGGTTTTGCATCAAGGTAAAATTGCTGAGATGGCAACTGGTGAGGGTAAAACTTTAGTATCTACTTTACCTGCATACTTAAATGCACTTGCTGGTTTAGGTGTACACATTGTTACCGTTAACGATTATTTGGCACGAAGAGATTGCGAGTGGAATGGCCCTTTATTTGAGTTTCATGGATTAAGAGTGGAGTGTATAGATTACCATCAACCCAACTCTGCCGAGAGACGTAAAGCCTATAAAGCAGATTTAATTTACGGTACAAATAACGAGTTTGGTTTTGATTATTTGCGTGATAACATGTCGCGCGATTTAGCAGAATTAGTTCAAGGCAAACATCATTTTGCTATGGTTGATGAGGTGGATAGTGTGTTAATTGATGATGCACGTACGCCTTTAATTATTAGTGGTCCGGTGCCTAAAGGCGATGATCAACAATTTCATATATTAAAACCTAGGATAGAAAAAATTGTAAATGCACAAAAAGCATTTGTTAATACTGCTTTAAACGAGGCTAAAAAATTAATAGCTGCCGGTAACGAAAAAGATGGTGGTTTTAGACT
>JAUCCO010000015.1:0-39445 GCA_034676125.1 Bacteroidia bacterium
ATTACAAGGTTACAAAGTTACAAAGATTACAAAGTTGGGGAGGGGATTTTCTTTTAATGATTTTCTTAGCTTGAAGTTTATCTTACTTGAGGAAGTTTTTGGGATTACAAGGTTACAAAGATTAGAAAGTTGGGGAGGGGATTTTCTCTTCGTGCTTTTCTTAGCTTGAAGTTTCACTTTCTTGAGGAGGTTCTTTAATTACAAGGTTACAAAGTTACAAAGATTACAAAGTTGGGGAGGGGATTTTCTTTTCGTGTTTTTCTGGGCTTGGTGTTTCAATTTCTTGAGGAAGTTCAAGAATTACAAGGTTACAAAGTTACAAAGATTACAAAGTTGGCTTACGCACAACTTAACTCTGCTCCAACGACCGCGCAACTTTGTAATCTTTGTAACCCTATTCAAAAGACTGCGTAACCTTGTAACTCTCTCGCGACTACGTAACCTTGTAACTCGCTTCCCTAACCTTGTAATCTTTGTAACCCTCTCCCACGACTGCGTAACTTTGTAATTTGTAACTTCCCCTCACTTGATTCTAAATCCTTGGCTTAAGCTTTTGCCGCGAAACTGTACATTACTATCAGGAAGATTGGTGCAAGGCAAGTTGCTATCCCAACATTGTTGGTTGGTTTGCGGTACATTAAGAATGCCACCACTTACATTAAAATTGGTAAGGTTAGGTTGGGTATAATTTGGTGGTAGCAATAATGTGCTTGTTAAATTATTGTTTAAATGCTGTTTAAACGACCACCCAATAAATACTACGAATACAATAATTATAATGGTAAATTTTTGCTTATAAAGTAATTGTTGTAATACGGTGCGATGAAACAAATTAACGCCCATGGTAATGGTAAATACTAAGTACCCAAATACAAACCTGGGAGTAGGGCCATGCGTAAACCAAAGTGCTAAGGCCAACAAACAAGTAAGGGCAATTATCCAGTAATAGTTTTCATTAAATTGTTTTTTAAAACGTTTGTTGATTAATAATTCAGCAAACATTGCGATATAAAAAACAGTTCCTCCTAAAAGTAAAATTATGCTAAAAACATCTAAACTTTTTATCCAATATGGCCACCATTGTTTAAATGTAAAATATCTTGCTACCTCAATATCAATTAAAGGAGCACGGGCATAGGCAAGGTTTGCATACACTTCATAAGCAACAATTTCTGGTCGCATTTGCCAATCAACCCAAAACAAATTGCTACCCTCCATTGGAAACAATAAGTAGCCAGAATGAATAACATTTGTGATAAACCAGGGTATAAAAATTATCAATCCAATTATTGTTAAGCCAAGTGTAATTTGTTTTGTAATTAGGTTTTTACGATACGCATAAATGTATACACCTAAAGCAAATATGGCCATAGGTAATGCGCTTAATTTATAAGTAATAAGTGCCATGGTAAGCACAATTAATAATACAATTTCTATTTGCTTTTTATTTTGATTAAGCACCACATCAGTAAACCAACTAAACAATATAATAATACCAGTAGTAATAATTAAATCGTTGGTAACTGCACCCGTATATTTTCTGGTAGCTATTATGATAAAATAAAGCAACAGTAAAAAATTGCGTAGCCAAAAATGTTGGTTTAAGTGAGGTGTAACATATAAAGCAGCCATAATTACCAAGCTTGCATTTATGGTGTAAACCGACTTTAATCCTAAAAAACTAAAGCCACTAAATGCATTTAATAAAAACCAATTACTGTTGTTGCCCAATTGTCTTCTAATATTGCCAATGCCGGGAACAGCGGCATATTCTTCTATCCATTTTATGGCTTGTAAATGATAATCACCAATATCTCCATCGGCCCTACGAGAAAGAATATTTAACACCACTAATATTACAATTGATACACCTACAACTAGGTGTTTTTTACTTGCAATTTGGTGTAATGAAGTAACTACATCTTTGGTTATATTTTTTAGTTGGGTTGATGCTAAAGCAAATAATATTAGCCATACAAAAAGATGCGCAAATAGGTTAATTGCAAAAAACAAATGGTATACCTGAAGTAGAATACTTATGAATGTCCAACCTGCTAAAACAAATAAAGTAGGATGAAGACCAATACTTGTAATACCAAGTAGTTTACTAATTACGCGCGTAAAAACTACACCCGCAGCAAATGCTACAGAAAGATTATATATGATTAGTAATAAACTAATCAGCATAACTTAAGCAGTTTCTTTTTTACGTCTAAAAAATGCCGCTGCTGCAATTGCAAGTGCGCCACCATAAAGCAATATGCTTGATATTAAAGTTATGCGTTCACCTGTTGCTACTGCTGCGGGTTCAAACCTAAACTCTATGGTATGTTTTCCGCTTGGAATTTGCATGCCTCGTAATACATAATCGCAACGTAAATGTGGCACTAAGTTTCCATCTACATAAGCATTCCATCCTTTGTCGTAATAAATTTCGCTAAACACTGCAAATTGAGGAGTTGATGCATTACTCTCGTAAACCAATTTGTTTGGTTGGTATTTGGTTAAATGAATATTGGCAGTTGAATCTTGTTGAACATTAAATCCGTTTAATTGCTCTTTAAAACGTTTGTCAATAAAACAGGTTTGTTTTGAGTTAAACTGAGTAAGCGAATCAATTTCGGCATCAGCATTATCAACCCAAACTATGTTATTTACAAACCACGCATTACCATTTGCCATTGGGTTTAGTTGCGGAAATAAGTTATTTAAACTATCGCCAACTATAAAATATTTTACGTTTAACATGTTAAACATTTCCATGTTATTTCGTGCAATTTGAAACTCGATTAACTCTTGGTACCTGCGCATTTTAGCACCATGGTATCCACCAATTGATTTATGGTAATAAGATGTTAAAGCATCTTGATCTAATCGTTGGGTTGTATTATAAACACGATAATGCGGATCTTTGTCTTGTAATATCATTTCATCAGCAGAAGTTTTTGCTACCACTGCATCTGTTTTTTTGCGTGTTTCGTAATCTTTATCGTTTAGGTAACGCTTATCAACTCCCCATAAATCAACCAAAATTAAAGCCCCTAAAATTAAAGCTAAATACTCTTGTTTTATTTTATTGGCTATAAATAACCAAATAGTGCCAAATGCAAGTGCAATAAACATAAAGCTACGTAATGCATCCATCTGACGAACTTTTTCGCGTGCACCGTGAATAATATCTAACGGATAACCATATTGTTTTAATTGGCTGTCTATTGGTTCTGCATCAACAGCAGCAAGGCCTGGCATTAAAGCAAATATCAAACATAAACCACCTACTATACTACCACTGTATAAAAGTGATTTTTTAAGTTCGGGAGTTTTAATTGCACCATTAATAGTATCGCGTATTGCTAATAATGCTAATAATGGGAAGGTAGTTTGTGCAATAGCTAATATAAAAGTAACCGAACGGAATTTGTTATAAAGCGGGATATTGTAAAAGAAAATATCTGTTAAAGGCATAAAGTTTTTACCCATTGATAAAAATATTGCCAAGGTTGAGATGATTAAAATCCACCACTTTTCGCTTCCCTTAACTACAAACAAACCAAACACAAATAAAAAACAGATAATAGCACCATAATAAACTGGCCCGGCTGTAAAAGGCTGTTCGCCAAAATAGGCAGGTAAACCTTCGGCAAGCTGCTTGGGTTGTTGCATTCCTGCGGCTTTAAACTCTTTAGCCATTATATCGTGTGTATGCGGATCTCCAGCATTTCCACCACCAAAAAAATTAGGAATTAACAAGGTAAATGGTTCTGAAACACCGTTACTCCACTGTAAAGCATAATCTTTATCTAAACCACTTGATTGGTTGCTTTCGTTACTCTCGCCTTTAACTGTTTTTGTAAGCTCTGATGTGCCACGAATACTATATTTTCCGTACTCGCTAGTAACCAATAAATTTGTAATGTTTGATGTTGCACCAAGAGTTGCAGCTACAGCTAAAAATGCAGCAGTTTTAATTAAGTTAGGAACTGTTTTATTTTTAAATGCAAGTATGGCTTCAGTAATCATCCAAACTGCAATTAGCAAAACAAGGTAATAGGTAATTTGTAAGTGGCCAGCAGCTAATTGTAGTGATAATGCGATGCCAGTTAGCACAGCTCCAAGTAGTTTTTTATTGCCTAAGGTTATTTTAATACCTGCAATAACTAAAGGCATTAGTGCAATAGCATTTCCTTTACCAGCATGGCCTGCATCAATATTTATAAAATTAAAGGTGCTAAAGGTAAATGCCAAAGCCCCCGCAATTGCAAACCATGGACTTACACCATAAGTTAATAATAAAATATAAAAGCAGATGTAAAGTAAAAAAATAGTTTCGAGCGGATTGCCTAAAACTTTATTTACAAGTCGGTACACATCGTTTGAAGTATTGTAATAATAACTTGCACCTATAAGGTAAGTGGGCATTCCTGAAAACATGCTGTTGGTCCAGAATGTACGCTCGCCACTTTCTCTTTCAAACTTAGCAATCTCTTCGTACGATGCTCTCCATTGCGTAACATCATGTTGTTTTAAAACTTTACCACTCATTATTGGCGAGAAGTAAGCCAGCATAACAACTATAATAACAGCCACCGAAACAAGGTGTGGGGTTAGTTTTTTTAATAACGATTGTTGGTTCATCCTTAATTTAAATATGGTTTCGAATATATAGGTTAAAATGAATATCCTCTATATAGTGGTGTATTTTTTGGATTACAAGGTTGGGGATGAGGATTTCCATTGGATGGTTTTCTTGGTTTGATGCTTCACTTTCACTAGGATGATTTTTGGATTACAAGGTTATGAAAGATTACAAAGTTGGGGAGGAGGATTTCCATTGGATGTTTTTCTTGGTTTGATGTTTCACTTTTTTAGGATAATTTTGGGATTAGAAGGTTATGAAAGATTACAAAGTTACAAGGTTGGGGAGGGGATTTTCTCTGAATGATTTTCTTAGCTTGAAGTTTTCTTTCATTAGGAAGATTATTGAATTACAAGTCAGGAAAGATTACAAGGTTGCAAATTTGGTTTAGTAAAGTTTAGCACATAAAAAAAGAGCTATTTTTAGTAGCCCCTTTGTTAAAATGTTTTAAGAATAAATTTATTTAATAGTAAGTATACCAAATTTAAATTTACTATCATCTTGACCATACATAAGTAATTGATTGTTAATTATCCTATAGCTTTGCTTAGCCACAAATCTTGGGTCATCATTATTAATAGGTTTATATAAATGTTCACGTTTAAACTCGCCACTTTGTTGGTTTAATGTTACGCTGGTAACAACTATTTTTGGGTTTTGATCTGTTTGGATATCTATATTTCTCCATTCGCCCTTTTTATTCGAACTGTAATGGTTATTTTTGTTGTCGTTGTAAATTAAATAAATATTTTTTTCATCACTTAAGGTTGCAAATGATGAGTATTTTCCATCATCGTCTGTACTATATTGGTGTTTATTAATTTTTCTTGTCCAATTAATTTCTAAATCTTTTTTTACACTCACAACCATAATGTCACCATACTCATAAGCACGATAACCTCCTTCGCTTGAAGCGCGAGCTTCAAAATTGTAGTGTTCAGCGATAATAAATTGGTCACCATTTTCTTTCTTAATTATTTCCCTAATTACGAATTTTCCGTTAACGCCAGTATTTTTTTCTACACCTTTTTCGGTAATAAATTGTAATAAATCATTTTTAGAGAATGGCACCAATTTTTCTAATTCTGTTTTCAGTGTTTTAGCATTAATTTTTATGAAACAAACCCCTAGTATTCCATTGTCTTCAGAATAATAAAAGCCAGTTAAGTTTAAGGTACCATATTCGTATGTAAATTTTAGATTAGGCCCTTTGGCAATAGTCTTGAAGTTAAGATTAATTTCGTCAAGTTTGTTTGATTGGTGGTTGTAACTAAAAATAGTTTTTTTAATTACGTTTTTTTCAAGGGTATAGTTTCCCAGCAAAAAAATGTTATTTGACTCATCTATTTGATAATCTATAATTTCGAATTGCTTATCTAGATATGGTAGGGTTATGTTCTTTTCCAAAATTAAGGTCAAATCATCCTTGTATAATTTGAAACTAACCTCAACGTTTCCATTTTTAGTAAAAACTTCTTGGTGCATTAACATGAATGTTTTTTGGTCTTTATTAAATCGTATATCAAACTCCCCATTATTCTTATTGTCTTTGTAACGAATTTCATCAACAAGCTTGTCGTTTATAAATTTATTGTTTTCGTCAAATGTTACACAATACAATTGGTTTGTTTCTGTTTTGGTATCAATAACCGACAAAAAAGCAACTAGCTTTTTGTCAATGCTAAAAGTTGCTTGTGGTGTTACATTTTTACTTTGAAGCTTTTCAGGAATTAGTATACTCGATTCTTTTTCGTGTTGGATATTGTTTCTTATTACATTGTAAGTTTTGGCAAATGCACTTGGATATTCTGGTCCAAATACAAATGAATAACCGTTTTCATCACTTGAGAGTACATCTTTAAGAATGGTGTACTTTTTTTCGGTTTTAACTACTTTACCCCAAGTCAATTCCAATTCTTGGGCGTTTGTAAAGTTGCTTACTAGCAACAAAACTGTTGCAGTTAATGTTAGTTGAATGCGTTTAATAGTCATATAATTATTTTATAATATTGTGCAATAAACATTTCTTTAAAGAAAATAACAACTTTCTAATGCTGTTCAATTATTAATGTAATTTGGGTTGTGCCTGCTTAATATGAGAGTTCTTTGATTAGAAGGTTGGGAGGGGGCTTTCCACTTGGAGTTTTTTGGGGATTGATGCTTCACTTTTTTAGGATAATTTTTGGATTACAAGGTTACAAAGATTACAAAGTTGGGGAGGAGGATTTCCATTGGATGTTTTTCCTGGTTTGATGCTTCACTTTTTTAGGATGATTTTTGAATTACAAGGTTACAAAGATTACAAAGATTAGAAGGTTGGGGAGGGGATTTTCTCTGAATGATTTTCTTAGCTTGAAGTTTTCTTTCACTAGGAAGATTTTCGGATTACAAGGTTATGAAAGATTACAAGGTTACAAAGTTGGGGAGGGGATTTTCTCTGAATGATTTTCTTAGCTTGAAGTTTTCTTTCATTAGGAAGATTATTGAATTACAAGTCAGGAAAGATTACAAGGTTGCAAATTTGGTTTAGTAAAGTTTAGCACATAAAAAAAGAGCTATTTTGCAATAGCCCTCCTCTTCAAAATTTTTATGTGTTAAATTATTTAATTATCAATGTGCCAAATTTATACTTAGAGAATCTTTCTGCGTATACAAGAAATTGGTTATTACTTATCTTATGTGTGTATAAAGGAACAAATCTGGTTTTATCCTTTTTATTGCCCATGTATATATTTTCTCTTTTAAAATCACCACTTTTTTGGTCAATTATTGCAGCTGTAATCACTAGTTCGGGCTTCTCATCTGTTTCAATTTTTTCACCACCCCATTCTCCATTTTTTGTCACGGTTGAACTGTTTTCTGCATTATCGTTATAGATGATATAGATGTTTTGATCATCACTTATAGTAGCAAAAGAAGAGTGTTTTATGCTGTATTGTGAATACTTATCATATTGAGTTACCAATTGTACCTTATCAATTTTAGTTACCCATTTTAAGTCAAAATCTTTGTTCACATTTACTACCATTATATTGTCATGGTGATAAGTTGTTGAACTTTCACCACCTATAAATAAAAAATTCATTTTGTAGGCTTCTGCTACTATAAAAATGTCTCCGTTATCTTTAGTAATTATTTGCCTAATGTCAAAGTTGTTTGTAATGCCTTTTTCTGTTTCCAAGCTCTTTTGTGAAGTAAATTTTAGCATGTCATTTGTAGAGAAAGGGGCCAGTCTTTCTATTGTAGTTTTTAGTGTTTTTGAATTTATTTGTGTAAAACAAACACCTTGCATTCCGTCTTTTTCGCCATAATAAAAGCCAGTAAAATTTAAATTGCCGTTTTCGTATGTAAATCTTAGATCAGATACTCTACTGGCAGTACTAAAAGGAATGGTTTTTTCTTCAAATTTTTGTGACTGTTGGTTATATGCTAACAGTATTTTTTTTACGGGTTTTTTATCTACAATAAAGTTTCCATAAATAAATATGTTGTTTAGTTCATCCGTTAGATAATCAAACATTTCAAATTGTTTGTTTGAATAGGGGAGAACAACATTTTGTTCCCAAACTTTACTTAAATCTTCTTTAAATAGTTTAAAATTTAGTTCTTCTCTTCCTTTAGTATCAGAACCTTTGCTGTGTGTAATTAAAAATTGTTTTTTAGTAGTTAAATGTTCAATTTTAAACGAACCTACGTCTTTACGCCCTTTGTAAGCTAATTCATCAACTAATAAATCATCAACAATTTTGCTATTTTCGTCAATGGTCAAACGGTATAATTTATAAGCATCTACTTTGCTGTCATCATATACTACAAAGGCAATCATTTTTCCATCAATGTTATATATTCCTCGTTGGAATACTTTTTTTCCTTTAAACTTTAATGGAACATCAATGTTCGATTCAGATTCGTGTTGAAAGTTGTTTCTTAAAACATGTGAACTCTGATAATTATTGTTTGAAAACTCTGGACCTAAAACAAACTTATAGCTGTTATCGTCATTAGAAATTATGCGCTCTAATGTTGATCCTATATTTTTCTTTACAGTTTCTTTGCCCCAAGTTAATTCAAGTTTTTGGGCTTGTGTGAAATTAAAAGCCAATAACAATACACCAGTTGTTATTGTTGATTTGATTTGTTTAATAGTCATATGATTGTTTTATAATATTGTGCAATAAACATTTCTTTAAAGAAAATAACAACTTTCTATTGATTGTTAAATTATTAATGTCAATTGGGGTTGTGCCTGATTAATATAAGTGCTCTTTGATTAGAAGGTTGGGGAGGGGATTTTCTCTGAATGATTTTCCTGGTTTGAAGTTTCACTTTTTTAGGATAATTTTTGGATTACAAGGTTATGAAAGATTACAAAGATTAGAAGGTTGGGGAGGAGGATTTCCATTGGATGTTTTTCTTGGTTTGATGCTTCACTTTTTAGGATAATTTTTGGATTACAAGGTTATGAAAGATTAGAAGGTTGGGGAAGGGATTTTCTCTTAGTGTTTTTCTGGGCTTTAAGTTTCACTTTCTTGAGGAAGTTTTTCGGATTACAAGGTTATGAAAGATTAGAAGGTTACAAAGTTGGCTTACGCACGAATTAACTATTCCGTGACCGCGCAACCTTGTAATCCTCAAACCCGACCGCGCAACTTTGTAATCTTTGTAACCCTATTCAAATGACTACGTAACCTTGTAATCTTTGTAACCCTACTCTAACGACTACGTAACTTTGTAATCTCCCCCCTAACCTTGTAATCTTTGTAACCCTACTCTAACGACTACGTAACCTTGTAATTCCCCCCCCTAACCTTGTAACTTCCCTTCCCCAACCACCAATTATCACCCGTTTATCACTTGTTTGTCATAAGTGCGTAAAACAGTATTTGTCATAGTTTTTAATATGGTTGTCAAATTACCTTGCGCCAAAATTAAACAACAAATACATGAAAAAAATAGCTTTACAAATTGGTTTTATTCTTGCATCAATAGGAACTGTTTATGCACAAACTCCTGTTTTAGATAGCGCTAGTTTAGGTGCTGGATATGCAAACGATGTTTATTATAGTTTTAAGAATGGTGTAATGGGCACGCAAAACGGTTCAAACTGGCATATTGCCTTTGCTACTCGCCCGGCAGCTCCACCAATAAATGTGTTAAGGGCTACAACAATTATTGCAAATGAAGGCCATAATGTTCAAATTTTTAAATCAAACCAAACAAGCTTTGCTGGTTTTGATACTACTGGATTTGCCACTTGGACAGCCATGCACAATAGCGATAGCAGTTGGGATTTAGGTGCATTTAACGCAGACTTAAATTTAACCAACCCATTTAATTATGGTTGGGGTTTTTATGATAACAGTAGTCATAATGTACTTTCTGAAGGCAACGTTTATTTATTACGTATTGTAAAATCGGCACAAGGTCGCACAACTGATTCGGCTTTTAAATTAGTTAGAATAGAACAATTAGCTTTTGATACTTTGTGGGTTTTTAGTACTGCCAACATCGATGGTACTGATAGCACACAAACAACAATTAGTAAATCGGCATTTGCTGGTAAATTATTTGCTTATTATGATGTGGTAAACAAACAAGTAATTGATCGCGAGCCCGCTGCTAAATGGGAATTATTATTTACGCGTTATGGTGCATTTTCAACTCAATTTGGACAAACAATATTTAGTACAAACACAGGTGCATTATCTCACCCAAGTATTTTAAGCGCTCGCCTAAGCGGAGTGCCAAATGATAGTGCTAAAATTACCAATGCTATTTTCAATAATAAAATTACTACAATAGGTACCGACTGGAAAATTAATCCAGGTCCAAGTCAACCAACTTTTGCTATTATTGATTCTAATGTTTATTACGCTCGTTTAGATAACAACGAACAATATCGCTTGATATTTAAATCGTTTGCTGGTTCTTCGAATGGTAGAATTAAATTTGAAGTAAAAGCTGAAAATGATTTTGTTGGATTACTTGAAGCAAAAAATTACCAAACTGTAACTATGTATCCAAACCCTGCTAAAGGCATATTAAATGTTCAAGTAGGTGCAGGAAATCATACCATATCAATTTTTGATATTACTGGTAAATTAAAAATAACCACCCAAGCTAATGGAACTGCAACTATTGATATTAGTGAATTAAACAAGGGTTTATACTTTGTACAAGTTGATGGTAGCAAAGCTGCTCGTTTAGTTGTTGAATAATTTCTGGTGATAAAATTTTTACATCATATTAAGTTTTGGATAAATGCAGGTGCTCCATTAGGAGCACTTGTATTTTTTGTGCTTACAGCAAGTGCCCAGCAAACTACTGTTTTGCCAACAGATACACTTTTATCTAAGTGCTTAGATGATGCTATTATTACTGGACAGTATGGCGAAAGTAGTTTAAAAAATAGTGTGTTTAAAGTTAGGGTTATTGATGCGCATCGCATTCAACAATTAGGTGCTGTTAACTTAAAAGATGTTTTAGCCAACGAAATTAATATTAGAATAACACAAGATCCATCGTTAGGCAGTAGTATAAGTTTACAAGGTGTAACGGGTCAAAATATTAAAGTTTTGATTGATGGTGTTCCAGTAATTGGTCGCGAAGGTGGCAATATAGATTTAACACAAATCAACTTAAATAATGTGGAGCGAATTGAGTTGGTAGAAGGCCCAATGAGTGTTAATTTTGGTAGTGATGCCTTAGGTGGTGTTATAAATATTATTACCAAAAAAGCTAAACAAAATACCTTTACTAATAATATTGGTACCTATTACGAAACTATTGGACAATACAATATTGATGGTGGAGTTTGTGTAGGATTTAAAAAGTATACATTCACAGCAAATGGTGGTCGTAATTATTTTGATGGATATGATGAAAACGAAAAAGTTACCCGCGTTAAATTATGGAAACCACGCGAACAATATTTTGCAGATGCAACAATAGCAACTACTGGTAAAACAGGAAATTGGCGGTGGCAAAATAGTTGGTTTACAGAAAAAGTTACTTCGCGAGATAGCGGCACAATTACACCATTTTATGCCCGTGGTTTAGATAAATATTATTACACCACACGTTATACGTCATCATTGTTTTGGGATAAAAAACTTAACAATAATTATTCTTTAAACATTATAGGTTCTGCTAATTACTACAAAAGAGTGCTTAATACTATAACTAAAGATTTAGTGAGCTTAACCGAAGAACAAACTACCGCACCTGATTTAAATGATACCAATTATTTTTATATGTTGATGAGCAGAGGCTCGTTAGCAAAAAATAAAATTGGTAGTAAATTTAATTACCAATTAGGATACGAAATTAACCATGAATTTACCGAAGGTGGTAAAATAGACGGAGGCGAACAACAATTTTCTGATTATAATTTATTTGCAAGTGCCGAGTTAAAACCATTTAAAAGATTAACACTTCGCCCGGGTTTTAGAGCAATACACCATACTAAATTTGATGCACCATTTGTGCCATCTATAAATTTAAAATGGGATGTAACCAGTTACTTTAAAGTACGTGCTTCTTATGCCAGAGGATTTAGGGCGCCTTCACTTAAAGAAATGTACTTAAAGTTTGTAGACCCAAGTCATAATGTGCATGGTAACCCTAACCTTACAGCCGAAACTGGAGATAATATTCAACTATTTACAACCTTTGAAATTACCCGACAAAAACATCATTTTAGGTTTGAACCTAGTTTGTTTTATAACCACATTACCAATATGATTTCGTTGGCCATGATAGATGCAAATACCATTGAAGCATCATACATTAATGTTGGACAATTTACCAGCCGAGGGTTTAATGTAAATATGGAATACCGCACACCAGTTTATGGTTTCCAACTCGGATATGCATTAACAGGCAGAAACAATAGTTATGCGCCACAAGGTGAGTATTACAATAGCAACGAACTTAGGGGAAACTTTAATTATACCCATCCTAAAAAACACACCACTTTAGCTTTGTTTTGTAAATACAATGGCAAGTTACAAGCTTACCAATATAATTATACCAGCAACAATGTGGCTTTAGGGTTTATTGATGCATACTCGGTTTTTGATGCTACCGTTACGCAACCATTTTTTAAAAAGAAATTAGCCATAACTGTTGGTGTTAAAAACATACTTGATGTGCGCAATGTTCGTGCAAGTATATCTGGCGGAGTGCATCAAAATTCATCAAATAATGCAACGATTGCCATGGGCCGAACTGGATTTTTTGCTTTACGTTATACCTTTAATAAAGTAAAATCGTAAATGAAAATTAACATACTTAGTATAGCGGCTTTATTGTTATTGGTTTGGTGTTCATCATGCGAACAACCAGAAACCCCTGTTGTACTTCCTAAAGCTTTTGGTAAAAAATATAGCTACCCAATGGGCAATAATTATAGCAGCCAAATTTATGTTGATTTAGAACAAGGCTTGGTAAGCAATGCAAAAGTAACCGACTGGGATTTATCTTTTTCTTGCGACCCAAATTCGCAAAATATTTACCTTAATGGTGGTGGATCAGGGGTGTTAATTGCAAGTGTTGCAAAGGGCGATTTTATTAATGATTTTAATACAAAAAGTTTAAAATGGAATTGGGATGCGGCCAATGGCATGAGCGATTCACTTGCATTAAAAAATTGGCATACTGGTGGTATTAGTAATGATAGTATATATGTAATTGATAGGGGAAACTTATACCAAGCAACTGATAGGTATTTTCAATTTAAATTATTACGTTGCACAAAGGATACATTTATGCTGCAAACCGCTAATCGTTATGGCAAAAATGTAACCACTCATTTTATTCCTAAATTACCTAGTAAACTTTTAAACTATTTTTCGTTTGCTAATGGAGGTGAGGTGTTAGATTTTGAACCAACAATAAACAATTGGGATATTTGTTTTTTAAATTATCGTACGGTTTATTACGAGTTTAGTCCGCCATTATTATACTCGGTTGTTGGTTCTTTTATCAACACTAAAAATATTGAAGTAGCCTTGGATAGTTCTAGTGTAGTTTCGTTTGAAAACGTGGGCATAAACGATTTTAACCCTACAAAACACTTTAGCAACTTACGTGATGTTATTGGTTTTGATTGGAAAGTACCGGAGTTTGAAGGTACAGGTGTACGATATAGAACCAGAAGCTATGTTACATATTTAATACGTAAAAAAAATATGCCTGGCCCTGATTTACTGTTTAAATTACGCTTTATTGATTTTTATGATATGGCCGGAAATAAAGGTGCCCCAACTTATGAAATAGTTAGGGTGCAGTAAGTTGTTGTTTTATTAAGCAACCAAGTTTAAAATTCGAAGTAAAATTCCTTCTTTCTATTTATTTTGATTAATAATTTGTTGTAAAGCTTTTGCTTGTATTACGCCTGATTGTCGCCAAACTGATTGGCCGTTTTTAAATAATATTAAAGTTGGTACACCTTGTATTTGGTAGTGTTGCGCTATTGCAGGGTTTTTGTCTACATCTACTTTTAATATTTTGGCATCATTGCCTACCAGTGTTTTTAACTCTTCTAAAATGGGCTTCATCATTTTGCATGGTCCACACCACTCTGCCGAAAAATCAACCAAAACAGGTGTTTCGCCAGCTATTATTTTATTAAATGCATTGCTCATATTATTAATTATTAAATGATGTTATACTAATGGTAATGCCTATGCTACATGAAAATAGTTCAATGAGGCCTGAGCTGAAGTTGGACTATATTGAATGTGCTTTTGGTATTATTTAACTTCTTCAAAGGTTACATCTTCGGTTAAATTGGTTTGATTTTTATTGGGTGCCGGAACAGCACAACGTCCGCCTGCGCATCCAATACCAAAAATTGACATGGCACCAAAATAAACACCCAAACCAACCAACATGTACTGATGAGACATTACAGCTTGTATGGTAAGGGCAATTCCCATCACCAAATACAAGGCACGCATAAGTGTCCAGCCTGTTAATATTCTTTCTTTCATTATTTGCCTAATTTGTTTTTTAAACTCATCCATCCACCGCCATTATAAACCTCGTAACCTTTAGATGCTAAAAAGCCACGTGCCGATGAACTGCGCATACCACTTGCACAACAAGCAATAATAGGTTTATCTTTTTTTAGCTTAGTAAGGTTTTGCTCTAGCGTTTGTAAAGATATGTTAATTGAACCTTTAATATGCCCTGAATCGAATTCGCCTTTGCTGCGTACATCTAAAATAATTGCACCTTTATTTAGTAAATCGTTGTAATCTACTTTTGGTCCTAAGCCAAATATTTTCTTTAAAGTATTTATCATGGCTTAGTTGTTTATTAAATAATTTACATCAAACCAACTACCACCGTTGCTGCAATCTACGCCTTGGTTTTTCAAATATGCTTCTGCTTGTCCGCTTCTGCCTCCGCTTGCACAACATAATACAATTGGTGATGGCATGGTTTTAATTTCTTCTACTTTAGCTACAACTTCTTGTAATGGAATATTAATGCTTCCTGTAACATGTCCGCCCATAAATTCTTCAGGTGTGCGCACATCAATAATAGTATTTGGTTTCATTTTTAATTGTTATTTATTGTCAGTTGTTTTTACTTCTTTTTTGTTAAACGAGCTCATAAGTAATCCACCCATCATGCCACCATATAAGGTGCTTATTATTGGGCTTGAGGTGATGGCACATGTGCCGCTTGAACATCCTATAAAATAATAATAAGAATATCCCAGTACTGCACCTACTAAAATGCCAATGCCTGTTTTGCTGTGTTTTTTTATTAGTGTTTTCATTATAACATGGTGCTTGGACATACATAAGCGCTAACTTCAAGTAGGTCTCTTTCTTTTATAGCAGAAAATCCGCTTTCTATATTAATTAAATTATCGTAGCCACGTGCCCTAAGTACTGATGCAAATATCATTGAACGGTAACCACCTGCACAATGCACGTAATAGGTTTTGTTTTTATCAATAAGCAACATGCTTTCGTTAATAAAATCAAGTGGCGCATTAATGGCTTGTATTACATGCTCTGATTTGTATTCGCTTTCTTTACGCACATCGAGTATATTTATATCAGCATTTTTTTGAAATACCTCAATAAATTCATCTGTGCTTAAACTTTTTATAAGATCTACCTCTTTACCGGCTTTTATCCAAGCTTCCATTCCACCATCTAAATAGCCTAATGCTTTATCATAACCAACCCTTGCCAAGCGGGTAACTACTTCTTCTTCTCTACCTTTTTCGGTTATTAATAATAGGGGTTGATTAATATCTAAAACCATGGTGCCAACCCAAACGGCAAAGCTGCCGTCAATACCAATGTTTACAGCGTTAGGAATAAAAGATTTTGTAAATTCAGTGGCACTGCGTGTATCTAGAATTAGTGCACCAGTTTCGTTTGCAGCAGCTTCAAAAGCTTCAACACTTAATGCTTGTGTACCTTGATGCATCACATTATCTATGCTATCATATCCTTGAATGTTCATCATTACATTTTTGGGGAAATAAGCCGGTGGTGGCATCAAGCCTGTTAAAACTTCTTTTACAAATTCGTCTTCAGTAATTCCCGGGCGTAATGCATAATTTGTTTTTTTCTGATTGCCTAAAGTATCACTTGTTTCTTTACTTAAATTTTTACCACATGCACTGCCTGCACCATGTGCTGGATATACAATAATATCATCAACCAAAGGCATTATTTTAGTTTGAAGCGAATGGTATAAATGTTTAGCAAGTTTTTCTTGGGTTAAATCTGCAACTACATGTTGTGCCAAATCAGGTCTACCCACATCACCAATAAATAAAGTATCGCCCGAGAAAAGTGCAGTTTGTTTTCCGTTTTCATCGGTTAATAATAAGCAGCTACTTTCTAATGTATGTCCGGGTGTGTGAATTAATGTTAATATTGCATTTCCAATTTTAAATACTTGACCATCGGTTGCAATTAAAGCATCAAAACCCAATTGCATTTGTGTTGGTCCATAAACAATGGTAGCACCAGTTTTTTGTGCTAAATCAACATGTCCGCTAACAAAGTCTGCATGAAAATGGGTTTCGAAAATAAACTTAATTTTTGCACCACGTTTTTCGGCCATTTCTATATATGGCGTAACTTCACGAAGCGGATCTATAATTGCAGCCTCGCCATTACTTTCAATATAATAAGCACCTTGTGCTAAACAGCCAGTATAAATTTGTTCTACTTTCATATTCCTTAATTTTATGGTGCAAAGTTAAGGCTTTAATAAAAGTTGCATGGTGACTTTTGTTACACAATCAAACCCAACTTAAATTAAATTATATTTTATTAATCAACCTTTCTTTTACAAGTAGTAATACCAACAAGTGTATACAAAGGGCAAAAGCTAATTAAGCTAGTTACAAAAAATATAGCACCAACTACTATTAATATGGAAGCTACTAGGCCACTTATTATACCTGTAAAAAATAACACTACAATTGCAATAGCGGCAATTAACCTAATAATTCTGTCTGCCAAACCCATGTTTGTTTTCATAACTTTATAATTAATTTGTAGATGCAAGGTAAATAAAGTTTTGGGTTTGCTTAAAAAGCAAGGTTTTTATTACAATTTCAATTTCAACTCGTTAATTCTATTACCACTAACAGATATAATTGTAAATTGAAACCTCTCCACGTTAATTACTTCGCCTTTTGATGGGATGTTTTCATGTACTGCATAAATATAACCGCCAAGGGTATTGTAATCGCCTTCGGGTATGTTAAAATCGTATTTGTTGTTTAGGTAATTTACTTCTAATCGGGCGTTAAAAATATACTCTTTTTCATTAAGCTGAATCTCTGTTAATTCTTCCACATCATGCTCATCTTCAATCTCACCAAAAATCTCTTCCATAATGTCTTCAATAGTTACGATACCTGCTGTAACACCTAGCTCATCAACCACCAAAGCAATACTTTTACGGGTGCGTGTAAAGGTGTTTAAAAGTTCGTTAGCCGACATGGTTTCTGGGGCAATTTCTATTGGAATTAATATAGAGCGAATGCTATGTGGATTTTTAAATAAATCTTTTTGATGCGTATATCCAATAATATGATCTACGGTGCCTTGATGCACCAATATTTTTGATAAACCAGTTTCTTTAAAAACGTCATATAAATCTTCTGCAGTAGCATCAATATCAATACTAATTAATTCGGTACGTGGTGTCATACAATCACGCAAACGCACGTTACCAAAGTCTAATGCATTTTTAAATATTTCGGTATCTACATCACTGTCATCCGTTAAATCATCTGTACTATCATTTATGTATTGGTCTAAATCTACCTTGCTAAATACAGGAGTAGTTTCGTTAAACGGAACCTTTAAAACAGTGTTTAAAATTAGTTTAGCTAACCAAGTTACAAAATGTACCAATGGCCAAAATAAATAATAACTAATTAAAAACGGAATGGCCAATACTCGTAAAATGCTATCAGGGTTTATACGAAATAATACTTTAGGAATAAACTCGCCAGTTACCAAAACTAAAATGGTAGAAAGTATGGTTTGAATAAAGAAGATAAGTATAGCACTTTCTTCGGCACCTGGAATATAATTTCTAATGGGTTCTGCTAAAAATTGCGCCATGTAAATACCATAAATAACTAAGCCAATATTATTACCTACAAGAGTTGTGCTAATAAAACGCGATGGGTTATTTACAAAAGGCGAAAGTATGCGGGCCGACATGCTGCCTTGCTTGCTACGTAGTTCAATTAATAATTTGTTTGATGAAATAAATGCAATCTCGATGCCTGAAAAAAATGCCGATGTTAAAATACTTAAAATGATAATAAGTGTGGTGTCCATAACTTGTTGGGGCAAATGTAGTTATTTAAACGCTTTTTTTAATCGTAAGTAATAAACTAAGCCAAACACTATTGCTAATATAAAAAACATATAGGCTTTGCCTGCTACAAATCCATCAAAAATAGAAATATAAATACCTACCAGTAAACTTGATATGGCTAAAATTAACCAGTTACGTAATATAAAATTTTGCATTTAGCACATTAATTTATCCTACAAAATAAGTGTTTAGAAAGTTGTAATACAAAAATTACTAATATTTGGTTTGAAACTTTGTTCTACTAAATATTTCACCAAAATGTTAGAATAATGTAGGCGATGTGTTATTTTTTATATATTGGCATTAAATTAAGTAAGTTAAATTGAAACACTTTTACACCTTTTTATTTTGTTGTTTAACTTTTGCCAGCAATGTATTTGCCCAAACATATACACTAACTGGTAAAGTAACAAATGCTACCACTGCCGAGGCCTTACCTTATGCATCGGTAATGATAAAACATTATAAAACCAAAACCGATACTGCTGGCGTTTTTAATATAAGCATCAATCAAGGTAAATACATTGTGCGTGTAACTGCAGTAGGCTACAAACCATTTGAACGCAAAATAGAAATACTTAGCAATATTGATAATTTTACCATTGCCATGGAGCCCGAAATAAACCAGTTAGATCAGTTTGTTTTTAGCGGTAGTAAAATACAACGCAAGGCTGCGCAAGAGGTAATGAGTATGACGGTAATTAAACCTAATTTAATTGCATATACCAATGCTTACGATTTAAGTGATGTGGTAAATAAGGTGCCTGGTGTAAGTGTTATTGAAGGACAAATAAGTATGCGTGGTGGCGTTGGATATAGCTACAGTGTAGGCAGCAGAGTTATGGTAATGCTTGATGATATGCCTTTAATGGGTGCTGATTTAGGAGATGTACGCTGGAAATTATTGCCTATAGAATCTGCCGAACAAATTGAAGTAGTAAAAGGTGCAAGCTCTGTATTGTATGGTTCGGCTGCATTAAATGGTAGCATAAATGTGCGAAGTGGATGGCCAAGTGCCAAGCCCGAAACTAAAGTTACCATGTATCAAGGCATAACAGGTAACCCACGCAGAAAAGAAACGATTTGGTGGGAGCGCACCACACAACCTTTTAATTCGGGCGCATTTTTTAGCCATAGGCAGCAGTTTGGTAATTTTGATTTGGTGTTTAGCGGTAACGTAAATATGGTGCGCAGCCACCTTCAACAAAATGATGAATTTAGAGGTCGCTCTTACATAAAAACGCGCTATCGTTCTAAAAAAATAAAAGGATTATCGTATGGAATAAATAGCATGTTTTTAGCCGAAAAATCGGGTAGGTTTTTTCTTTGGGCTGATGCAGATAGTGGCGCACTAAAACCTTACGATGGCAGCATAGGACAAGACTTTTGGAGTATTTATACCATCGATCCTCACATTACTTATGAAAGTCCGAATAAGCGTACCACACATTCTTTAAAAATTCGCAAATACAATATTATTCGTTACGTTGATAAAAATTTAAACCGTAACTTATACAATGCCGAAGCCGATAATTATGCAGTAGATTACAGTTGGCAACGCAGTTGGATAAAAGGATTAACCACAACTAGCGGGTTTTATGGTTCGTATATTACCGCAGTTAGCAATGTTTATCCTGGCCAATATCAGGGTTATTCGTATGCATTTTATAGCCAAGCCGATTACAAATACAAACGATTTAATTTAAGTGCTGGTGCACGATACGAGGTAAACGTAATTGATACAGTTGAGGAAAATAGAAGACCATTATTGAAGTTTGGCGTAAATTACCAAGTAGCACAAAAAACATTTCTGCGTGTAAATTATGGCGAAGGATATCGTTTTCCAACCATTGGCGAACGTTATGTTGATGATGGCGTTTCGATGTTACGTGTTTTTCCTAACCCTCAACTTAAAACAGAATTTGGTTGGACGGCTGAGTTGGGTGTTAAGCAAGGTTTTAAAATTGCCAATTGGAATGGGCAATTAGATTATGCATTATTTTGGCAAGAGTATTCAAATTTAATTGAGTTTAAGTTTGATCAATATGTGCCAGCTACACTTCAAAACCCAAGTGGTGTGGTAGGATTTAAAGCATTAAATTTACAAGAAGCAAGAGTTGCTGGCATGGAAGCTTCAATTAGCGGAAGTGGAGCTATTGGCGAAGTTATTATTAATGTATTGGGCGGATATACCTATAGTTATCCTGTTAATCTTTCAAAAGATAGTGCGGCACAAAACCCTACCACTTACATTAAAAATTTTTTTAAAAGTATGGGTGGGGTTGATAGTGTTTATGCCGCCAATCAAATATTACCTTATCGCAATAGGCACTTAGTAAAATTTGATATTGAAGCCACTTACCGAAAACTAAACTTGGGTTATGGTGTGCAGTATTATAGCAAGTTTGATAACATAGATCCATTATTATATCTTCTTATACCTGGCTTACCAAAGTTTATGCGAAATATTGGTAGTGGCGATTGGGTTCATCAAGCACGTATTGGCTTAAACCTAAACCCAAATGTTACCGTAAGTTTTATTGTAAATAATGTAATGAATTTAGAATACGCAACAAGGCCAGCAAGAATGGATCCTCCTCGAACGTTCAATCTTCAGCTCAGGGTTAAGATTTAGGTAAATTACAAGGTTACGCAGTCTTTTGAATAGGGTTACAAAGATTACAAGGTTAGGGGGAAGAGAGTTACAAGGTTACGCAGTCTTTTGAATAGGATTACAAAGTAAGGGGAAGATTACAAGGTTACGCAGTCTTTTGAATAGGATTACAAAGATTACAAAGTTGCGTAGTCGCGGAAAAGTTAATTCGTGCGTAAGCCAACTTTGTAATCTTTGTAACTTTGTAACCTTGTAATTGAAAATCAAAATAAAGAAAGTGAAACTTCAAGCCAAGAAAAACAGCAAGAGAAAATCCCCTCCCCAACCTTCTAATCTTTCATAACCTTGTAATTAGAAAAACATATAAAGAAAGTGAAACCTCAAGCTAAGAAAAACAGCAAGAGAAAATCCCCTCCCCAACCTTCTAATCTTTCATAACCTTGTAATTAGAAAAACATATAAAGAAAGTGAAACCTCAAGCTAAGAAAAACACCAAGAGAAAATCCCCTCTCCAACCTTGTAATCTTTCATAACCTTGTAATTAGAAAAACATCCTAGTAAAATCTTCCTCTCTATTCCCTAATAAAGCTCGTGTAATAAACCCCGTAATCAGTTTTTATCATACATTTATATAAGCCCGTTTTGTAATCAGAAACACCAATTGCTGGCATTAAGTTATTTGTAAAACTACCGGTATTAACCATTCTTCCTAAAGCATCAATTATGCTGTAAGTACCATTGGTATGATGTGGTAAAGAAGACAAATCGAAGTTGATATTATTTTTTGTTGGATTTGGATATGCTTTAATTTCTACCGGAGCATCTGCTGGAAATATACCACCTAAGCCAGTTGGTAAAAATATTCTAAACTGATAACTATCTCCAGAATCTATTCTGCTACCTTTAAAAGTAGTGCCTTTAGGATGATAATAGGTTGCTAAAAATATAGCTATACGGTATGCTCCAACCTGTGACGAATCTCCTTGTCCGGTTAATAAAGCACAGCCGCTACCACCACCCGGTATTGCACAACGGTTTAAACATTGGTAACTATAATTGGCAGGTATTCCCCTTAAATCTAACATAATAACCGAGTCGATAACAACATCAACCATAGAGCCGTTAAAGTATGTTGAAGTGTCTAATGGTGCTTTAAAACTTAGCACTTGGTTATATGGTGTTCCTACATAAGAGTATGGTAGCTCGGCAGGTGAAAATCCTGTAGTTGTTAAAGTAGGATCGGGTGTGCATTGAGCATTTGTTTTTACTATAAAAGCAAATAAACTAAGGCAAATTAATAGTAGTTGTTTTTTCATACATGTTGTTTTAATACCATGCAATATACTACTTTACAACAAACCAAATCAACCTAAAAATTAAACAGCAAAATTAAATAGGGTTGCAACATCAATTGGATTAATTTCTTCGATATGTCCGATGGGTGTTTGTGTGGTAATTTGATAGTTACCTACACGCATACGCACCAAGCGTAATGTGGGATGACCAACCACAGCAGTCATTTTTCTTACTTGTCTAAATCGGCCTTCTTTTAAAGTAATACTTAACCAAGTGTGAGGATTATATTTATGATAACGAACGCGTGGGTATCGCTCAAAAAAGTTCGCATCCTCATCGGCAATTCGTTTTACTTTAGCTGGTTTTGTTTTGTATAATATGCTTTGGTGCGAAATATCAATTCCTTCTTCCAATAAACTTATGGTAGCATCAGTTACATCACCTTCAACCAAAACCCAGTATTCTTTTTCAACTTGATGGGCTAATAAATATTGATGAAATTGACCATTATTGCTCAATAATAAAAGCCCTTCACTTGGCTCATCAAGTCGGCCAATTGGCATCACATCATCATCAAGTTTATATAAATCGCCTAATAATTTTTTGTTTTTGTGCTCGCATACAAACTGACTTAAATAACCAAATGGTTTGTAGATGGCATAATACTTAAAAACCTTCTCACTCATCTGCGCAACATTTCCCTTCGTGTACTTCTTTTAACCAAACCTCATCTGTAATAGTTTGGGTTGATTCCGTTGGTTTTTCAGTACACCAATCACATGGTTCGTTATCATCGGTATAACCGCGTCCTTCGCATTGTGGGCACACATAACCGCATCCGGCCATAATTTATTGTTGTTTAAGTGGCAAAAATAGGTTGTTAAACCTTCATGAGCAATTAAAGTAAATAATATAAAAAATCACCAACTAAGTTTAGTAAAACTATTGCTTAATAATTTTAACTGTATTTGATTGTCCGTTTGATATTATGCGTAATAAATACAACGAAGGGCTTATATGTTTTATGTCTAAACGTACTTTGGTTGATGGTTGATTACTGGTGTAGGTATAAACTACTTTTCCATTCACATCCATCAATTCAAAGGTTGAATTATTGAGTGATTTATTGGATTCAATAATAACCTCATCAAAAACCGGATTAGGGTAAATTGAATAAGATTGAGAACCAATTTCTGATATACCTGTACCTAATGTATAAGTAAATGTATTAAGCAGTGCAGTTCCATTTGGTGTAACTACGCTTACACTTCCAGTTGCGCCAGTATCTACAATTGCAGATATTTGCGAAGGTGATACTAAAGTAAAACTCTTGGCATTTACACCACCAAAAGTAATTGCATTTGTATTATTAAAGTTACCTCCATTAATGGTTATTACTGTTCAATTTGTGTGAAATGTCTAGCTAATTTCTAGTAAAAATTAGAAATCGAAAAATGATATTTTCATTCTCCGATTTTATCTAATTATTCAATAATTAACTTGTGTGTCTTAGTGAAATTATCTGAAGTTATTTTAATAAAGTAAAGTCCATTTGCTAACATTTTAATATCAATTTTTTCTTTAATCAAGTTTTCCTTAACTGATGTACTACTCTTTGTAAGTAGTAGTTTTCCATTAATATCCAAAATTTCAATAGAATAAGAATGTTGGGATTTAAACTCTAAATTTAATACATCATTTGCTGGATTTGGATATACTTTTGAATCAACATTAATATTATTTATAATTTCAGGGATTGATGTGGTTTGATTGATTTTCATTCTACTAGTAATATATGGTTTGTGTCCTCGTTTTATCACTTTACCATAACATGGATAGTAATAACCAACAGAGTCTTTGTTTTTAATAGTACCAGAAATTAAATCGTTTTCAGCCTGTATTTGGCATTTCCATGTATTTACAAGTAAAATATAACTGGTATCCGTAGCCCATATTAAAATACTGTCGAGCAATTGTATTGCCTTTGTTCTGTTTTCTGCTGCCCGGTAAGTTATTGCTTTATCCAAATAAATTCTATTTTTCAACTTCATCCAAACTGAATCTGTATTTCCTTTTTGAAGTAATGCATTCTGACGGTTTATGACCTTTTGTATCTGATTATCTAATTGCTTACTTGTTCTCGAAACATTTATCTGTCTTTTTTGAATTGCACCCCCTAAACTTGACATATACATGTTGTATGAATAAGACATGAGTTTTACTTCTGCGTTTGTTAACGAAGTATAATTTAAGCTTAAAATATCATCAAAATAATCAATAGCTGTATTGTAATTTCTTAAGCTATCATTATTGTTTTTCACAAATGCCTTACTAAGATTATATGCTTGTTCAATGGTTTTATTTTGCAATCGTGAAGTCGAAATAAGGCTACCACCTGTTTTGCCCATACCAACCTCTCCAAGACAGCATTCTCCATCATCTTCTCCTCCACCATTAATATAATTACAGTTTTGTTCCCTGAAAGTTATGTATTGACCTAATGTAATAGAAGGTGTGATATTAATTGGTGCTTGATAGGATACAACACCAAGATTTACATCTAAATAAAACGGTGTTGCAAAATTTCCGTAATAATTATTCCATGCACCTATATCGCCCGGATATCCCATTAATGTTTGATTTATACCAAGTGAATTAGAAGTAGGGTCAAAAGGTGTAGAGCCATTAATGTTGCTGTAACCTTCTTGTAATTCCAATAAACCTTGGTTGTATGGATGAATGGAAATAATGTTATTTGATAAATCATTATATCCAGCTTGTCCTGTTGTATTATCGAGAATAAGTTTACCATCATAATCTAGCAAAACACCTATATAATTATTGGTTACATCTGAACATTTAATATAGATGTCATTACCTGTGGCATAAATACCTGTTGAGTAATTATTAATTTTACAATTTTCTATGTATACTGGTGATGCAGAAGAACCAGTAGTTGAAATTCCATAACTTGAAAACATAACTTGTGGGTCTGGAACATTTATATTTACACTTAGCATTGTAGATGGAGCATCTAAGGCTGAACCTTCCCAAACTGACCCACATTCATTTGCAATACCTCCAAGCCAGTAAATATTTTTGCCAATTGTTTTTAATGCTAAATCACACTTATAAAACTGTACATTGTTTAATCTTAACCCATTCCCTTTAACCCACAATTGACCTTCAATACCAATTTGTGCATTTCGGATTTTTGTATATTGAATTCTTGATAAGTTGTATGCATTAGATACGTCTATAGGACTTCCATAAACCAAAATTCCTTTATAATTAGGGTCTGATGGATTTAGTTTATCAAACTCAGTCATGTGTAGCAAATAATTATCTGCATTAATTTCAAGCACGTTATCTGGTTCCAATAATACTTTTCCAATATTTATTTTAAATAAATCAATATTAACTGATGGGATTACAAAACCGTAATTACCTTTTATTTCTAATACTTTTCTATAATTATTTACCGCACTTCCTTGTGTTCCATCAAAAATAATTTGGTTATTGCCTTGTGGGTAAAAATGAGGAATAGATTGTCCTGTATTGTTTATAAAGCGACAAAAGCCTAAACCTGTGGGTTCGAATACTGCATTAGAAGTTAAATTGATAAAACCTTCAACTTCTAATATGGAGTTAGTACCTTCAAGACTTATTATTACTCCTGGTTCGATGGTAATATATGCTCCAATTTCCAAAACCAACTTGCTACCTTCAAATATCCTAAGTTCTGAGCCAGTTTTAAGGTGTAGGCTACTACCCGATGAAAGTGTAACAATTGCTTTGTTATTAGGCCATGGATTATTATCACCTATGTAAAATTTACCACCGCTGTTTACTATTATTGTAGCAGGAATACATTGTGTAGTGAATAGTTTAAATGTACTACCTGCATCGGGAATTTCATCCTCATTGCTAGCCCAATGGCTTTTATAATTACCATTTACCTGTAGTTTACCACCACTATTTACAGTTACATCTTTAATTATTGTGCGCCTATGGTAACTTGCAAAATTAAACATGTTATTACCCGAATAAGGTATTACTCCTGCACTTAATGGATATTCGTTTTTTTGAAATTGATCTAACAGCCAATCTGAATTTTCGGTAGAAGGTGTAACGTGAGACTCATTTAAAGAAATATTCTGTTCAATTCCAGTAGCATAATAAGATTCAAAAGGTGTTTTTTCTTGACTTGTATTCCAGTAATGTATTAGATTGTTCTTAATATCATACCCAAAATCAGTAGATATGTGAGGGTAAATAGCCAATGCGCTTGTTGAAGGGATAAAACATACCCTACCATCCAAGCTAAGTGATTTATAATCGGCTGTATAACCTTCTGCACTTGCGCCAGCATCTACCTCATTATAAAAATCTTTCGTACCTTGATGGTAGCCACCAGGTGCACCATCTAAATTATCACATGTGCCATTGCAATTAAATTTTTCAGTTTTAGTCCAAGTTGTTAGCCTATAAATTGTATATAAATTAGGAAACCACTCTGTTTTTGTAAATGCGCCATTAAATACATCTCCATTTGTAAGTGGCTGTGCTTTTATATTACATTGTAACCTATAACTGCCTAACAAGCTATATCTCCAATCGCAAATATCGCTTGAGTGGCCATATCCTGGCCCTTGCGAAGTTATATTACCATTAAGTAGAGCAATTTTTCGTAATTTTTCAGGAAAAAGATAAGGTAAATCATTACGATAACATGAAGGATTTAAATCGACATTGTTTTTATCCAAACCTCTGTGTCTTATAAGCATTTGTAACGCTGCGGGAGTATTTAGGTATCCAAGTTTAGTTTCAGCCTCGACAATAAAATTTGCAAAAAAGCCCAAACCCGCTTGCAATCCTATAGGAATATTTGCACCATTTTGCGGAGCATCAAATGATGTCCAAAGTCTGCAACAATGTGGTAGGTTATTATCTTCCATATACCTTAATGCATACCGAGAAATCAAACCACCCATGCTAGTTCCTACAATTACCAACTCTTCGTCACCTATTTTGTTGGCATTTATTTCTTGAATAATTTTGATTAAAGCATAGGCATTCTTTTGGATATAATCACCTCCATTTTCAAAATCTACAAGTACAACATCATACCCATGAGGTGCAGAAAGCAGAGTGGTAAGTAGAGTAGGCATATACGCTAAATTAGGATAGTCATTATCACCTGAACGTGCATTAATACCACCAGAGCTTAAAACATCCCATCCAAAATCTCCGTATCGATTATTTGCTATATCATCTAATATTTTAGGGTCAAACCCTTCAACAAAAATCAATGGCTTATGTAAACTTTTATCTGTGCGGGTGTATGAATATTTTATATAATATCTTGCTTTAGCATATTGCCCTGTATTAATTGATGCACATGGAGGTTTGTTATATGGAATTTCTGATATTATTTCATTTAAATAATCTATTTTGGTTATAGGAGTACGAGCTTTTTTTCCAAATGAAAATTCTAAATAAGCAACAGAACCATCTGCAAAATTTATTTTAAGCTTACAATACCTTATCGTAGGTTCTGATATCGCAATTGATATAGTCTCATCAGCACCTATATTTATAAATCCATTGTCAGTATCAAAATTAATATCCATACTTTTAATAGCTATGCCTGTAGAATTATAGATAAGATTAGATGGAATTATAAACTGTAACGTATCTAGTGTAGTAGTATCAACTAATACGCTTGCAGCATAAACCATAAACTCTTCAAATGGCGACTGTGTTAAGTTTGTTTGTTCAATCAATTGTCCATTAGCATTGGTGTCTATAAGGTTACTATCCAAAATATACTCCTTAAATCTGTTATATTTACCAAGCACTATGCTTATTGGAAGGCGGTTGTTTACAATATGCAAGTTAGCAACACTGTCAACATACAATAACTTTATTGCCGCATCTTTAATTGAAGGCATAAAAGCGTTTTCTTCTTGCCAAATCAATTGTTTAATTGTGTTGACAGATATTGTATCAACACTATCTTTAACTCCATTTAAATGTTTTAAGGGTACATCAGAGTATGCTTTATCATACAAAAAATTTGTGGTTAGATAACTGCTACCTACAAGAGGTGCAAACATGTAATTAATTTGCTGCCGCGGTGTATTTGTTTGAGCAATAATTACAAAACTAACAAGCATTAAACAGCTTGCTATAGTTAGCTTTTTCATAAATATTAGGTTTAAAGGTTAATAATTTACATACACATCAATAGTATCAAAGCGCCTGGGAGTTATAAGAATATTGTGTAATGAGTCAATTGCTTTACCGTCCCACCATCGTGTTAAAACATATTCTAATTTGGTATTTGCAGAATGAATTTTGCTACCGCGAATTATTGTATCAACATCTAAACCACCAAATCTCACTGTTTTTCCTTTTATTAGAAGGTAGAATCCGATTCCACCATATATTTTACTTACATTTTTGCAATGCAAATTAATATATGCATAAGGCTCCAATGTAACAACAGGGTTGTGTATGTATTCATTACCAATTGTTGTGTAATAACGCGAATCGTAATAGTTAGCTTTTGTAGCCTTTACCTCGTCACCTTTTGCTGAGCCAAAGTTGAAATATCCATCGGTATCAGTAAAGGTTTCTGCACTCAGTTTTAAACCAGGCTGTAAAATATTTCCAGCAGACTCAAATAATGCAACATAAGCACCAACAACAGGTTCGCCAGTAACTAAATCAACAACTCGTCCTTTAGCTATTTTATCTTCTAAAGAATTATCTTTTTTACAATTAGTTAAAAAGAAAACAAGCAAAAATAGTAGATAGTATGACTTTTTCATATAAAGGTTAATTTATTGTAATACAAAGATTAACCTTTAATATATTCAAATCAAAGATAAATTTTCAAAATGGGGAGAACTTATCTCGTTTACCTAATAGAATATTTGGTAAATAACTAAATGTACGAGCATGTTTTTAAAATAATAGTTTTAGTTATTCAACTCCTTCAGAGTTGGATTATGTATGTTGTATTTCATTCGGTGCTGTTCAAACAAAACTCCATCAGAATTCTCAATATCATAAATTCATTGTATAATTATTATCGGAACTAACCCTGAAAGGATTGAATTTAAATAACCCTGCATGAAATGCAGGGTAGCAGAAATAATACGAAGCCAACCCTAAAAGGGTTGAATATAAAAACCTCCCATTAACCAATTAGTAACTTTAATACTTGTTGTAGCTGTTGTGCGGTATCTTGTGTAGCATCAATCCAATTAATTTTTAAACCATCCTTTTCCATTTTTCTAAAAAAAGTCATTTGGCGTTTGCTAAATTGATGTATGGCTACATTGAGTAATTCTTGTAATGCTTCCTCACTCATCAACCCTAAAAGATGTTGTGATATAAACTTATATTCTAAGCCATAATACTGTAATTGTTGGTGTGTTATACCTTCATTAAGTAAGTTTTTTACTTCCTCAATTAATCCGTTTTGTAACCTGTGGTTTAGCCTATTTGTAATCCGTTCTTTTCTAATTTCTTTGTCAATATCAAGCCCAATAATAATTGGTTTGATGATGGGTTCAATGGGCGTTTCAAAATGGTTATTAATTAAATAATGGTTAATCTCTATAGCTCTAATGGTTCGTTTTTGGGTTGATAAATCTGCTTTGTTGGTGAAATTTGTTACAGGCATTTGGTTAAAAAATGCAATAAGTTCTTCATGCGATTTGTTGCTAATTTCAGTACGTAAAGGATAATTATTTGGCACACCAGCATAAGTTAAATTTCTTAGAACACTATCAATGTATAAACCTGTGCCACCACATAAAATAGGTAATATGTTTTGTGCTTGCAGTTGCGTAAACATCGCAAAAAAATCTGTCCTAAACTGGTGTAAATTATAACGCTCACCTGGTTCAATAATATCAATTAAATAATAGGGGATAGGTTGGTTATTAACTAAATAATCTTCATAATCTTTACCTGTACCAATGTTCATGCGTTTGTATACTTGTCTGCTATCTGCGCTAATCAAAGCAGCTTTAGTAGCATAAGCCAATTGTGCAGCAAGTTTTGTTTTGCCACAAGCGGTTGGTCCAAGTATTACAATTAAATTATGCTGCATGGGTCATAGTCAAATATTATCTTTTATCTAAAACAAATTTAAGACTTCCGGCATTCCAAATTTTTAAAAAATGGGTAGTTTTGTTTTCTTGTTTTTCTGCCACACGCTCAAAAGTATTTTCATTCAAATAAAATATATTTGGAGGTGTTTTTTCTATCAAATTAAATCCTAGTTTTAGGTAACTTTCTCCGGTGCTCCAATCACAATCAGCATAAGTCATAATGTGTTTGGCATGGGTTGTTAAAATAAAATTACTCATCAGTTTACTAAATCCGCCTACCACATTTGAGCCTATTTTATTTGCAAAACGTTCAAGCTCAAAACTGCGGTAATATATAGGTCCATCATACATTGTGCGAGCCTTGCTAAATGTAGCCACAGCTACAATTTCATCATTAAACTTTAAGCCTAATTTATAATAAGCATTGGTGGCTCCTTGCAAGTGGTTTTGGTTTAAAAAAGCATGAGTTTGTATCTTATCTAGTCTAACAACTTGTGTTTGGCGGGCATGAATTTTTTTACTTAATCCAATTAATGATGATATACGTTGTTTTACCTGTTCGGTTTTTAATTTCCATACATCTTCCCAAATATTTATTACCTTATATTTTTCGGTAATAAAGCTTTCTGAAAAGTTGGTGAAAAAGTTTAAAGGTAATTGTGCTTTTTTAAATTTTTCAATTGCTATAAATTGAAAAATAATATTGCGATGTTCTAATTTATATAAAATAAAAGGTGTTTGGTTTGAAGCAAATAAAGTAGCATGTATGCTTAACATATATTGCTCAAAATTATTACTTACCATAAGTAAAATTAAGCTCAGTTTTAAGTGCTTCAATTACATTAAAAACTATTGGGCAAACACTATAATTACTCCATAAACTACGCTTGTATTTTAAATCAGTTCCATCCAAATGTGGGTAGCCTGCACATGCTGCGGGCCTTGCTGTGTATATGGTACACTTACAATCATTTAAAAACATACAAGGTTTGGTTTTTAAAAACTGGGCTTCGCCATCAAATGCCACATACGTTTGTTTAAATTGGTAAGCTGGCATGTTTTTTTGAGCAGCCAAAGCTTCAATCTCCGTATCTTCTAATCCTGGTTCAAGTTTTTTACAACAGTTGGCACAAGTAGTACAATCTATTTTTGCAGAAATAACATTATTTAGTTGGTGTATGGCTTCATCAACCACAACACTTTTAAAATTACGCAGGTGCTTTTTAAAAAATATGTTTTCTATGTTTTTAGCTGCAAGTAGCGGTTGCATTTGTGTAGGAGAAGTAATCATCATGTGGTATTATTCTTTAGCTTCAACCCAAACTAAATTGTTGTCTTGCCAAATAAAAATATCATTGTCTAGGGTTACCTCATCACCTTCTTTAAGCGATTTAATATACACATCATTATTAGCAGTGTGTATGCTGCCTTTTGTATGCACAGCGAGTTTAATATACTGGGGGTTAATGCCACGTTTGGTGCCACAAAGTATAACATGTACGGGTTTGCGTATACGTTTTAATAATTTCATATCACGTATATCGCTGTCATCGGCCAATAGTACTAGGTTTTGATAATCTCTATAAGCTACCATCGCCTTTAAAATGGCTTCAAGGTCATTTTCGGGGTCGTCTCCTCCTTCACCCTTTTTTCGCACATCCTCTAAGTCTTTTTTAAATTTTTTATAGTCTTTTGCCTCAAAGGTGTGTACACCTCCTGTGCTTCCTATTACCTTTTTATCGTCAGGCATATTATCGCCATCATTAAATAATGCGTAATATTTTACTTTTTCTCCTTCAAAATTCTTTTTAAACCATACCAGTAATTGCCCAATGTATGGAAACATACTACCAGTCATATCCACCACTAGCATTACTTTTTTCCATTCTTTATTGCGTTCAAATACCCTAAAAATAGTGGAGTCTTTTAATCGGTACTCACCCGTTAAAAATTTATCAAATTTCAATGTGGTTTCTTTTGTTGGGCTCTCGTAGGTTACGTATCCCTTTTTATCAAAATGCGCATAACTGCCATCTAATTCTCCTTTGTCAAACTTTGCTTCGGTAAGTAAAATGCCACTTTCATCATAAGATCTTTCGTAGCCTTGTTTTTTTCCGGCTACATATACTTCTTCTACTTTTATATTGCAATTTGGATAAAATGTTACACTTGGTCCGTAAAGCGTGCCATCCTTGTATGCATTACTAAATTCTATGCAGTCTTGTGCATCATAATACCTTATTTCTAAACCTTCTTTTTCGTTGTCCTCATAAAATACTTCGTACTTTAAGTCGCCATTCGACCAGAAATAGCGCCAAAATCCTTGTTTCTTCCCGCTTTTGTCGGTAAGATTAATTGTATCACCATAAGCAATTTCAAATGTTTGTGCCGAAACTAGTGTGGGTAATACAAAGAAAAATATAGAAAATAGTATAAAATATAAGGTCGTCTTCATGTGTTATTTTCAACCTCCGAATATAATATTGTTATTCTAATTGGCTACTTTTTTAAGCCTAATAAAACAATTAACTTATATTAACGTTACTTTTGATGATGAAAACTGCATTAATTCAACAATATATAACTTACACGCTCGAGCAAAATAAAACTCCCGAAAGCGTTTATTTATTCGCTAAAACAGCCGGCATTAGCGAAGAAGAGTTTTACAAATACTTTTCGAGCTTACAAGCTTTAGAAATGGACATCTATAAAACATGGTTTGATAAAACTATGGAAAAGTGCATTAACAGTGAACCTTGGAATGATTATGCTGTTCGCGAAAAAGTTTTAGCTGTGTTTTATACTTTTATAGAGTCGCTTAAGGCCAACCGTAGTTTTGTTAAGTATTTAAAAGAACGCGATTATAAACTATTGGCTAAATGGCCCGCATATTTAAATGGCTTGCACGAAAGTTTTGTTACGCACTTAAAGCCCATTTTGATGGATGGAATTAACAAACAAGAACTTGCAGAACGTAAATATATTGACGGAAAATATGTAGACGGACTTTGGTTAAACTTCTTGTTTGTAATAAAGTTTTGGGTTGATGACAATAGTCCTGCATTTGAAAAAACTGATGCCGCAATAGAGAAAAGTGTAAACCTAGCATTAGATTTAATGGGCAAAAGTCCGCTAGATGCAGCTTTTGATTTTGGTAAATTTTTGTTTCAAAATAAATCATAAATAAGTAATTCATTTTTTAGATGGAGCAAAATAGTATTCCCAGTAGTAAGGTTCAGCGTGCAATGCGTTTTGTAAAAACGGGTGCACAAATTGGCGGTAATTACATTAAGCATTATTCAAAAAAAATAGTTGATCCATCATTATCAAAAGATGAATTACATGAAGATAATGCAACAGATGTTTATAATGCATTAAGCGAGCTAAAAGGTAGCGCACTAAAAGTGGCACAAATGCTAAGCATGGAAAAAAACATTTTGCCGCGCCAGTATACCAATAAATTTCAGATGGCACAGTACAGTGCACCTCCTTTATCGGGCCCACTTATTGTACAAACTTTTATTAAATCATTTGGAAAATCACCCCAAGAAATTTTTGATACTTTTGAGATGAAAGCCAGCAATGCCGCTAGTATTGGGCAAGTGCATAAGGCCTCATTAAATGGTAAATTATTGGCTATAAAAATTCAATACCCAGGTGTTGCTGATAGTATTAAAAGCGATTTAAAAATGGTAAAACCAATTGCGTTTAGGTTGTTAAATATGAACGAAAACGAATTGGATAAATACATCAAAGAGGTTGAATCTAAATTAATAGAAGAAACAGATTACGAGTTGGAGCTTGAAAGAAGTATTCAAATATCTAATGCTTGCAAGCACATTCCAAATCTTGTATTTACAAACTATTATAAAGAATACTCGGCAAAGCGCGTGCTTACTATGGGTTGGCTTGATGGCCTGCATTTAGATGATTTTTTAAAAACAAATCCTTCTCAAGAAACCCGTAATAAAATAGGACAAGCCATGTGGGATTTTTATGACACACAAGTTCATAAATTACACGCTGTTCATGCAGACCCACATCCTGGAAATTTTTTATTACAGCAAAACGGAAATTTAGGTGTGATAGACTTTGGTTGCGTGAAAGAAATTCCGGAAGATTTTTACTTAAATTATTTTGCACTACTTATACCAGAAATTACGCTTGATGAGCAATCGTTAACCGCCATAATGCTGCAGCAACAAATTGTTTCTAATAATGATAGCCCTGCTACAAAAAGTATAATAGTTGAGTTGTTTATGAAGATGACCAACCTATTAAGTACTCCATTTAATAATGATGAGTTTGATTTTGGTGACAATACCTACATTGATAAGATTTATGCATTGGGTGAAGAGTTAAGTAAAACGGATGTACTTAAAAACTCTAAGGAAGGCCGTGGCTCGCAACATGCCTTATATATTAACCGCACTTATTTTGGATTGTATAGTATCTTAAATGTACTTAAAGCCAAAGTAAATACTGGTACACGAAGCTGGAAAACACCATTAATAGAATACCATTTGGCAAAAAGTAATTAGTTAATTGTATACACCATAATCTAAAAAAAGTATATTTGGTAGATGCAACGCATTATTAAAAATGTTTCAGATAACGGATTTGTTTGGATTGATGTATTAAATCCTACCGAAGAGGACTTAAAACAATTGGCCGAAACTTATCATTTTCATCCAAGTGCAGTGCAAGATGTGCTTCAAGCAGATCACCTTCCAAAGGCAGAACAGTTTGATGACCTAGAGTTTATTATTTGCAGGTATTATGATCATGAAGCACCAAGTGATGCCAATACTTTTCAGGAAATAAGCAGAAAACTCGCTGTATTTTACAAAAAAGATTTGGTGCTAACTATGCATCGTAAACCTTCGCCAAGTTATGAAGCACTTATAAAAAAATACGAAACAAATTTCTCGTTAAATGCTTTTGAACTTACATGTAAAATTATCAAATCTGCATTATCAACTTTTGAAGCGCCAAGTAGTAAACTTGAGTCGGAGATTGATTATTATGAAGGTAAAATTTTCCTAAAAAAACGTATTCCAGATTTACTTAAAAACTTATATGCAATTAAACGTCAAGTTTATTTAATTCGTAAGTTGTCAAATTTATCCGCAGAAATTCTGCATCATTTAGCCCCAATTAGCGGCACACAAAAGTCGAAACCCGTGTTTCAAGATTTAAAAGATTATTATGTAAAAGTTGATACCATTGTAGAATCAAACCACGAAGACATTAATAATTTACTAAATATTTACTTATCCATTTCATCACAACGAAATAATGAAGTGATGAGAACTTTAACTGTTTTTACTGCGTTCTTCTTACCCACAACATTTATAGTTGGCTTGTACGGAATGAATTTTGAATTTATGCCCGAGTTAAAACAACCACTTGGTTATCCCGCAGTTTTGGGTTTAATGATATTGGTAACTTTGGTTATTTATGCTTGGTTTAAACGCAAAGGGTGGATGTAAATTAATATCAAAAGCTAACAAATTTATAGTTACTATTTTAGCTACGCATATTATCAAACTGTAAAGGTACTTCAAAATCGTGTCCCCTAATTATTGCCATAGTTGCTTGTAGTTCGTCAAGGCTTTTACTTGTTACACGCACTTGGTCGTCCATAATACTTGCTTGTACTTTTAGCTTACTATCTTTAATAAAGCTCAATACTTTTTTTGCAGTTTCTTTATCAATACCTTCTCTTATTGGTAAGGTTTGATTCATGTGTTTTCCGCTTGGCGAAGCTTCTTTGCTTAAATCCAGAATGCGCGGGTCTAATTGTTGTTTGGTAAACTTGCTTAAAATTATATCAATTAAACTTTGTAAAGCCATTTCTTGTTTGGCTTTAAGTTTTAATAACTTCCCTTTTTTATCTATTTCTATCTCGCAATCTTCATCCTTTAAATCGTATCTGTTTACCAATTCTTTTATTGCAGTGTTTACCGCGTTGTCTATTTTTTGTAAATCTATTTTGTTTACTATATCAAAACTTGCCATAAAGTAATTTTTAAGTATTTAAGTGCCGCTAATTAACTAAATTTGACTAATAAAGTGCATCAAGATATGAAAAATTTATTATTCGCTGTTTTTTTGTTCGGTATCATACTTAGTTCTTGCGAAGATGAAAAAGTTGTACCCACTCCGCAAGAAGTAAAAGGTAACCTAAATGTTAACTTTACCCACAGCTATAATGGCCAACCTTTTCAGTTAGAAACCGAATTGGTAAATACATTAAATGATACCATAAAATTTTCTAATTTACTCTATTATATTAGTAATGTTTCTGTGCAAAATAGTGCTGGAACTTGGACAAATTTTAGTAATTATAATTTAGTTGATTTTAAATTTGAATCTTCTCAAAAATTAGTATTGCCAAACTTACCTGCTGGTAATTACACTAAGCTAAAGTTTTTAGTTGGTGTAGATAATGCAGCTAATAGTACAGGTGCGCAAGAGGGCGATTTAAATCCATCAAATGGTATGTTTTGGAGTTGGGCCACAGGCTATATTTTTATTCGTTTGCAAGGCAAGTATAATGGCAATAAACCTTTAACCATTGATTTGGGTGGTGATGAAAATTTAGTAACAATCGAATTTCCTATTGATGCAACTATTGCTCCAAAAGCCTCAGCCACTGCGCAGATTAATTTTAATGTAGCAGATGTATTTGTAACGCCTAATAATTATAAGCTGGATGAGAATAATTCACTAATGCACAGTGCAAATCATCCAAGTGCACAAATGCTAAAAGAGAACATTACTACTGGTGCATTTTCTTTAATAAGTTTTAATTAATTTCATTTTATAAATGGGTATCAAGATTAATTTTATTTTAGTTACGCTGGCTTTTTTTATGATGATGGGCTGTAAGCCTAATGATGAACTTACTCCGCCTATCGAAAAAAAACCAATTATAGATAGTGGTAAGCCAACTCCTTATATTATTAATTATCCTACGGGATTGCTTTGGCCACGAATTAAACCATCAACCCAAAACCCCTTAACAGTTGAAGGTGTTGCTTTGGGCAAAAAGTTATTTTATGATAACATTCTTTCTTCAGATAATACCATTTCATGTGCATCATGCCATCAACCCAGTTTGTCATTTTCCGATTCTAAAAAAATTAGTTTTGGTGTAAGTAACCGTTTAGGTACACGTAATGCAATGCCATTGTTTAATTTGGCTTGGGTTGAAGAACCTCCAATTAGTAATAAAACCAACCATCGTTTGTTATGGGATGGAAGAGTACCCGATATAGAAAACCAAGTTTTGGCCCCACTTGAAGATCATAATGAAATGAACCAAAATTTGGCCGAACTAGAGCTTGAATTGCGCAATCACCCTGAATATCCAGCCTTATTTAAAAAAGCATTTGGAACCGATAGTATTACCACCCGTTTAGTGATGTTTGCCATTGCACAGTTCGAACGTACCTTAATTTCTGGTAATGCCAAGTTTGATAAAGTTAAACGGGGAGAGGCCACATTAACTGATTCTGAATTACGTGGTTTAGACTTATTTACTACCGAACGCGGGGATTGCTTTCATTGCCATGGAAATGATAGAAGTCCATTTTTTACTAATTTTCAATTTAATAATAATGGATTAGATTCTCTGCCAATTGATAAAGGCCTTGGTGCTATTACTGGTAAAGCAGAAGATATGGGACTTTTTAAAACACCATCATTACGTAATTTATCTTTTACTGCCCCTTACATGCATGATGGTCGTTTCTCAACCATCGAAGAGGTGATTGAATTTTATAATAGTGGAACAAAAGCTGGTCCAACAACCGATGTAAACATTATTAAAAATCATCCCAAAGGCGGCTTAAATTTATCACCGCAAGACAAGTTAGATTTAATAGCTTTTTTGAAAACTTTAGACGATTACGACTTTGTAACTAATCCTCAATTTGCTAAATAACTATATTGTTTAATTAAGTTTTAAATTTACGTCTGCAATTTTTTTTACTTTCATCTATATCATATTGATAAACAATGCTTAATGGTTGCTAAAAAGTAAGGCTAAAAGTTTTTAGCTATCTGCATATTTTTAATTTCATTTTAATTTTGTATTTACTTACATTCAATTTAAATGTGTAAAATTGAATTATATTTTTAAATCGTTTTTTATTCATTATATGAAAATAAAATTTACTTTTATTATAGTCTTGTGTTTTGCTTGGGTTAGCTCAATAAATGCACAAACCACGCTTTCCACAACTAGTGTTTTTCTTAACAACAATGGAACTGGTTTGGTTAGTTTTAATTTCGAAAACACAAACAACTATCCTGTTAAAATTACAAGTGTAGAAGGTGTAGTTGGTGTTGCGGGAATCCTCACAGGAGATTTGTATTATAAGCCAGGGGCTATTACTGCAAATCCGGGTGCAATTTCAGCCGCAAACGGTTGGATACTTGGTGCATCAGCCTCTTTTACAGGAATCGTTAATAATACTACAACAGTAACACAACCTTTTATTACTGGAGCTAATGTTATTATCCCAGCAAACTCAACTTATGGCTTAGTTGTTTATGCCCCAAGTCAGCGTTATTATACTTACCCGCTACTTACTAATACTGTTATTTCTGGGGGTGGGTGTAATATGATACATGGCCCCTCTATGAGTTTTGGGAACGGAATTCCTCCGGGAGCCCCTGGTATTGCAAGTCGTGCTTGGGTCGGTAAAATAATATTTGAACCTGTTAGTGGTCCAGGTGGCGGAGGCAACCCCTTTTTAGCACCCCCTATTGCAGCCTTTGCATACGATAAAGGCATAGATACCGTATGGGTAAATAGCCCATATGCATTTGTAAATAACTCAACAGGTGATAGCGCAGCTTATTGGCGCGTAGAAG
>JAUCCO010000016.1:0-39218 GCA_034676125.1 Bacteroidia bacterium
AAAAGCACAAAACTTCAATTTACCACTGACCCCCCACTTGCGGCAAACCCATGTTGGCAGTAGTGCTTTTTTTAATTTATGTCCACTGTGTATAATGTCTTAAAGTTGTTTGAGTTGCTTGTAAAAAGAATTTTGTTGCCTGACAAAGACCATTCTATTTTGCCCGGATTTGCATAAATCCATTTGTCTTTGCTGCCGGTAATTTGTTTGAATTTTTTTGTTTGCAAATTCATTGTCCAAATTTCATTTTTTCCTGAACGATTACTTACAAATGCTATTGTTGTTCCGTCAGGCGAATAAGTTGGTGCGTAATCGTCCCATTGTGAAGGAACAAGAATTGTCTTGCTACCACCACTTGAAGGAATTGTATAAATAACAGAATTGTATCCTTGATTTAATTTTGTCAAACGTGAAAACGCAATATTGTTTCCGTCTTTTGACCAACTTAGTGATTTTGGGGAACGGTCGTCAATTATGCCTAAATCACTATTGTCGTTAAAGTCGAGTGTTACTTGAACTGCGGTTCCGCTGTCAGAAGGAATTTTCCAAATGTTATATTCTTGTCCGCCTGCCTTGTTTGATAAAAAGGCAATCCATTCCCCGCCAAAAGACCAAGTCGGTAAAAAATTAAAAGCACTTCCGCTTGTTAAGCGTTTTATAGTGCTGTCTGTCGTATTGTAAACTGAAATATGGCAAGGCATACCTTGTCCTGAATTTACCATACCATTTTCGGTTTGATAAACAATTTTTTGTCCTGTTGGCGACCATTCAGGTGAACGTGAACTTTTTTCTACAAGCAATTCAGCGTTGTTTGAGAACGAATAAACAAATAACGATTGGCTTTCGTTATTGCCATTATTCCAAAAGTAACTACTGATGTAACCAATTTTTGATTGGTCGTTAGACCAAGTTCCAAGTTCTTTGTTGTTGTCTATTGTCGGAAACAATGGTTGAACAGTTTCTGCGTTTTCTGGTATTGTCATTACTGTCTTTGAAACAGTAAATTCTTTTTGTCCAACAGCTCTTATAGCAAAGTAATAAGGTTTTCCATTTGTCAAATTATTTATCGCTACTTCAAAAATGTTATTGCTAACAGTAGAATGAAATTTTAAGTCTGACGGGTCAGAGTCAGAAACAAAAATTTCAAAATGATTTGGGTCTAATTGTGGGCATGGGCAATTTGCACAATAAAGACACGCAGGTTTGCCCCACATTAACGTTATTTTACCGTTGTCTCTAACGCTTGTCAGATAAGGCGTGTATAGTTCGTCTGTTTTAATGTCAACAGATGGGTCTTTTTGACAACCCAAAATTGTCAAAAGAAAAATGGTCGTTATTAAAGTTATTTTTTTCATACTGTGTCGTCTTTGAGCATTACTGCCAACGGTTAGTATATGAAAAGTAGGCGATTTCGAAGTGCCAAATTTTCGGTTAAGCACAAAGTATAATACGAGCCAAAAGCCTTGAATTTACTACTGTTTCGCCTATTTTTTATATACATTGTTAGCGGGTCGTTGTTTTTGTTTATCAGTCATTTATGTGTTTTTCTATTCCATCAATTATTGATTTCCAATCATCAACGTGTAATTCGTGTCCTGTACCTTCAAGGGTGATTAGATTTGAACCTTTTATTTTTTCTAGTAAAAAACCTGCATTCTTATAATGCCAAATTTTGTCGTCTGTTCCGTGGATAATTAAGGTGGGTTGTTTGATTTCGTTTAATCTGTTCCAATATTCTTCACCACCTTGCAATGCAGCGTGATTGAACATACTTATATAATTGTTGGCTCTATTGAACTCAGCTCTTATCAGTTTTTCACTTCTTTGTTTGTCAAATTGTTTCTTGCCACTCATTAATTCTGCACCCTGAATTAAATAGTTTACCACACTGTCTTCATTTGTCCAATTGACTGTACCTGCTTTACTATGGAAATCTAAAATACTCGTGTCCATTTCAGGTATAGTTGGGTCTGAGTCTCCCCAAGGGCCTGATGACATAAGAGTTAAGGAGTTAACTCTGTCGGCAAACTTTATTGATGCTATTTGAGAAATTAGTCCGCCCAAAGAAATCCCCACAAAATGTGCTTTGTCAATCTTGTAGCCATCCAATATTGAAATAGCGTCATTAGTTAAGTCAACAATATCGTATGGAGTAGAACCTGTTTCATAATTAGTGGATTTTCCTACATCTCTGTTGTCGTAACGAATAACAAAAAATCCTTTTTCAGATAATTGTTGGCAAAATTCAGTGTCCCAATACAGCATTGATACGGTTGCACCTGCTACCAAAAGGATTGCTGGATTTTTCTTATTTCCAAAACTTTCCGTACAGAGTTCAATGCCGTTTGTTTTAATTATTTTCTCTTTCATTTCTGTTTTCCTTTGTTTGCAACTGATTATTATCAGTCCTAAAATTAATATCCAAAGTAGTTTTTTTTTCATTTATCAATGTTTAACTGTTATGCTGGTATCTTTCACAATGCCCGCTAACTTGTTTATATGCGCTACTTTGTAGCGTGTATCCACCCAATTTGGGTAGATACGCGCTATTGAGTGCACTATTACAATATGCAATTTATTCCATTTTATTTACAAATCATCAAACGGACTTTTTATTTTTTGTAAACTTTTGGTGCTTACATGGGTATATATTTCGGTAGTTTTACTACTGTTATGCCCAAGTATTTCTTGTATATATCTTAAGTCGGTTCCGTTTTCTAGTAAATGTGTAGCATAACTATGGCGCAACCAATGCAAGGTTACAGGCTTTTTTATAGTTGTTCTTGCTAAACTTTGCTTCAACACTTGCTGTAGGCTTCTTGCATCATATTTAGTCCCCTTTTCTTGTCCTTCAAATAAATATTTTTCGGGTTTAAACGTAACAAAATAGGTTCTTAATATTTTTATAATTTTATCACCCAATGGAGCTATTCTATCTTTATTGCCTTTTGCTTGTTTTATTATAATTACACCTCTTTTACTATCTATATTTGTAGGTAATAAGTTTAATACCTCGCCACTTCTTAATCCACAAGCATATATTAAACTTAGCATCGTTTTATGCTTTATATTTTTAGTAGCTTCTATTATATCTTTTACTTCTTCTTTGCTTAATACATTTGGCAATAGTTTTGCTCGTTTTGGCCTGTGTATTAGTGCTGCATTTATAGTTGAACCTTGTATCTCTTTAAAAAATAGCTTAATTGCATTTACTATTTGATTTTGGTATGATGCTGATAGCTTTTTCTTTAAAATGTAGTCGTTATTAAAGTTAATTACATCATCATTACTTATTGTTTCAATAGGCTTATCGTTATAGTATTTTAAAAATGAAATTAATGCTTCGCTATAAGATTTTATTGTATTTGCACTATATCTTTTTGACTTTAGCCATTTTTTATACTGCTCTATTTTTTGTAAGCTTATTTCGCTAAATACAATTTCTGCTTCAATTTTAAATTTAGTCCGGTTTTTTGCTGTATCTGGCACATGCCAAGCCTTTTTGGTATTACTCCACTTTGCGCCAGCTATTTTTTTTATACGCTCGTTTAACTCATGCTTGTTTTCAAAATAAATCGCTATGCGTTTTTCCTTATTATGATCAATTATTTTGGCGCTCCATTCCATAATTTAGGGTTTAATAATGATACGGTTTTCCTTTTTGGGCTAATTAACTATAAATGTAGTTATGCCAATTGTAATTACTTGTGCATTACAAATACTTCGTTCCGTCAGTCCCATTTTTGGGCCAACAATTAATATGCAAAATATAAAAAGAAAGTGAATTTAAAAGTTTTTTAAAAATTATTTAAACAAGTGATTATCTGCTATACTTACCCACTAAATATTGCCAAAAAGCAAACACATTTATTGCCTGGAAATAAAAATTGGAAAGTAATTTTAACCCAAATTAATCAATAGAAGATTTGAAAAATTGAACTACTTGATTTAGTTGGGTTAACCCCGTGCCGAAGCCTCGGCAAATAAAATGTTAGCAGTGTTACATAAAACTGGTTTACAGTTTCTTTATCGATTATGCATTTCCAATGCGTTATTTGGGTTGAATGTGCTTTAGGTATTGAAACATAGCTTATGCTGTTTCAACCATTTCTGCAAAAAAAAATGACCACCCATTGGGCAGCCATTTTATATCAATTATAATATTTAAATTATTTTAAGGTACGTTTTACTTCTACAATTTCGTATGCCTCTACGTTATCACCTTCTCTAATATCATTAAAGTTGTTAATGTTTAATCCGCACTCATAACCATAAGCCACTTCTTTTACATCATCTTTAAAGCGTTTTAATGAGGCTAATTCGCCTGTGTAAACCACCACTCCGTCACGAATAATTCGTATTTTAGAGTTACGGAATATTTTTCCATCGGTAACATAACATCCAGCAATTGTACCCACTTTGGTAATTTTAAATACTTCACGTATTTCAACATTACCTGTAATTTTCTCCACTTCTTTAGGAGCCAACATGCCTTCCATCGCATCTTTAATCTCGGCAATAGCATCATAAATAATACTATATAAACGGATGTCAATGGCTTCTGTTTCGGCCAACTTACGTGCTTGAGACGAAGGTCGAACTTGGAAACCTATAACAATCGCATCTGATGCTGATGCCAATAACACATCGCTTTCTGATATTTGACCTACTCCTTTGTAAATTACACTTACTGCAACTTCCTCGGTTGATAGTTTAATTAACGAATCGCTTAATGCCTCTACCGAACCATCCACGTCACCTTTAACAATAACCTTAAGTTCTTTAAAGTTACCAATTGCAAGTCGTCTTCCAATCTCGTCAAGGGTAATATGTTTTTGTGTACGTATACCTTGTTCGCGTTGTAGCTGCGAGCGTTTATTACTAATCTCTTTTGCTTCTTGTTCGCTTTTGGTTACTAAAAACTTATCACCTGCTTGTGGTGCACCATCAAAACCTAATAATACTACCGGAGTAGATGGGCCAGCAGTAGTCATCTTTTTACCACGCTCATCAAACATTGCTTTTACCTTACCACTGTGTGTACCAGCTAAAATTGGATCACCAATTTTTAATGTTCCTGATTGAACCATAATGGTAGTAGTAATACCTCTTCCTTTATCTAATGAAGCCTCGATAACACTACCTACAGCACGTTTGTCTGGGTTAGCTTTTAAGTTTAACATTTCCGATTCAAGCAATACTTTTTCAAGTAAAGCATCAATGTTTAAACCTTTTTTAGCTGATATTTCTTGGCATTGGTATTTTCCACCCCATTCTTCAACAAGTATATCCATTGCAGATAATTGCTCACGAATACGGTCTGGGTTAGCTGCTTCTCTATCTATTTTATTGATTGCAAAAACTATTGGAACGCCTGCTGCTAACGAGTGGCTAATGGCCTCTTTTGTTTGAGGCATCACACTATCATCTGCTGCAATTACAATAATTACAATATCTGTTAAGCTTGCACCACGGGCACGCATCGCTGTAAACGCTTCGTGACCTGGAGTATCTAAGAATGTTACGTGTTTACCATTTGCTAGAGTTACCTCGTAAGCACCAACGTGCTGCGTAATACCTCCGGCTTCGCCAGCAATTACGCTTGCTTTACGAATGTAATCCAATAACGAAGTTTTACCATGATCTACGTGACCCATAACGGTAACAATTGGCGGACGAGTAACTAAATCCTCTTCTGCATCAATTTCTTCTTCAATGGTTTCTATTAAATCTGTGGTAACAAAATCAACTTCATAACCAAATTCTTCGGCCACAATTGATATGGTTTCAGCATCTAAGCGTTGGTTAATACTTACCATTAAACCTAACGACATACATGCCGAAATAATGTTGTTTATTGGTAAATCCATTAACTGCGACAACTCATTTGCTGTAACAAATTCTGTTACTTTAATTTTCTTTTGTCCTTCAAGCTCTATTGCTTCCTCCTCACGTCTATCAGCAGCAGCATCACGTTTTTGTTTACGTATTTTGCTACGTGCTTGTCCAATGTTTTGTTGGCCATTAATACGTGCTAAAGTTGCTTTTAATTTATCTTGAATTTCTTTATCAGTAATTTCTGCTTTTTCCCCTGGATTGGTATTTCTTGGTGCAAAATTTCCTTTACCACCTTTATTAAATGGAGGGCGAGGTGCACCTGGATTGGCTCCACCACCTGTATGGCCACCTGGGCCACGAGGATTACTGCCTTGGTAACCGCCACCTGGTCTATTACCGCCACCACCAGAATTATTGGTATGTGGTCCACGAGGATTATTACCTTGGTATCCACCACGGCTTTGTGGGTGAGGATTTGCTCCTTCTACCTTTTTAATGTCTAAATTATCACTACCACCAACAAAGTTTTTTCTTCTTCTTTTCTTTTTGTTGGCATTATCATCGCTGCTAGCAACTGGTTGTGCTTTCTTTGGTGGATCAACAGGTAACTGTATTTTACCCATTACTTTTAAACCCGAAAGTTTTTCGTAATTAGGTTCCGTAATTTTAGCATCTTCTGCCTCTACAACTGGCGTTTCAGTTTTAGCTGGCTCAATTGTTTTTTCTACAACTGGGGCAGTTTTCTTAACTCCAGTTTTGGGTGCAGCTACTTTAACTTCTGGTGTAGCTTTATGTTCTACCTTAGGTTTAGCAGGTTGTTCAACCTTTTTGTGTTCAACTTTTTTATCAGTTTTAGGGGCAGGAGCAGTTGGTTTTGCAACAGGTGCTGGCGCTGCTTTTTTCTTTTTCTTTGGATTTATTTCATCCAAATTTATTTTACCTAATACCTTCAAACCACCTTTTTCTTCTGGCGCTGGTTCAACTTTAGGTGTTTCTACTTCCTTAGGTACTTCAATCGCTTTTGGCGCTTCAACCACTTTAGGTGTTTCAACTTCCTTTGGTTTTTCAACTACAGGCTCTGGCTTAACCTCAGGAACCACTATTGGCTCTGGTTTAACTTCCACAACAATGGGTTCTTCTACCTTTTTAGGTTCAATTGGCTTTGGTATGTTAGGCGCTAAACCAGATTTGATTAAGATGCCGTCATCATAATCTTCTTCTTCAACAATAGTTTCTTTTTTAACTACCGGCTGAATGGTTACTTCCTCTTTTTTAACTTTAGGTTTAATTAATGCCTTGGCATCATCATTTACCTTTTTGTCCGATTGAAAAGAACTTAATAATACACGGTACATTTCACCGGTAATTTTGGTCGTAGGCTTATTCTCCACCGTAAAACCCTTTTGGGTTAGGTGGTCAACAAGGGTTTGAATTCCCACGTTAAGTTCTTTAACTACTGCGTTTAAACGGACAGATTCTTTGTTTTCGCTCATTTAATGTTTTTAAAACTATGCTTTTATTGCGCTGACGGCTACGCTAAAAAGCGGCTCAAATGTAAGGCTTATGCCCGCATAAAACAAACAATCGTTTGGCTTATGCAGATATTAAGCAATATTCTATTCAAATTCGGCTTGCAATATTCTGCGCACCTCATTAACAGTCTCTTCTTCTAATTCTGTTCTACGAACTAAATCGGCAACGGTTAAATTTAAAACACTGCGTGCGGTATCGCAACCAATATTTTTCAACTCATCTAATATCCAGTTGTCAATTTCATCTGCAAATTCATCTAAATCAATATCTCCTTCGTCTTCATCACTTTCGCGGTAAACATCAATCTCCATACCTGCTAATTTACCTGCAAGTTTAATGTTATGTCCGCCTTTACCAATTGCCAATGATACTTGATCTGGCTTTAGATAAACAGATGCTCTGCGGCTTTCTTCATCTAATTTTATTGATGATACTTTTGCAGGACTTAAAGCACGTTGAATTAACAGTTGTAAGTTTGATGTGTAGTTTATTACGTCAATATTTTCGTTACGCAACTCGCGTACAATACCATGAATACGAGAACCTTTCATTCCCACACAAGCGCCTACTGGATCTATTCTATCATCAAAACTTTCTACCGCTACTTTAGCGCGTTCACCTGGCTCGCGTACAATTTTCTTAACAGCAATTACGCCATCAGTAATTTCGGGTACTTCCATCTCGAACAAACGCTCAAGAAACACAGGTGCTGTACGGCTTAATATAATTCGAGGTGAGCCATTAAACATTTCTACTTTAAATACAACTGCTTTAATGCTATCCCCTTTTTTGTAATGGTCAGCAGGAATCATTTCTGTTTTTGGCAATAAAAGTTCGTTACCTTCATCATCCAAAATCATAATTTCTTTTTTCCACATTTGGTATACTTCACCCGAAACCACTTCACCAACTCTATCTTTATATTTACGGTAAAGTTCGTCTTTTTCAAGTTCTAAAATCTTACCCATTAACGTTTGGCGAGCAGCCAAAATAGCTCTTCTACCAAAACTTTCTAAAGTAACACCTTCTGTAACTTCTTCGCCAACTTCAAAATCGGGTTCAATTTTGCGCGCATCAGTTAAAGAAATTTCGCTACGTACATCTTCTACTTCGCCATCATACACAATCTCACGGTTGTGCCAAATTTCTAAATCACCACTGCTATCATTAACAATAACACTAAAAAACTCATCGCTATTGTATTTTTTACGCAACATACTGCGAAATACATCTTCTAAAACGCGCTGCATTGTAGCACGATCTATGTTTTTAAATTCTTTAAACTCGCTAAACGAGTCTATTAAGCCAGAACTATGCATAGTTTATATGTTTAATTATTTTATTATTTAAATGCTAAAATTACGCTTGCCTCATTTATATCAGCAAATGCAATGGTTTTTTCGGGAGCATTATTATACCCCTTTTTTTTATCTTTTATGGCAATGGTAATTGCTTCGTTAGTTACACTTACCAATTTTCCGCTTGTTTCAGTATTATCTTTTAACTTAACCAAAAGTTCGCGACCAATATGTTTAGGATATTGACGGTATTTTATAAGCGGACTATCAGCACCAGGAGATGAAACCTCTAAGTAATATGGGTGTTCTCCGTAGTTTTGTTCATCCAACTTTTCTGATAAAAAACGTGATAGTTTTTGACATGCTGGAATATCAACCCCAGTATCTCCATCAATAAATACACTGATTTTTTCGCTACCTTCTCTGTTTTCTACTTCAACCAAAAACAGTTCTCCAGTTAAAAATCCATCAGTCCATTCCGTTATTTGCGCTACAATATCCATGTTAAGTTTCTGGTAAAAAATAGAGGGGACTTTTCGGGTCCCCTCGTGATTTAATTTCCAATAAAGTAGTGCAAAACTAACTAAATTTTTAAAAAATACAAGTTTTTGTACAACGGCCTTTAAAAATTGGCTAACTAACTTTTTGTTTTTCAGCCAATATTATAATCAACCAATATGGTTTGTAATAATTGTTTTTAAAGGTTTATGAGGGTTTAATTGTAGGATTACAAAGTTACACAGTCGTTAGAACAGGGTTAAAAGATTACAAAGTTGCGCAAGCGCGGGGCTAGGGTTAACAAAGTTGAAGATGATTACCAGGTTTAATGAAATCAAAGAACCTTGTAACCTTTTAATCTTTCATAACCTTGTAATTGTAGGATTACAAAGTTACGTAGTTGATAGAGTAGGGTTAAAAGATTACAAAGTTGGTGGAAGGGAGTTACAAAGATTAAAAGATTACAAAGTTGCGCAAGCGCGGGGCTAGGGTTAACAAAGTTGAAGATGATTACCAGGTTTAATGAAATCAAAGAACCTTGTAACCTTTTAATCTTTCATAACCTTGTAATTGTAGGATTACAAAGTTACGTAGTTGATAGAGTAGGGTTAAAAGATTACAAAGTTGGGGGAAGGGAGTTACAAAGATTAAAAGATTACAAAGTTGCGCAAGCGTGAGTTTAGGTTTTATAAATTTGAAGTTGATTATCGAGTTTAAGAAAATCCGATAACCTTGTAACCTTCTAATCTTTGTAACCTTGTAATTGTAGGATTACAAAGTTACGTAGTTGATAGAGTAGGGTTAAAAGATTACAAAGTTGGGGGAAGGGAGTTACAAAGATTAAAAGATTACAAAGTTGCGCAAGCGTGAGTTTAGGTTTTATAAATTTGAAGTTGATTATCGAGTTTAAGAAAATCCGATAACCTTGTAACCTTCTAATCTTTGTAACCTTGTAATTGAATAATTAGAATCAGAAAGATGATTACCAAGCTTAGTAAAATCAAAAAACCTTGTAACCTTCTAATCTTTCATAACCTTGTAATTGTAGGATTAAAATGATAAAGATGATTAACGAGTTTGAAAAAATCACATAAACTTGTAATGTTCTAATCTTTCTAACCTTGTAATTTAAGAAAAAAACACTATGGCCAAGAAAATTGAAACATTTGAAGACTTAGAAATTTGGAATAAGGCAATTGATGGATACAATGCGTAATTTGGGTTAACAATAACCAAATGCTTAATTGCGTTAAGCAACATTACTGGAAGGAAAGATAAGTTAAAACCATACTAAATTTGGTTAATTACTTCCATCATATATATTTGCTAACATATATAAAATTGATTTAACGTAAAACATGAACCGTTTTAACTTAGTAAATAACGTTTTAGGATGGATTACCTTCGTTATTGCATTGGTAACTTATACCTTAACATTAGAGCCAACTGTAAGCTTTTGGGATTGTGGGGAATTTATTTCTGCCTCATTTAGATTACAAATTTGTCACCCACCAGGGGCGCCATTATTTTTATTATTAGGACGAATATTTTCGTTATTTGCTGGTGGAGATGTAACGCAGGTTGCATTTTGGGTTAACATGGTATCGGCCACAACTAGTGCTGCATGTATAATGTTTACCTTCTGGACCATAACACACCTTGGTCGTAAGTTGGTTACCAAACATAACCAAGAACTTAATATGCAGCAAATTATTGCTGTTGCAGTATCGGGTTTAGTTGGTGCATTGGCCTTAACATGGAGTGATACATTTTGGTTTTCGGCTGTTGAAGCAGAGGTTTACGCCTCATCAAGCTTTTTTACAACCTTAACATTTTGGTGTATTTTAAAATGGGAAAACGTTGCCGATAATGAAGGTAGCGAACGTTGGTTGGTATTAATTGCTTATTTAATTGGTTTAGCTATTGGTGTCCATTTATTAAGTATATTGGTAATTCCAGCCATTGTATATGTATATTATTTCCGCAAAAATAAATTTACTCGCCCAGGCTTTATCAAAGCAACTATATTAGCAGTAGCTGCTATTGCATTGGTTCAATTTGGTATCATACCGGGTATGCCATCATTGGCTACTAAGTTTGATTACTTTTTTGTAAACACATTAGGAGCAAGTATTAATACGGGTGCATTTTTTATGTTATTTGTAATTGCAGGCGCATTGGCTGCTGCAATACATTACACGCATACCGATAGCAAAATTAGCTTTTACATTGCCGCAGGATTATATGCATTAATGGTAGTGGCTACATTCTCATTAAATCCATCAGCATCTGGTTTGATTTTTTGGGGTGTAATTACCGCTGTAATTTATTATTTTGTTATTAAAAACAATGCATCAAGAAGCATAGCAAATGTGGCATTATTAAGTGTTACATTTATTATAATTGGCTACTCATCATATGCTATGGTTATTATACGTAGTAATGCTAAGCCGCCAATTAATATGAATGCTCCCGATAATCCTTTTAGTTTATTATCATACTTAAATCGTGAGCAATATGGCGAAAACCCATTGGTATACGGACAGTATTTTTATGCTAAAGTTATTGACGAGAAAAAAGGTGCAATGACTTATGCTAAAGGTGATGGTAAATATGAAGAAGCAGGTGAGAAAATAGAGCGTATTTACGATCCAAAAGATTGTACCATTTTCCCTCGTATGTGGGCTGATAGAGCAGATTATATTCAATCATATCGCCAATGGGAAAATATACCTGAAGGTAAAAAAGCCACTTTCGCAAAAAATATTGATTTCTTAATGACCTATCAAATGGGCTTTATGTATTGGCGCTATTTTGCGTGGAACTTTATTGGCCGCCAAAATGATGACCAAGGATTTGGAGATATTACACGTGGTAACTGGATTAGCGGTATTTCGTTTATTGATGAAATGCGATTAGGCCCACAAAAAAACATGCCCGATTCAATTAAAAATAATAAGGCACGTAACACGTATTATTTCTTGCCATTTTTGTTGGGTTTAATTGGTTTGATTTATCATTTCAAAAAATCTAAAGAAGATGCAACGGTTGTATTAACCTTGTTTTTATTTACTGGAGCATTTATTATTTTATACTTAAATTTCCCTGCACATCAACCGCGCGAACGTGATTATGCTTATGTTGGTTCATACCAAACTTTTATTATTTGGGTAGGATTAGGTGTATTGGCTTTAATAGATTGGCTAAGTAAAAAAATGAATGCCAAAGTAGCCACAGGCATTGCATCTATTGCTACTATTGCCGGTGTGCCAGTATTAATGGGAACTCAAAACTGGGACGATCATGATAGAAGTAACCGTTATGCAGCATTAGATTTTGCTTATGATTATTTAAACTCGTGTGCTCCAAACGCAGTATTGTTTACCAATGGAGATAATGATACTTATCCTTTATGGTATGCACAAAATGTAGAAGGAATTCGCAGTGATATTCGTGTGATAAACTTAAGTTTATTAAACACCGATTGGTATACAGATGCATTAAAAACTAAAGTGTATGACTCTGAAATTATACCTTTTAGTATGACACCGAATCAATACAAACAAGGTACTAGAGATTATGTAATTTTTTACCAGAACCCAGAAGTTGAAAGACAATTTGGTGTTAACCAAACAGATTATTATCCGTTAAGTAGTATAATGAAATTTATTACTGATGATAAAGATCCAATGGCTAAGCTTACATCAAATAATGGCATGTCGTTTAGTTATTACCCAACTAAAAAATTATACATACCAATTGATAAAGACTATGTTTTAAAGCAAGGTGCGGTTCATCCAAAAGATGCAAACATTATTGCTGATACCATGAAGTGGGATATTGGTAAAGGCACATTGATGAAAGCGGATTTAGTGGTGCTTGATATTTTAGCAACAACCAACTGGACTCGCCCAATTTATTTTGCAATTACCACAGGTAGTGATGTGTATTTAAACATGACTGATTATTTCCAATTAGAAGGTTTAACATACCGTATTGTACCAATTAAAAACACCGATCCAGTAGAAGGTGGAACATACGGACACATTAACACGGATATTTTATATGCTAATTTAGTAGAGAAATTTAAATGGGGCAATATGGATAAAGAAGGTGTTTATTTAGATGAAACTACCTTACGCCAAACCCGTAATTTCCGTAACTTATTTTATCGCTTAGCTATGAAATTAGTTGCAGAAGGTGATAATGCTAGAGCAATTAAAGCCCTAGACCGTTGTATAGAAGTAATGCCCAACAAAACTGTAGCGTATGATATTTTTATCATCCGTTTATCGGAGGCTTACTTTGCTGCTGGTGCAACAGAAAAAGCCAATGCTTTAATAAATATTATGGTAGATCAAGCAATTGAGAAATACCAATATTATAGCACGTTTAAAGGCAGTAAAGCAAAAAGTGTAGCATCAGAACTAGAAGAGAATGCAAACGTTTTAATGTATGCGCAACAAGTTGCACAGTTTAATAAACAAGACGAGTTGTTTAAAGCCATTCAAGCCAAAGCACAAAAAACTTTAGGTGCACAAATGGCTCCACCAATACAATAATATTTAATAGTATACCGCACAATAAGGCCGCCCTTTGGGCGGCCTTATTTGTTTTAGTCAATATCGCTTAATCAAATGCTAAAAGCCAAACATCAGCTTTAAAAACAACAAATTTTTGAAGTGAAACTCAGATTAAAAAATAACTGAAAAGTTAAGTCAGCACACGTATATTTGCGGCCATTTTATTTACAGCGCATTACATGAATATAGCTCCAATATCATTACAAAAACGTAGAACATTCGGTATTATTAGCCACCCGGATGCTGGTAAAACCACATTAACCGAAAAGTTTTTATTATTTGGAGGCGCTATACAAACAGCGGGCGCTGTAAAAAGTAATCGAATAAAAAAATCTGCAACTTCAGATTTTATGGAAATTGAAAAGCAACGTGGAATTTCAGTTGCTACCTCGGTTATGGGTTTTGATTACAAAGATTATAAAATTAACATTTTAGATACACCTGGTCACAAAGATTTTGCTGAAGATACCTACCGCACTTTAACTGCCGTAGATAGTGTGATATTGGTGATAGATTGTGTAAAAGGCGTAGAGGCTCAAACACGAAAATTAATGGAAGTGTGCCGCATGCGTAACACCCCTGTTATTGTGTTTATTAATAAGCTTGATAGAGAAGGCCAAGACCCTTACGATTTATTAGAAGAAATAGAAAAAGAATTAAATATACATACCCGCCCGCTTACTTGGCCAATAGGCATTGGAAGCGACTTTAAAGGTGTTTATAATCTTTATGAAAAAAGCCTAAATTTATTTCAATCAGACAGAAGTAAAATTGCTAAAGAAGTTATTGAAATTGGAGATTTAAGTAACCCGCAACTTGATAAAATTATAGGCGAAAAAGCAGCTGCAAAATTACGCGAAGATGCAGAGTTAATTGAAGGCGTTTATGAACCATTTAATACTGATTTATACCTTGAAGGTTATTTGGCTCCAGTATTTTTTGGAAGTGCAATTAACAACTTTGGTATTCAAGAGTTGTTAGACACGTTTGTTAAAATTGCACCAGAACCACGCAGCAGATTTACTGAAGATAGAGAGGTAAAGCCTAACGAGCCTAAATTCTCTGGTTTTATATTTAAAATACACGCCAATCTTAATCCAAACCACCGTGATAGGATTGCATTTTGTAGGGTTGTTTCGGGCAAGTTTGAACGTAATAAGTTTTACCAACACACACGCCTAAATAAAAAATTGCGATTTAGTAATCCTACCAGTTTTATGGCCAACGATAAAAGCGTGATTGATGAAGCTTATCCTGGAGATGTGGTTGGTTTATACGACAATGGGAACTTTAAAATTGGCGATACCTTAACCGAAGGAGAAAACTTTACATTTAAAGGTATTCCTAGTTTTTCTCCCGAAATTTTTAAGGTTTTAGAAAACAAAGATCCTTTAAAAACTAAGCAGCTTGAAAAAGGTATTTTACAATTAACCGATGAAGGTGTAGCACAATTATTTACTCAGCAGCCCGGTAATATCCGAATTATTGGTACAGTGGGCGAACTTCAGTTTGATGTTATCCAGTTTAGGTTATTGCACGAGTACGGTGCTTCGTGTGCATTTACACCATTAAATTACCAAAAAGCTTGTTGGTTTACCAGTGATGATAAAGCAGAACTTGAACGTTTTAATGTAATTAAACGATACAATATTGCTGCCGATAAGGAAGGAAGACCTGTATTTTTTGCGGATAGTTTATGGAGTTTAAAAATGACACAAGATACTTTCCCTAAAATTGTATTCCACTTTACGTCAGAGTTTGAATAGTAGCGGATTTGATGAAATAATTATCTTTAGAAACCTTAGTAAAGGATGCTTGTTGTTTACTAAAGCAACTAATTTTCAAAAAGAAGGTTCTATAGATGCATTACAAGGCAATACATTTAACTATTATAATGTTTATGTAAAGCTTAACACTGTTTTATGCAAAAGCTTGGTTAGTTGATGCATTAAGACTAATTTTATTTTTTAAATAAAAATTACACTTACACAATTGATGAAAAACTCGAGATTACTACCTAGCTTATTGATTACTCTTTTTATTTTTGGTGCTCAAATTTCTAATGCACAACGCAGTAATTGCAGTGTAGCTCCTTATCAAAACACCTTAACGCAACCCGATGGAAGCAAAGTTACATTACAGCCATTTGGCAATGAAGCCATTCATTATTTAGAGACCCAAGATGGTTTTACGGTAATAAAAAATACAGAAGGATTTTTTGAATATGCCACAACAGATGGAGTTGGTAATTTAATAGGCAGTGGTATAGTGGCCAAAGATGGTCAACAAAATAAAGCCAATGTGTTGCCGCATTTGCGCTATAGCGCAACACAACAAAGCATGTTAATGCAAATTCATCAACAACTTTCACCCGTTCTGGAATTAAATAAAGCAGCAGGTCCTTATCCATTTCCTTCAATAGGTAAGCGTAAAGTATTAGTGGTATTGGTTGAGTATCCAGATTTACGTGCAACCATTGCTAAAGAAAACTTTGAACTATTATTAAATCAGCCCAACTACAATGGTACAGGCTCGTTTCGCGATTATTATTTAGCCACATCAAATGGTAAATTAGATTTGGAATGTGTGGTTTATGGATGGGTGATGGCCGATAACAATTATAAGTATTATGGTAAAAATAGTCCTTCATATAGTACCGCCACTAGGCAGTTATTATTAGGTGCTTTGAGCGATGTAAACGATTCGTTTAATGTAGATTTTAGCCAGTTTGATAATGATAATGATGGATTTGTAGATGGTGTGATAGTTATGCACGCAGGCATTGGTGCTGAGGAACAAAGTGCACCCAACGCAAACGATTATATTTGGTCGTTTAGGTCGTCATTACAAGCGTCACAACGCCCAACTTATGATGGTGTAAAGGTTAACGCATTTGCCATGTTTCCTGAAAAAAGATATAGAAGCGGTTCATACCCAATGGTAGGAATTGGGGTGGTATCACATGAGTTTGGACACTTATTAGATTTACCTGATTTGTATTCAACCCAAAGCACAAACGAAGGCTCAGGTAATTATTCATTAATGGCTGGCGGCCCTTGGTTAAATGATGAAAAAACACCTTGTTTTAACGATGCTTGGAGCAGAATACGCATGGGCTGGGTTACACCAACTGTAATTTCGGATACTGCATTATATACATTACCATTTGCAGTTGCAGATAGTGATATGGTTTTTAAAATTAATACAGCTGTAGCTAACGAGTATTACTTGTTAGAAAACCGTCAGCGTAAAGGATTCGATTCATACATGCCATCAAAGGGATTGGCTATTTGGCATATAAATACCTTTAAAGCAAAACTATTAACCGAGGCAAATAATAATGTAAACAACGATACTTCGCAATTAGGTGTAGGCCTTATGCAAGCTGATGGTTTAAGACAATTAGAACGAAATATAAATAGGGGTGATGCAAGCGATTTGTATCCATTAACGGCTAATAGAAATTTTACTCCATCAAGTAGCCCTGCGAGTAATTTGCATCAAAAAGTAAGTGGTGTAAGAAGACCATCAGGAGTTGCCATAACGGATATAGTACAATTAGCAGATAGCAGTATTGTTTTTGAATATGGCATGAATGCTTCTGCAGCTTTTAGTGCAAGCAGATTTGTAGGATGTGGACCAGTTAATGTTATCTTCACATCAAACGCACAAGGCGGAGATGCTATTGCATGGGATTTTGGAAATGGAGCTTCTAGCACAGAAAAAAGCAGCATTCAAGTGTATGAAAAAACCGGTGAATACCCTGTAAAGTTAAGTGTATTTAAAGAGGGTGTTTTAATTGATTCTAATATTCAAAATGTAACAGTTTTAGAAACACCAGAAATTTATTACGAATGGCAACGTGATACTGGCTATTACATAACATTTACTGATAAATCAAAATATGCTAAATACTATGCTTGGTTAATCACATCTAACGATACTTCAATTAGAAATTATGGAGCTGATCCTACTATTCAGTTAAATGGACCACAAACAATGTCGGTTAAGTCTACCATTACTAGTAATGATGGTTGTGTAAAATCAAGAACGGATAATGTGCCAATTTTTGCAGTAGGCGTAAAAGATAATATTGCCGATGCGATACAATTAAAAGCGTATCCAATGCCATTTAAAAATATGGTTGAGGTAATATTTGAAAACAAGAAAAGCGGTACAGTAAACATTTCTTTATATAACATTACTGGACAAAAAGTACTTGAGCAAAACTTAACAAATGTTGCTGCAGGTGCAAATAAATTTAGTGTTAATACCAGCCAACTTAGTAATGGTGTATACCTAATTAAAGTAACAACTGCACAAGGAAATGCGTGGTTAAAAACAATTAAAGAATAATGGTATGATTAACACACTTGTTGGCATAGTTTTTCCAAACTTGTGTGTGGGGTGTAACGGTGTGCTTTTGGCTGCCGAACACCTTATTTGTACCCATTGTATTGAGAATTTTCCTGAAACAAAATTTCATGCTATTCCTAATAACCAACTTGAGCAAGCCTTTTGGGGAAGAATAAATATTGAGCAAGCCTATGCCTTTTTAATATTTAGAAAAAAGGGAATTGTACAAAAGCTTTTGCACGAATTAAAGTATGCCAACAATCCAGAATTGGGTATTATGTTGGGACGATTATATGGTTCTAAATTACATGAATCGGGCATTAAAATTGATGCAGTTGTTGGTATTCCACTTCATCCCAAAAAATTAAAAATACGTGGTTATAACCAAAGTGATTGCTTTGCACAAGGCTTAAGCGAATCGTTAAATTGTATGCATTTAAAAGATGTAGTGGTGCGTAATAAACACACCGATACCCAAACAAAAAAAGGGAGATTTGATAGGTGGTTAAATGTAGATGAAGTGTTTGCTATTAATAACCCCGAGTTAATTGCTAACAAAAAAGTATTGTTGGTTGATGATGTTATAACCACCGGGGCAACAATTGAAGCTTGCGCACAAAGCATAATTAAGCATACGCCACATTTAAGCGTAGCCAGTATTGCGTGTGTGGTAAATCAATAATTAATCTAACAGAGCTCCTGTTATATCGTCAAGTTTTTCTTTACTGTATTCGCCAGATGTTTGGTAAATGATTGCACCAGTTTTTTCGATAACAATAAAATGAGGAACTGTTTTATCCGTAATATTTAGTTGGCTCATTAATTCTTTTAGGTCGGTATCGGTATACATAAATGTGCCATGATACTTTTTATCAACTTCGGTTTTTGCTTTTTTAATTATTTCTGGTAATGCAAGTTTGGCTAATCCTTTAACGGCACCTACAAAACATAAATTTGCATTATACATATTGCCACTCATCATGCCACCCATACCATCTGCCATTAGCGAATTGTATAATGGCTGCGACCATTTTTGCATGTATTTATCGGCTTTTGTACTTAGCATTAATGCTATAACGGTACGTTTATTTGCAACATCTGTAGGTAATATTACTTGTTTATCTTTAAGGTTAGTGCAAGTAATTGTAGGAAAAGTATTGGCTTGTTTAAAGGCAAATAATGTTGGCAAAAAAGCCACGATAATTAATGTTAAAATCTTTTTCATGTAGTTTTATTTCTGTTCAATTATAAAGTTATTTACTGGTAATTGGTAGTAAAGTTTGGGTTGATGTTGTTATTTTTACCTTACAATATAAATCCAAAATGTTTTAAATTTATCAAAAAAATTTCGTAAAAAAAGTCGCAAAATTGTGCGACTTTTAATAATTTTATTGGTTTTAATTAAGCACCAACTAATGTTTTATAATCAGCTACGCTCATTAAACCAGCTACTTCATCTTTGTTAATGCCAGTCATTTTAATCATCCATCCATTACCATAAGCATCGCTATTTACAGCCTCTGGTGCGTTTTCTAAATCAGTATTAAATTCTGCAACAGTTCCTGTTAATGGCGAAAACAAATCAGATACTGTTTTTACAGCTTCAACAGTGCCAAACACTTCGTGTTGCGCAACAGTTTTTCCAACTGTATTGATATCAACATAAACGATATCGCCTAACTCGCTTTGTGCAAAATCAGTAATACCTATAACTGCTGTGTCGCCTTCAATGCGTACCCACTCATGATCTTTAGTGTACAATAAATTGTCTGGAAAATTCATAACGTTGTTTATTTAATTTTGGGCTAAATTAAGGGTTGCACACTAATAAAAAAATATTTCAAACAAAACTTTTATTAGCTTTATAAATCTTGCAATCAAATTTCGGTAAAGTATTGTAAATGATAATATATTGCAGCCATGAGCGGAAAGTTATATTTGGTACCTACACCAATTGGTAATTTAGAAGATATTACCTTACGTGCATTACGCATTTTAAAGGAGGTTGACGCCATTTTAGCCGAAGACACTCGCCAATCTATTAAACTACTTAAACACTATCAAATAGAAAAGCAATTGGTGCCTTACCACATGCACAATGAGCATAGGGAATTAAGCAGATTTATAAACTTATTACAAAGTGGTAAAACCTTAGCATTGGTTAGCGATGCAGGAACACCCGCCATAAGCGACCCGGGATTTTTATTGGTGCGCGAATGTTTGCGCGAGCAAATAGAAGTGGAGTGCTTACCTGGTGCAACAGCATTTGTACCAGCATTGGTTAAAAGTGGCTTGCCAAGTAATAGTTTTTGTTTTGAAGGTTTTTTGCCTGATAAAAAAGGTCGTCAAACCAAAATAAAACAATTAAGTAAAGAAGAACGCACCATAATTTTATACGAATCGCCACATAGATTAGTTAAATGTTTAAATCAACTAAAAGAGTTTTTTGGTGGCGAAAGGCAAGCCTCTGTTTCACGCGAGCTAACTAAAATGTTTGAAGAAACTAAAAACGGTACCATTGATGAAATAATTGCTTACTACGAAGCAAAACCACCAAAGGGTGAAATAGTAATTGTTATAAGTGGATATGCGGAAGTTTAGTTGTTAAACAACGATTTAATGGTGTTAAGTTTTCCTTGTGTTTCTTGCCACTCTTTTTGAGCATTACTACCTGCTGTAATACCCGCACCAGTATAAAGTAAGGCAGTGTTTGTAAACAATTGGCAGCACCTAATATTTACAAATAACTCCATGTTATTACTTGGCCATTGCATACCTATAAATCCGCTGTAAAACCTGCGTTCCATTTTTTCATTTTCGGCAATAAATAAACTTGCTTCAAATTGTGGTAGTCCGCAAACTGCTGGCGTTGGATTTAAATTACCTATAATTTTGTGTAATTTGGCTTGCAATATTGGGGTAGGAATTTTTGCTTTAAAAACACTTCGCAAATGACTAACACTTCCCGCAGTTATGGTTTCTACCTCACCAATTTCTATCTTTTTTATGCCTTGTTGTTTTAGTACATCGTTTATAAAAAACTCAATCATTCCTTGCTCGTCCTGTTCTTTTTCTGTCCAAGCAATATCTTGGTTAGCGGGCATAGTACCAGCCATTGCAACTGTTTCGATATTATTATTGGTTACCGAAAGTAATTTTTCGGGCGTTGCACCTAACCAACTGCCTACTCCATTTATAGAAAAAAAGTATACCGCAGCATTGGGGTAATTATTTGCAGCATCAATAAACAAAGTTGTTACATCAATTTCTTGTTTGGTGGTTAATTCTTCGCAACGTGCAGCCACTACTTTATCAAACTTATCGGCACCAATATTAGTTACAATGTTGTTTACATAGTTTAAATAAAAAGCCTCATCAGCAATAAAATTCTTATTTACCTCTTCATCCAAAAGTGTATTTTTTGAAACAACGGCCTCTGGAAGATTACCAAAAATACAGGTGTTATTTTTAAAAACCGCATCACTAACTAAAGTGTACGCCTTATCACCAGCACTATATGGCGAGCAAAAAAACAATGGTCTATCCAAGGCTTCTTGGTGTTGTACCCTGCTCATTTTAGGCACCTCTGATGTGTAAAAATAATAGGCATCATTGCTATTTGGCAAGCGCATAGCAGCAAAGTTGCAGCCCAATTGTTTGGCTACGTTAAATCGTTGGTGGATTAAATCCTCGTTCATCTTTTTTCAGGTCGATTATTGCCATTGTTAAACGGCTTATGCAATGTAATTTGCCTTTTTCGTTAGTAATTTTTATTTACCAAACTTGGGTTGTGCGACCTAAGTGAATAGGTTTTGCGGTTCCATATACAAAGCCATTTCCTTCATGTGCACTGCGTATGTGGTTTGCGTTTATATCAAGCCCAACGGCTGCATATTTATTTCTATCAATACAAAGGTTAGCGGCTAAGCTTCCAATGGTTTCGGCTAGTACACAATATGCGCCACCATTAACAATGCGCAAAGGCTGCACAGTTCTGTGGTCTATGGGCATACGAGCTGTTAAATAATCAACGCCAAAATCAATAAACTCAATACCAATAAACTCGGCCATGGTGTTTTCGTTACGTTTGTTTATACTCTCTATGGTAACCCCCTCCATGTTTACAAATGCCATAAATTTTATTATTTGATGTGTTGCAAAATACGTTAAGTATTTAATGTTTTAAAACGTTATTTTACTTACCAATTAATTGTGTGCGATTAACGGGTTATAACTGTAAAATACGCAAACCAAACCGTTAATTCATGGTTTGATTTTGCTAGGTGATATTGGCCATAAATTGATAGCCAGTAAGTACTTGATGGTGGTAGTTAGCTTTAATGCTTAGTTTAATCCAAGTTTCAGTGTTATTGGCATTTTTTATTGGAATAGTTAAATAATGAAAGTCAGTATCTTGCAGAGGTATATTGTTTAAAAACAATTCGGTTGATTCCGTATATCCTGCTGCTATTAACTCAGTAAGCTTTTTTGTTTTTAACACATCATCAGTGTAGCCAAATAATGTATTTGCTGCTTGGTTTGAATAAATAAAATAACCATCATTATTAACCATAAAAAAACCATCGTTAGATAACGCTACAAAATGCTGAAAAGCCTCTCCATCATTTAAAAGTAATTCATCATTTCTTTTCTTATCACCTATTTCAAACATGGAGCCGTTTAATTTTACTACGTTACCATTTTCATCATATATAGGTTTGCCACTTGTTAAAAACCACTTATAGCTGCCGTCTTTAATTTGTAATCTAAACTTTATTCGATATGATTTATTAAGCTTTATGTATGCCGCTTGCGTGTCGAGAAATAACTGTTTATCATCGGGGTGAAGTAATGATACAAAAAACTCATAGGTGGGTTTAATTTCAAGTTTATTAAGCCCTAATTGCTCATAAATTCTATCCGACCACCAAAGGCTTTCATCATCATTTTTTTGAGCCCACTCCCAAACTCCAGCGCTTGTACTATTCATGGCTAACTCATATCTATTCTCTGTATTTATTAACTTATCAGAGGTTAGTTTTTTATTTGTAATATCAGTTAACATGCCTTCATACCAAAGTGTTTCAGCTGATTTACTTATTCTATTAAATGATGACTCTTCAACCCAAACCCAATTGTTTTCTTTATTTTTTATACGGTATTCAATAATAAAATTATTGGTTTTATTTGATGTTATTGATTGTAGTGCTTCATTTAATTTGGGTAAATCGTCTGCATGAATTAGTGCATTAAAATCAAAATCATCTTTTGTAATTTCTACTGTAGTATATCCTAGTATTTTAAAAATATTACTTGATACGTAAATTATTTTTCTATTGGCTTGTGGCAACCATTTAATTAGCACCGATGGGCCATTTGTTATAATTGTTTCAGCCGTTTGAAGATTTTCTTCTTGTTGTTTTTTTTCTGTAATGTCAATTGATACAATAATGTATCCAACAATTTTACCATTGTCATTTTTTATGTTATTGATGGTAGATTGAACAGTGATTTTTTTCCCTGCAATTGTTTTAAAAAACCATTCTGAAGTGTTTTGTAACCCAATTTTGTTTTTAAACAAAATGGTATCTAATCCAAATTTAATACTTCCATCGTATTTTTTATTGATTTCGTTTGTTCGTTTTTTCAACTCCTCTTCATCATAAAAAACGACTGGATTTAATTTGCCTAATACATCATCTGCGGTATACCCAAGCATCATTTCGGCTCCTTTATTAAATTCTACAATTTTGTGGTTTTCATCAATTGCAATTATTGCATAATTAGTACTATCAAGTACCTGCCGTTGAAATTCACGCTCATTAAACAAAGCAATGTTTAGTTTTATTTTATTCTCTACTTCATTTTGTAAACTTTCGGCCGATTTTAAAAGAGACTTAATGGTGGTATATCCATAAATGCTGAACAGGCTTAGCACTATTCCTCTAGATAACATGAAAGAAATTGGCTGATCTTGAAGGTATGAAATAAACATACCCGAAAAAATATTTAAAGCAACTAGTGAAAGTTGTTGTTTGGGGTTTTCTACTAAAAATAATACCTGAAAAATTACTATAATATGAAAAGTCCAAATGGGGGAGTCGTTTCCTATGCTTTGTGCAAACGATAGTGTAAGCAATGAAATGGATAATAAAACTAAAATACCTGACTCAGGATTTTTGGCCTTAACAAATTGATTGTTTGATAAAAAAACTAATGAAGTAATTAAAGCAGTTAACAGTGTTGCCCAATAATAATTAGTGGCATAAATAATGGTAATTACACAAAACAAGCCTAAAAAATACAGTACTATATTTTTTTGCTTTTGGTATAGAGATAACTTTAAACTTTGATTAACGGGCATTTTCAAATCAGGATTAGCTTTGTAAAAATAAACATATTTAATTAAAAAAAAGCTGCATTTTTGTTGATTCATGGTTACAAAACAACTTTTTATAGTTAGACATGGCGAAACTGATTTTAACCGCCAAAATATAGTACAAGGAAGTGGTGTTGACAAAGAGATTAATGAGTTAGGCCAGCAACAAGCCCAGCTTTTTTATGAGCACTATCAGCATATTCCATTTCAACATGTATTTACATCCGCACTTGTGCGTACCCACCAAAGTGTGGCTTCTTTTTTAAAAAAAGGAATTAAACATACGGCTTTGGCAGAATTAAATGAAATAAGCTGGGGTGATTTTGAAGGAAAATTTCAAACACCCGAACAAAAAAATTTGTATTGGGAAACCGTAACACAATGGCGAAATGGAATACTTGATGCTAAAATAACAAATGGCGAAAGTCCTATTGAAATGCAAGCCAGACAACAAGTAGCATTACAGCATATTTTAGATACAGATGCCGAAAATATTTTAGTGTGTATGCATGGCCGCGCTATGAAAAGTTTTTTATGTTTAATGTTAAATGAACCATTAACTAATATGGAGCTATTTAAACATACCAACTTATGCCTTTATCATTTAACCTATGATGGCGAGAAGTTTAAATTAGTAAAAGGAAACGATACTGCCCATTTAGAAAAACAATTATAATTTTATGAGAAAACATAATCTAACAACAAGTGTATTGGCACTGTTAACAAGCATTACCGCAATGGCTCAGCAAAAAATACAAGTAGACAAATATCCAGTAACAAAAAAAGTAAATGTAGTGGATGATTATTTTGGATTGAAGATAAAAGATCCATATCAGTGGTTAGAAAACGACACTGCAACCGATGTAATTAATTGGGTTAAGGCACAAAATAATGTTACCCAAAATTATTTATCGCAAATTCCATTTCGTAATAAAATTAAAGAGCGTTTAACTCAAATTTGGAATTACCCTAAATATAGTTCTCCGTTTAAAGAGGGTGATTATTATTATTTTTATAAGAATGATGGGTTACAAAATCAAAGTATTTTATACCGTCAAAAAGGTTTAAATGGTACTCCAGAGGTTTTTCTCGACCCCAATAAATTAAGTAGCGATGGAACTGCTTCGTTGGCAAGTTTAACTTTTAGTAAAGACCATAAATATTGTGCTGTGGGTATTGCACAAAGTGGTAGCGACTGGAATGAACTATTTGTAATGGACGCAAATACTTTAGCCAAAACAACTGATAATATTAAGTGGGTAAAATTTAGTGGTGCTACATGGTACAAAAACGGATTTTATTATAGCCGTTATGATGAACCAACAAAAGGTAAAGAGTATAGCAATGCCAATGAGTTTATGAAAATTTATTACCACACATTAGGCACTTTGCAAAAGGACGATAAGTTGGTTTATCAAGATAAAGAAAACCCTTTGCGGTATTTTAATGCAGGTGTTACTGAGGATGAAAAGTTTTTATTTATTAATGTAAGTGAAGGCACCAGTGGTACGGAAATTTTAATTAAAGAATTGGCCACACCAAATGCTGATTTTATAACTTTATTTAAAGGATTTAAAAACAATTACGGTGTTATTGATAATGATGGCGATAGGATTTTGGCATTAACTGATAAAGGTGCTCCAAAATATCGTTTGGTATCTGTTGATCCAAAAAATCCAGAGAGTAAAAACTGGCGCGATGTAATCCCTGAGTCAGCAGATTTATTAGAAAATGTTTCAACTTGTGGAGGTAAGTTATTTGCCAATTATTTAAAAGATGCAAGCACAAGGTTGTATAGTTTTGATTTTAATGGAGCCAATAAAACTGAAATTAAGTTAAGCGGAATTGGTACTGCAACTGGCATTAGTGGCCGTAAAACGGATACTGAAGCATTTTATTCTTTTACATCATTTACCAATCCTGGCGAGATTTATAGATACGATTTAGCCACAGGAAAATCAACCTTATTTAGAAAAACAGAAGTGCAATTTGATGCCAATAATTTTGAAACCAAGCAAGTATTTTATCCATCAAAAGATGGAACCAAAGTACCCATGTTTATTATGCACAAAAAAGGTTTGGTGTTAGATGGTAATAATCCAACTATGTTATATGCTTATGGTGGATTTAATATTTCTTTAACACCATCATTTAGCCTTTCGCGTATTATGTTTTTAGAAGCTGGAGGTGTTTATGTTATTGCAAACTTACGTGGTGGTGGCGAGTATGGCGAAGAGTGGCATAAAGCCGGAATGTTAGAGAAAAAACAAAACGTGTTTGATGATTTTATAGCAGCTGCTGAATATTTAATTGAGAAAAAATATACTTCGCCTGCAAAGTTAGCAATTAACGGAGGCAGTAATGGCGGCTTGTTAGTGGGTGCTTGTATTACCCAACGACCAGAATTATTTAAAGTAGCAATACCTGCAGTTGGCGTTTTAGACATGCTAAAATACCACAAATTTACTATTGGTTGGGGTTGGGCTGTAGAGTATGGAAGTAGTGATAACAAAGAACAATTTGATTATTTATTAAAATACTCGCCTTTGCATAATGTAAAAGCTGGGGTTAATTATCCAGCCACTATGATTATGACAGCCGACCATGATGACAGAGTTGTACCTGCACACAGTTTTAAATTTGCTGCCGAAATGCAAAGCAAACAAGCTGCAAATGGCAATCCTATTTTAATACGTATTGATAGTAAAGCGGGTCATGGTGCTGGCAAACCAACCACTAAACTTATTGAAGATGCTGCTGATATGTGGAGTTTTGTACTTTGGAATTTAGGAGTAACATACAAATAATCATTACAAAAAAAATATAAAAACAGCCCGTAAATATTTATATCTACGGGCTGTTTTTATTAATAAGTTTTATACGCTTAATCTTTAATTGATTTAGCCATCGTTTCAAAATCGGGCTTTAAGGTAAGTTTGTTTTTTAGTGATGTCCAAGCTAGGGTTTTATAAAAATGTCCATTGGTTTCTGTTACCGTAATTAGCATATAATATTCGCCATCCTTATCTTTCCAGGTAAATTCGGTTTGTGCATGTTTATAACCATTATGCTCAAAAGTATTAACTGTACTTAGTTTTCTGCTTTTCGCATCTTTCATATAGTCTTCCGTAAAAGAATTTATAAATTCGGTTGGGTTATTATATTTCATGCCTAGTGATTCTAACTGCGTCTTATCATCTTCAATTACTACAACATACGCATCTTTTATAGTGCTTTGATATTGGAGCAGTGCAACATCATTTAAATCGTAGGTTTTTACCATATAATCTGGCACTTGCATCGTAAAACAATGGCCACCATTTTTTGTACTAAACAGTGCATTAGCCGTAAATCCAATTACAACAAAAATGCTAAAAATTAATTTTCTCATTTGGGGTTATTTATTCTATTATTATTTGAAAACGGTATAACAATCCACTTAAATTTTGGCGAGAGAACTTTGCCTTTTTAACCTTATTTAAGGTTGGGTCTATTGCAAAATTAATATTGCTTGTAAAATCTACACCTTGTAAATTTGTGTTATCAAAAACGGCTTCTACAAAATCGCAATGGTCTATTTTTGCTAAAGATAAATCGCTATCTGTAAAATTTGTACCCTTCATTAAACAATTGGTAAACTTGCTTTTGTTTAACTTTTTGCGTTCGAAGGTAGCATACAAAAAATTACAATTTTTTGCTTCTATACTAAATCCAAAATCCTTAACCCTACTAAAATTTAAACCCACTAATTTGCAATCAATAAAACTGCATTGGTTTAAAGTGCTTACATCAGTATTTGCATTGCTAAAATTGCAATTATTAAACGTACAATCATTAAAAGTAATTCCTTTTATGCTAACAAAAATACAATCATTAAAAGTACAGTTTTCGTATTCGTTATCGGTTAAATTGGTAACGCTAAAATCAATTTGTTTAAAATTTTGTTGATACATTTTTTAGTTAATTACCTTGCCCTCAATTACCACATTTTCAACCAAATCAACCCCAAAACTATACGGAATAAAAGCCAAAGATGAAATTGGTTTAGTAATAATAACATTGCCCAGTTTGCCTTTTGTAATACTGCCATGCGTGGCGCTTAACTCTATTGCACATGCACCATTAATGGTAGTTGCGTTGATGGCTTCGTGTGGAGTTAATTTCATTTTTATACAAGCCAATGCTACCACAAAACTCATACGTCCGTTTGGCGATGAACCTGGGTTATAATCACTTGCCAAACAAAATGGTAAACCCGCATCTATAATCTTTCGTCCGGGTGCATAAGGTATTCCTAAAAAAAACGAACAGTTTGGTAATCCTACTGGCATGGTGTTACCATTTTTTAAACTTGTTATTTCATCATCTCCGGTATATTCTAAATGATCAACACTTAATGCCTGATGGCTTACTGCAACTTGCACACCACCAGTATAACCTAACTCGTTGCCGTGTATTTTAGCTTTTAGTCCAAAAACACTTGCTGCACTAAGTATTTGAGCGGTTTCTGCCACAGTAAAAAATCCTTGATCACAAAATACATCACAATAATCTGCTAAGTTTTCGGTAGCTATTTGGGGTAACATTTCATTTATCACCAAATCAATATAACCTTGTCTATTTTGTTTGTATATTGTAGGTATGGCATGTGCACCTAAAAAAGTTGCTTTAATAGTAATGGGCGAAATTGTTTTTAGTCGTTTTATTACCCGTAGCATTTTTAATTCATCGGCCACAGTTAAGCCATATCCACTTTTAATTTCTATAGCACCAGTTCCGTATTTTATCACTTCAAATAAGCGTGTTTTTGCAGATTCAAACAACTCATCTTCGCTCATGTTTTGTAGCTTGTTGGCTGAGTTAAGAATACCACCACCGGCTTCAGCAATCTCTTCATAACTCTTACCTTTAATGCGCATTTCAAACTCCTCTTCACGACTTTTTGCAAATATTAAATGTGTATGCGAATCAACAAAGGTGGGTAATACATAACCATTATTAGCATCTATAACATTTGCATCTACTTTGGGCAAATTATCCATGCTTCCGTAATCACTTATTTTGCCATCTATTATTAATAAATAAGCATTGTCTATTTTGTCTAAAACATCCATTTCTGCACCCGATTTTTTGGTTACAGAAATATCATTAATGATACCGTAAAGCGATTTGATATTTTTTATCAGTGTAGGTTCAATCATACAAGCAAATAACGAACATGTTGGATAATTATAAAAGCATAAACTGATAAAGGGTAATACCAAATGCAAATTTACTACTGATAATTGTTTTATTTTGTAAGTATGAAAAATTTGCAACACATATTACAAACTCCAATACAAAAGGGCAATGAAGTTTTTATTGCAGATACCGCTCGTGTTTTTGGCCAGGTAACTTTGGGTGACGAGTGTTCTGTTTGGTATGGTGCAGTGCTGCGTGGCGATGGTGATACCATTACAATTGGTAACCGAACTAATATTCAAGAAAATGCAGTGGTACACGTTGACCCAGGTTTTGCAACTACTATTGGTAACGATTGTATTATTGGCCACGGTGCAATTGTACATGGCGCTACTTTAGGAAATAATGTTTTGGTAGGTATGCACGCCACTGTATTAAATGGCGCGCAAGTGGGTGATTTTTGTATAATTGGTGCACATGCATTGGTAACAGAGGGTATGAAAATACCCGACTATAGCATAGTTATGGGTGCACCAGGAAAAGTAGTTAAACAGCTTAGCCCAGAACATATAGCCAAAGTTACACGTAATGCGCAAGCCTATGTAGAGCTTACTAAAGCATACCTTAAACATTACAAATAAATAACTTTACTTACTTGTTTAGTTGAGTTTAATGTTGCAAACTTTGTACTGCAAATTAACATTGCAAAATGATATGGGACTAGAATATAATAACACAAGTTTACCTCACTTAATTATTATTGGTGGCGGCTTTGCTGGAGTTGAGTTAATTAAACGGTTAAACAAAAAGCAAATTCGCGTTACTGTTTTTGATAAAAATAATTACTTCAATTTTCAACCTTTAATGTATCAAGTTGCTTCTGGTGGTTTAGGTCCAGATGCGATTGCTTATCCTTTACGCAAAATTATTGGACCAATGCCTAATATTGGTTTTAGGATGGCCGAAGTATTAAATATTAACTTACCCTTAAACCAAATAGAAACCAATATTGGTAGTTTTAACTATAATTATTTATGTATTGCTACAGGCGCACAAACCAATTTTTTTGGTAATGCAGAGCTCGAAAAATACAGTATGCAGTTAAAATCAATTCCGGATGCTCTAGATTTACGAAGCGATATTTTGCAAGAGTTCGAGAAGGCTTTAAGCGAAACTAATACAGGTGAAATTGATAGGTATTTAAATTTTGTAATAGTTGGTGGAGGTCCAACTGGTGTTGAAACTGCAGGCGCATTAGCCGAAATAAAAAGAAATGTTTTACCTGCGGATTATAAGGAAATTGATGCCAACAAAATGCAGGTTCATTTAATAGAAGCTGCTCCAAGAGTGTTATCTCCAATGAGTGAAATCTCTTCAAAAAAAGCGCAGCAATTTTTAGAGGAATTAGGGGTAAAAGTACAAGTAAATACTGCTGTTAAAGCATACAACTCAAGTACTGGTGAGTTAACTTTAAGCACTGGCGAAATTCTTAAAACAGATACCGTAATTTGGAGTGCAGGTGTTAAAGGAAAAACCATTCCTGGAATTCCTGAAGATGCAATAGCTCGTGGTAATAGGTATAAGGTAAACGAAATTAATAAAATAGAAGGTTGCGAAAACGTATTTGCGATTGGTGATATTGCTTATATGACTTCTGATAAAGCCTATCCAAATGGGCATCCAATGGTGGGTACAGTGGCTCAACAACAGGGTAAATTATTGGCAAAAAATATATTAAACTTACTTAAAGGTAAACCAACAAAACCATACACTTATTTAAACCTTGGCAGCATGGCCACAGTAGGCCGACATAAAGCTGTTTTAGAAGTTTTTGGTATTAAACTACAAGGTTATACCGCTTGGTTAGGTTGGATGTTTTTACACTTAATGCTGCTCGTTGGTTTCCGTAACCGTATAGTAGTTTTATTTAACTGGACATGGAATTACTTTAGCTACCAACGTGCCATACGTATTATTACCAGGCCGTTTGTTCAAAAGAAGTAGGTAACTTCAATACTCCGAAAATCAAATCTAATAATTACTCTTCATCTGCACCCTCGGTAATATCTACCACCAACGGACTTTGGTATTTAGCCAAAAACTCATTTTTACTTTCGGCAACATTAACTGCATAACGCAAGCCAGCTCCTTTGCCAATAACCTTTACTAAGTTTAACTCAAGCAAAGTTGCAAAATCGCGTTGTATCGTTTTACGGTTACAATCAAACTCGCTCACCAAATCTTTTGTACTAATAAATCCCTTATGCTGTATAATGTACATAATTAATTTTTGGCGTTGATTTAATATGCTATCATCAAATTCTTTTAACCTATAACCACGTTCAAAAACGTAGTTCATGATGTTTTTTTGCTTCGGATTTAGTTTATCAAACTCAACTTGTTTTCTGAAATAAGAACGCAATAATATTTTTAAACGGTCTATTTGACCTTCAAACATCATCATTCCAAAATCTAACTGTTGTTGGTCGGTTTCAACTATTTTTTCAACACTTCCTGCTTCTCCTAAATATACTTGGTATTCGTTTTTATTGGTATAAAACTCATGCTCTAAACTCAATAAACCTTCCATGTTAAAGTTGTTTTTTGCCAACCAAAAGTTTTGTAACAACGAAGCTATTTTCGACTTTCCTTCCGAAAATAATTTTAGGTTTAATAATTTAAAATGCAATACCCAACTTTTCACTATTTCATGGTGTTCGGTATCGTAGTTCATGTATTCAAATAAACCTTCAAGCTCTAACTCAGTTGTAGCGCTAAGTCTTTCCGGTGCACGAGTTGCATTAAGTGTAAATAAATTTACATCCTCTCTATTGTTGTATAAATCTAAAACTAAAATTTTATGTAAAGCATATACAATTCCAATACTTAATGGATGCTCAAGTTGTTCGTTAAGCCATGCTTCGGCTTTTAAATATTGTTCAACATTTCGCTCGTTAATTGCTTTAGGTTTAATTTTACCTTCAGCAATATATTTTACAGTCTTTATGTCAACTAAGTTATAATCTAACGCATTGGCATAATAGGTGCGCAAAATTGCACTATTTAACTTTTCAATTTGCTTGATGCTTTCAGGCAAATCAATAAAGTCGAATATTTTTACCAACTCGGCATACTGATGAAAACTATCATAATGATTGCTTTCGATGGTTATTGCTGGTTCAAGTTTATTTACCAATATCATATCACCAAAACTACAAGGCAATAGCATTGCTTTTAAGGCATACTACTTTTTGCAGTTGGTGGATATTGCCATTATACGCCACTGTTTGGCTACTCAGTTTTTGTAAAGCCTTGATAAATGCGACATTGGCGGCTTCTTAAAAATTAGACAGCGCATAAAAAACACTGTGGAGAATTGGTGCATAAACATTGCGCACAAGAGTATTAATGCGACAGTACAGCAACATTTGTTGCTAATATGGAAATTAATTTATACCAGATTAATGACAAAAAACACGCACTAATTTAAATCATTCCATCTGTTTTTGCGTATGGTAACTCAGCTAACTTTTGCAAGGTATAATAGGTTTCTAAACCATTTACTCCAATAGCATCCAAGTCTTCAAGTTGCAGTATGTTTGATTGGTTAATGTATTGTGGTGCTGTTATAATCTCAAGCACTTCGCCAATTATTAAAATAGTACCGTTTACTTTTATGTGCTGCTCTTCAACAAAACGCAAACCTATTTTTAACTTGCTTTCTTGTACATAAGGTGCTTTAATTGTTTCACTGTATTCAGCAGTTAAACCAGTAGCTTCAAACTCAGAAACATTATACCTAGCAGAGGTTTGATGTGCTTGTTTGTATATGGTTTGGTTTACCTGATTAATGGTAAAAAATCCAGTTTGTTTGATGTTTTGATAAGTACCACGAGGAACAGAAATAGGGCGCATAATAAAACCCATATAAGGCGGATTTGCACCAATATGCATAACAGAATTAAATATGGCCAAGTTTGTTTCGCCTGCATCATTACAAGTGCCAATTAAGTTAGCGCCACGTATACCAGGTAACGAATTAATTAAATTGGTACGGGCTTGTTTTTCCATTTCAAGAATATCTTTTTGTGTAATGGTAATCATGTATTTTGCTAAATGTTTTTAAGTGTTAAAATAATTATTTTATTGTGCTCATTCCACCATCAATTGATAAAATTTGTCCAGTAACCCAATTTGCATTTAATAAATACATTACAGCTTCAGCAATATCAGTTGGCTCACCTATTTTTTTAAGCGGATGCCTTTCTTCGGCTGCTTTAATTTTTGTTTCGGCATTTAATAATTTTTCAGCTAATGGAGTGTTTGTTAATGATGGAGCTATGGCATTAACCCTAATTTTTGGGGCAAACTCGGCTGCTAAACTCCTTGTTAAACCTTCTATTGCGCCTTTTGCTGCGCTTATACTTGCATGAAAAGGCATTCCCATTTTTACCGCTACAGTGCTAAACAAAACAATATTGGGGTTTGCACCTAACTGTAGTTGTGGTAAAAAATGTTTGATGGTTTTTACCGCACCTAAAAAATTAATGTTCCATTCGTTCAAATAATCCTCAGGTTTAATTGCTCTAAATGGTTTTAAATTAATAGTACCTGGGCAATAAATCAATCCATCAATTGGCTTGTCAATCACTGGAAATGCTGGGTTTTCTTCACCAATATCAACCCTATAAAAAGTATTATTGTTTAAGGTATTTAGTTCATTTTCGTTTCGGCTAAGTGTAGTTATTTGGTTTGATACACTTAATAGTCTAGCCAACTCAAAACCAATTCCGCTGCTTGCACCCACAATTACATAGTTTTTCATGTAAAGGCAAACAACACAACTGTTAAAAAAGTTTAGGCATTAAAGTGATTTAAAAAAATCAACACCAAACTAAACAAACCCATTGATGCGCTGGTAATAATTACAAACAAACGCGTAAACTGAAAGTTAGCAGCCAAAGGTTGAATTTTTATATTCTTTTTCCACCAAAAAAAGTAAGCCATTATTGGTGATAAAAATAATAAAAACAGGTAAAAATGGAACATTGATTTTACACTATAAAAATGTAGTCCCATAAACATTACTGCAATAAATAGCATAACAAAACTTAGTGTAAAAGTACGGTTTAAACCTAGCCTTAAACTAATGGTATAATCTCCGCGGTTTCCATCAATATTATGAGAATACATTTGGGTAAGCGGAAGCACAAATCCAACAAAAAACGAGCAAGCTTGTAGTATTACAATATTAGAACCAATAGGAACATTACCCACAGCAAATTGAACTAAAGTAACCAAAAATGCACCTTGCAATGCCATGGTTAATAATAACGAAATCATTGCATATCGTTTTAATCGAATGGGGTTGCTGTAATATGCTTTTGATACCAATAAATAAGTAAGTATAAATAAGCATAGTTTTAAACTTATAATAACTGATAGAGCAAGTGCAAACACATCAAGAATGGTGCTTATTACAAATAATTTTTTATGATTTTGCATAGTAGCAATATCACATTTAGCCAACTGCATATTTGCAAAAGTAGCCTGTGCTTGGTTTGATGGAAATACAAAAAGATGTAATATCAAAAACAACAGTATCACATTTATCCAATTGGGTTGGTTTGTTTGACTAACTGCGAATAAAAATATCGGCATCAAAATAAACGAATATGATAAACGCAAATGTTGCAATGAATTGTTGATTTTACCCATAGTGCAAATTAACTACGCAAAATACAATTAAGAAAATTTTATTAATCAGCTAAAAACATTGGTACTAAAGCCTTTTAGATATGTTGTTATGATAATATTAACTTTTGCGCACCTCTAAAAGCAGCAAAACATGATGTATCCATGCTATTTTAGATAAATTTGTTAAAAACTCACTGATATGGAAAAGCCACATATACTTATTGTAGAAGATGAACAAGCACTCGGAATTTTGCTTAAAGAAAATTTGAAGTCGAAGGGATTTACCACAAAGTTATGTAAAGATGGATTAGATGGTTGGAATACCTTTAAAACCGAACGCTTTGATTTGTGCATATTAGATGTAAACATGCCTAAAATGGATGGGTTTGAGTTGGCAAAAAATATCCGCGAAAAGAGTGATGTTGTTCCTATAATTTTTTTAACAGCAAACTCAGCCCAAGATGATAAAATTAAAGGGTTTGATTATGGTGCCGATGAGTACATTACTAAACCATTTAATTTAGATGAACTAGTGGCACGTATGCGTGCAATTTTAAAGCGTACACAATATGCGGCACAACCAGTAGCAGCAGAAGATGAGAATTTTGAAATAGGTGACATTGTTTTAGATTTTACCAATCACAATATAAAAGTTAAGGGCGAGGATAAACGAATAAGCACAACCGAGGCTCAATTGCTTAAAATTTTTATTAGCAATAAAAATAATTTACTTACCCGTAATGCTATTTTATTAAATGTTTGGGGCCGCGATGATTACTACACTGCACGCAACTTAGATGTGTATATTAATAAACTTAGAAAATTAATAAAAGAAGATAACACCATCGAAATAGTAAATATTCACGGTTCAGGCTTTAAATTAGCAGAAATTTCGCCATCATAAGCTGTGCTACGTTATGTTTTTATAAGTTTATTATTGTTGATTTCGGCTTTGGCTAATGCCCAATATCAGCCGCAAATTGATAGCTTAACTGCAGCCATGCAGCAAGCTGATGTTAATGAACAGGCGCAAATTAAATTTAAGCTATCGCAATTGTATGCAAATACAAACCCTAATAAAGCCATTGAGTTAGCAAACCAAGCGTTAGAAATTTTAGAAAACACCAACCAAAGTGCGGTTATTAAACAACATATAGGGAGTTTAAATTTTAGAATAGGCAATACCGCAAAAGCAATTGATAGTTATAAAGGTGCCTTACAATCAAGTATTGATAATGGTAACGAAAGCAATAAGGCCAAAGCACAAGTTGCATTAGGCGGCACCTATTTTATTACCGGAAATTTATCCGAATCGCTAAATAATTATTTGCAAGCTTTACGTTTTTATGAGCTACAACAAGATAAAACAAATATTGTAAGTGTGCTTAGTGGATTGGCCGCTATTTATGCCAAACAAAATAATTTTAGCAAAGCATTAGAGTACAATTTAAAAGCACTAAATATTTTCGAGGCCTCGTCTGATAAGTTTAAAACTTTAATGAGTTACGATCAAGTAGGTAACTTGTATTTAAAACAAGGTAATTATGCTGCTGCACACGATTATTATAACCGTTCGCTAAAACTATATAACGAGCTAAACAACAGGGCTGGTGAGGCTTCTACACTTATTCAATTGGCTAATATTAGTTTCGAATCTAAAAATTACGACCAAGCTGCTGTTCAATATCAAAAATCATTAAACACATCAAAACAACTAAAAATGTTGCCACTGCAAGCAGCCGGCTATAACGGTTTAGCATTAACTTTTGAACAACAAAAACTTTACGACAAAGCAATTTTAGCAGCCAAACAAGCGGAACAAATTTCTAAATCATCTAACTTAAAAATTGAACTGGAATTGGCTTATGAAACCTTATCGCGATTGTATAGAACTACCAGTAAATTAGATAAGGCAACCACTTTTGAAAACTTAAGTAAAGAAATAAAAGACTCGTTATACAATGATAGCACACTTGCACAATTAGCCGATTTACAGCTTAGGTACGAGGGAGAAAAAAAGCAAAAACAAATTGAGCTTCAACAAAAAGAACAAGAGGTTTTGGCCTCTGAATTATTGCGTGAGCGACAAGTTAAAAACTCGATAGGTGTATTTTTGGTTTTGGTATTACTGGGCTTAAGCGTATTTATTTACCTGTACAGCCAAAACAAAAAAATTGCACAAAGTTTAGCGCTTCAAAAGAAAGAATTAGAAGAAACTGCATTAGAAATTACCAAACAAAAAGAAGAGTTAACCTTACTTAACAATGTAAAAGATCGGTTTTTTTCAATCATATCGCACGATTTAAGAAACAACCTTACCACCATGAAACTATATTTTGATTTGGTGGGAAACAAAGATTATACACCTAGTGAAGATACTGATGGACTCACTACTCAAATCTCTTCTTCGGTAGAAAACACCATTGATTTATTAGAAAATTTATTGGTATGGGCACAAGCTCAAATAAACAAAGTAGAAGTAAAACCTCAAGTATTAAACATACATCAATTAACCGAATCAAACTTTGGATTATTGGGTGGCACAGCACATCAAAAAAATATTACTTTAATAAATAACTGTGATAGTAAATCTCAAGTATTTGCTGATGAAGACATGATTAACTTGGTGTTTAGAAACCTAATTTCTAATGCTATAAAGTTTACCAATACTGGTGGAAAAATTACGGTTTTTTGTATCAATCAACAAAATGATGCATGTATTTTTATTGAAGATACTGGAGTTGGGGTAAGTGAAGCAGCTATTGAAAAGCTGTTTACTAAAAACCTAAATCCTACTACTTTGGGTACAGCAAATGAAAAAGGAACTGGACTTGGATTGTTATTGTGCAAAGAGTTTGTGGAGCAGAATAATGGCCAAATAAGTGTAAGCAGTGAGGTAAATAAAGGCAGTACATTTAAAGTAACTTTACCTATAAAAAAAGCATGAAGGTTTTTATAACTATACTATTGTTTGGTTGCATTAATTTAAATGCTTTTGGGCAAGATACTTTAGCAATAACTAACCAATTATTTGCGCAAAACAATTTCACACAAACAGCCATTTTACTTGATGAATATACTAAATCTCACCCCAATGATGCCATAGCTTTTGAGCTGTGTGGAGATGCTTATTATGAAATGAATTTGTATACCAATGCAGTGCAAAATTATAGTCAAGCTATATTATTGGTAAAAAATAATGGTGCTTTGCAAAAAAAGCGTGCTTTAGCCTTATTTTTAAATAACGATTTTAAGGCAGCATTATACGATTGGGAATGGGTATGTCGTAAATTACCAAACGATAAAAACAACTGGTATTATTTGGGTATTACACAACAGCAAACGGCTAATTTAAAGCCAGCTATTGTTAGTTTAACTGAAGCCATAAAACTCGATTCCATGTTTGTAGAGGCACTGCAAGCAAGAGCTAACCTCTACCTAAAAACGCAACAATATCAATTGGCATTATTTGATATTGATAGTGCTTTAAAAATAACCCAGTTTAGCGAGCAGCAATTTATTAATAGGGGATTAGCGCTTTTAGGGTTAAAAAAATATACCGAAGCAGCACAAATGTTTGAGCGCGTTATAAAACGTAACGAAAAAAATGTGCATGCATGGTTTGGATTAGGAAACGTTTATCAAAATTCGCATAAATATGTTAAGGCGATAGATGCCTATGATGTATGTGTAGCACTTAGACCCGATTTTGAGTTGGCATATTTTAAACGTGGTTTAAGCAAGTTAGAAATTAACAAAGCCGAGCAAGGTTGCGAAGATATAATGCAATCGCTAAAACTTGGTTATACGGATGCAATGGTTTATTTAAAAAAATTCTGTAACAAAGGTTAGTTG
>JAUCCO010000017.1:0-38855 GCA_034676125.1 Bacteroidia bacterium
ATGTAATAGGAATATACCTGATAGAATAATCAATATCATAATTAATGCAGTAGGTCATCATTCTAACTACTAGTTCCATATCCTCACCAAACGAAAGTGGATCATAACCTCCTGCATTAATAGCAATTTCTTTATCAAACAAACCTAAACCACCCGATACATTTGGAACACAATTGATTACACTCCAGCCCATTTTACCCATTACAAATGAGCGGATGTATTCTATTTCTTGAAACCGTGGAAGCAATTGTTTAGGAACAACTACTTGCTTTAAAAAACCTTGTTCAATTACACATGAGTTTGCCATACGTAATGTTGCACCAATTGCTATAATACGTTTGCGGCCTTCATCCAAAACAGGTTTAATCAATTTCATAATAGTATCTCTATCTAAAATTGAATCTACGTCTGTACATAAAAAATAATCGAATGCAGAAACATTTATACCTGCATTTGATGCATCTGCTTTAGCTTTTCCATTTTCTTTATCAACTACTAATAAATTGGCATAAGCAGGGTTTGTTGACTTTAATATTTTTCGTACTGGTCTAGTTTTTAATCGTTCGTTGTAAGCATAATCCACTTCTGCTAATTCAAATTCCCGCACCATTTTTTCGAGTGAATCGTCAGTACTACCATCATTAACAATAATTACTTCGTAGTTGGAGTAATTTAAGTTTAATAAGGAATGAACGTTTTCAATAATGGTTAAAGTTTCGTTAAATGCAGGAGCAATTACTGAAACACCGGGTGTGTGTTCTGAGTTTAATAACAGGTCGTAATCTATATGCGTGTCTTGTTTGTTAAATTTGCGAACAGCAGTTAAAGAAAGCATAGCTAAAATAGCATAGATAAGCAACAACGTTGTTCCGTAAAAAAATACGGCACCTTCGTAAAAGTCAGCTATTGTTTCAATGTACCCTTCTGATTGCATTAATATTTAATTAAAGGGTTCATACAATGCTTTAATATTATTGCACTTTCTGGCGTAGCAGTATCTATTAAGGTTTGCACAATTTCGTTAGTTTGGCGGCCATGTTTAATTAGTGAGCGCGCAGAGTTTTTCTTTATATCAAAATCTGTTGAACGAATAAACTCATTACGCAAAAACGGAATTTGATTTCCTGAAGAAAATCTACCTAAAGTTTTTAGTATTTCTATTTGGCAACGCAAGGGTTGATTATTGTATATTAAAACCAGTTTTTCTTCAACTTCTTCTGCTTTTAGTTTTCCTAAACAGCTTATTGCATCAGCGCGCAAGTAGTGATCTTTGGTATCTAATAGTTTTACAATTGCAGGTATAGCAGCATGTTGGTTGTAATGAACAACTAGCTTTAAACAAAAAGAAACTATACTTTTATTGGTTGAATAAGTTATCCAACGTGCAAAATTAGGAATGGTTAAACCTTCTGTTGTTGTGATGATTTTAAAAAGTTCGAGCTGATCCCATAATAATAAAGGTTCAGTAGCATCATCAAAAAACTTAAAAGGATCATTTTTACTTAACTTTATGTATGCAATCCTAGCCTCAGAGCGTAACTTACGATTTCTACTGTTAGTAAGCGGTAATATTATTACGTCTGCTACAGCTATCGACATACTTGTTAATTCAACCAAGCCAACAATTTTAGTACTTAAGCTAATTGATTTTATTTTTTTGAAGGAGAGTTTCTCAAGCTCCAACTCAATAAATAATCTCCTAAATAAACTATTTCTATCTCCCGAAAAACTGTTCGAAAAGTAAATTAACCTATCTATTAATGCTTGCTTAACCCAGCTTTGTTTAAATATGGGCTTTTTAAAAGGGGTGAGGTCTAGTTGAACATCGTCTATTGGAACGCCATTCATCACATCCTCATTAAAAATAATATTATCGGTAATTACGTTATCTAAAAACTGATTAATTTTTTTGGTACGCGCATCTTTCACATATCCTCTTCCTCTTCTAATTAAAATAGATGAGTAAGCTATAAATGTAGTAGTAATTGCAACACCAGTTAAGAATATTGCAATTTGTATAACAAACGGATAACTTTCGTAATAGTAAAAGTACTTTCTAAAAAATGGGCCAAATAAGCTATCTCCAATTATCATATCGGGTTCAATAATTTATTTCAAAAAACGTCTAACGCGTATCATTAATTCATCTGGCATAATTGGTTTGCGCAAATATTCGTCTGCTCCAATATTCAATCCTTCGCGTACTGCTTTTTCTGTACCTATTGATGAGATAACCATTATTGGCACACCAACTGCATTAGGGTGTTGTTTAAATTTGCTGATTACTTCATATCCATTAGAGTATGGCATCATGATATCTGTAATAAGTAAATCGAACTTTTGTGACTCCAGCATTTCAAGCGCATCTTTGCCATTAGTTGCTGTTTTTACATCATAGCCTTCTTTGGTAAGAATTCTGTTAATGACTTTTAAAATAAGTTCATCGTCATCAATAAGTAGTATTTGTTTCAGTTTTTCTGGTGTGCTAATCATTTGTTTTTCCCCTTATGTTGGCAAATTTACTCTATATAATCACTTAACCATACTTGTATTAACTTTAAATTAATTGCGGTTAGTTTTATGGTGTAATGTATAAAAATATCAATTCGGTTGATGTTTTAGTTGTTTTAATTTCCAAAAGCAGTCCTTTTGACTAGTCAAATAGAAAAACAACCATTCGTGTAAATATTGAACACGTATTTTGTTTAACTTTAATCTTATTCGTTTGTATATGGATTATCTACATCATCATTTTTATCTGCATTGGCCCCACAGCAATCTCTAACACGACCAGCAAATATTAAATATTGAAATCTGTTGTTAAAAGTGTTGGTTTCAACGGTTAACGATTTCCTTACGGCTTCTTCTTGTGTTTTGCTATCAAATACTACCGAAATAGTTCCTTGTTTACCAGGTTGCACTGGATCGGTATTGTATTCGGCTACAGCGCAATTGCATGATTCTGAAACGGAAATAATAAAAAGTGGTTTTTCGCCAACATTCTTAAACCTATATATTAACCTAATTTTATCACCCGATAAAATAGTTCCAAAGTTTATGGTTGTTTCGAGCCATTTTATATAGGTGTAATTAGCACTGTCTCTGGCTATAATTGCGCGTTCTTCCTTGGTAACTCCTCTTAATTGTGGATTATCATCTCCACCGCAAGATGCAATTATTAATACTATAAATGTAAAACTAAGTAGGTTTATGATTGTTGATTTCATGATACAAACTTAACTTAAAACTAATATGGTAGATAACCAAATTATTCAAGTAGGGTGATTTTGGGTTTATGACAACTTTTTTTTAATGTACTTAAAGTTTGATTAGTTTTATTTTTAACAAATATTTAAGTTAAGTTGATTTGCATGGCTAAAATCAAATATTTAGTTGCTTGTTATTCTAGCAGTTTGATGGTTATTTGATAATTGTAATGCGAATTTGTTAGATGATTTTTGCTATACAGTTTGTTTTAATTATTATTGTTGTGCAACTATTGTTACCACAACTATTTTTATTTGGTATTAAGTTTGTAACATGGTTAACAAAATTGACAAAAAAAATATGACAACTGTAAAATTATTAAGTGTAGGTGCATTGGTATTAAGTATTGTAGGATACACAATGTACAACAACAACATTAAGCCATCACATAATCATAATACCGAAAAGGTTTTAGATGATAAGGCAACTTTACCTAATTTTGTTGTTAAAGACGACCAAGGGAAAACAGTTAATTTAAATAGTTTAAAGGGTAAAAAAGTTTTTGTAAATTTATGGGCTACTTGGTGTGGCCCGTGCCGCAGAGAAATGCCATCTATTGAAGCACTTTACAATAAAACAAAAGGCAAAAAAGTTGCTTTTGTTATGTTAAGTTTAGATGATGATTTTAATAAAGCAATTAATTACAAAGCGTCTACTAAATTAAGTATGCCAATGTATTATCCTACTACTAATTTGCCTGCTTTGTTTAATGTTGATGGTATACCTGCTACTTTTGTATTTAACGAAAAAGGCGAGCTAATAAAAACCATTCAAGGAAGTACTAATTATGATACGCAAGAGTTTGTAGATTTATTAACTAAGTAAAACAAACAAACTAACAAAATTTTAAAAATGCCTCCAAGTGATATATTCATTTGGAGGCATTTTTTTATCTTAAAAAATTTACTTCAATTACATTTCTTAGTAATTTAACTTTTCCTTTATTTTCCATCTGTTTTAGTAATCTAGAAATTACCACTCTAGATGAGTTTAAATCATTTGCTATTTGCTCGTGTGTTAAGTTAAGGGTGTTTGATTGAAATGCTTTTTGTTGTTTGATTAAATAATATTCTAAACGCTCGTCCATTCCTGTAAATGCAACACTTCTCAAGGCTTCAAGTAATTCTTGATACCTTGTTCGGTATGATTCTATTACAAAATAATACCAGTTTTTGTGGTTCACCATTAAATCGTCCATTAATGTAATCGGAATCAAAATTGCCTCTACATCTTCCATAGCAATGGCTTCTAAATCACTTTTTTTGTTTCGTGCAGCACATACAAATGATAATGCACATGCTTGTCCTGGTTCTAAGTAATACATAAAAAATTCACCACCATCTTCGCCATTGGTAAACAACTTAACCATGCCTTTTGTAACCAGCATTGTCGATTTTAAATATTGGCCACTGCGCATCATTTCATCGCCACTTTTAAAGTGTTTTATTGATGCATTTTTTGCAATGGTATTTTTTAATGCCTCATCAAATTGAGGGTAATGAGTATTTAATAATTCAAGTATTTCCAACATTATTTGTGTAATTTAATGCTTAGCTTAAACATCTTTTATACATATTTATGGTATTTTCAAAACCATAATATAACGCATCGCAAACAAGCGCATGTCCTATGCTAACTTCTAACAAGCTAGGAATGTTTTGTTTAAAATAAGTAAGGTTTTCTAACGATAAATCATGGCCAGCATTTAACCCAATACCAAGTTCTTTGGCTTTTAATGCGGCTTCAATAAATGGTTTTATAGCAGCCGCTCTGTTTGTTTGATATTGATTTGCGTAACTTTCGGTGTATAACTCAATCCTATCTGCTCCTGTTGCTAATGCTCCTTCTATTATATTTAAATCTGCATCAACAAAAATACTGGTTCTAATACCGTTTGATTTAAATAAAGCAATCGTGTCTATTAAATAGTCTTTGTGCTTTAAAGTATCCCAGCCGTGGTCGCTGGTTAATTGTCCTTCGCTATCTGGCACCAGCGTAACCTGTGCGGGGTTTGTGGCCAATACCAAATCAATAAATTTTTGTTCTTTAGGATTGCCTTCAATATTAAACTCCGTTTTTAAAACCTTGGTTAATTCATACACATCGTCATATTTTATGTGTCTTTCATCTGGCCTAGGATGCACAGTAATGCCATCAGCACCAAATTTTTCTGCATCTAAAGCAACCTTAATCAAGTTGGGGTTATTGCCACCTCTCGAATTACGAATAGTGGCTATTTTATTAATGTTTACTGATAATTTTGTCATAGATTAAATAGTTGTATAAACCAATGTACGAAAATATAATAATAAAGGAGTTTGCATCAAATTTTATTATTAAATAAGAATACCTCACATTTGCACCACATGTATATAGTTGCTGTTTTATTTTTTGTGAGTTTTTTTATTGTGTTTTACACCTACTTTGGTTATGCCATTATTGTAGGCATATTGGCCAAATTAAAACGAATTAGTAAGGTTGATGTTCATAAAATGGATATTCACTTTCAGCCCAATGTAGCTTTGGTTATACCTTGTTATAACGAGAGGTATTTGTTACAGGCTAAAGTAAAAAATTGCTTAGCATTAAACTATGCAAAAACCAAACTCGAAATTATTTTTATTACCGATGGAAGTGATGATGGAAGTGAGGTATTGCTTCAAAACATTAAAGGAATTACCGTATTTCATCAGCCCGAAAGAAAAGGAAAAGCAGCAGCAGAAAATCGTGCTATGCAATTAATTAAAGCACCAATTGTGGTGTTTTGTGATGCAAATACAGCATTAAATGAAAATGCAATTTTAAACATGGTTAAACATTTTGTCGATGAAAAAGTAGGTGCAGTAGCTGGCGAAAAACGTGTTAAAACGGCTAATAAAAATGCAGCTTCATCTGCTGGCGAAGGTGTTTATTGGAAATACGAATCGTGGTTAAAAAAACAAGACAGCGATTTGCATACCACAGCTGGTGGTGCTGGCGAGTTAATTGCTTTCAGAAAAAGTTGTTTTGCCGAATTAGAAGAGGATACAATTCTGGATGATTTTGTAGCCAGTATGCGCATTGCTATTGATGGATTTAAAGTTGTTTACGAACCCAATGCTTATGCACAAGAAACCGCAAGTGCAAGTGTAAATGAAGAAATTAAGCGCAAAATTCGTATTGCCGCTGGTGCTTGGCAAGCTTTGTTTAGATTGCCTAAAGCGCTTAATCCATTTAATGATGCTTTACTTACCTTTATTTATTTTTCGCATAAAGTAATGCGTTGGAGTTTGGCCCCGTTGGCATTAATTATAATGTTGCCCACTGCATATATATTGCATACCTACATTGGTGGCTGGTTTAGTTTATTATGGATTGGCCAACAGTTGTTTTATTTATTAGCCATGCTAGGTAAAGTATTTGAGCATAAACAACTGCGCATAAAATTGTTTTTTATACCTTACTATTTTGTGGTTACTAACTATTGTATGGTAGCTGGTTTGGTAAGATTTTTAAGGGGCAACCAAAGTGTAAAATGGGAAAAAGCCACACGAGCATAAACTTCATTCTAATCAACCAATGAACCAATAACAAGTCAACTAATGAAAAAAATAGAACATATAGGAATAGCTATTAAAAGTGCCGAAGTTTCGGTTCCGTTATTTAATAAATTATACAATACACAACCGTATAAAACAGAGTTTGTAGAAAGCGAACATGTTAAAACAATTTTCTATCAGGTTGGTCCCAATAAAATGGAGCTGCTTGAAGCAACTTCACCAGATAGCGCAATAGCAAAATTTATAGAAAAAAAAGGCGAAGGCATGCACCACATTGCTTATGATGTGGATGATATTTATGCCGAAATGGAACGACTAAAATCAGCAGGCTTTGTGTTTATTAACGAGCAACCTAAACATGGTGCCGACAATAAGTTGATTGCCTTTTTACATCCAAAATCAACAAATGGTATATTAATAGAGTTGTGCCAAGAGCGTAAACAATAAAGCTTATGGTGTGTTATTTATATTTCCATACTTATAAATTAAATTAGCAATTAACTTTAGTTTAAAATTGGCAGTATATTTATAATAATTTTTAGACAACAATTAGCAGAATAGCAGCAGTTGAATTTACAGCAATTAATTGACTTATACAGTCAAAGTGAGAAATACCAAACACTGGCAACAGCTTTAAATAAAAGTAAAGCTGATGTGGTGCATTTAAAAGGTTTACTTGGTTCGGTTGATGCAGTTTTGGCGGCAACATTTTACAGCCAAACAAATCGGTCGCAACTTTTTGTGTTTAATAACCAAGAAGACGCAAGGTACTTTTATGCCGATTTAGAAAATTTATTAGAAGGTAAAACGGTGTTGTATTTTCCGCCTTCTTATCGTAAACCATTTTTGGTTACCCAACAAGATAGTACACAAGTTTTAGAACGAGCCGAGGTTTTAAATAGATTAAACCAACACAGCACAACAGGCGAGTTAATTGTTACCACTGCCGAAGCACTTTGCGAATTGGTTATTGGCGAAAAAGAACTTACCCAAAATACTTTTGAGTTAAAGGTTGGCCAACCTTTCGATTTGGAGTTTTTTATGGAGTTTTTAACCGAACATCATTTTGAGCGTGCCGACTTTGTTTACGAAGCAGGCCAATTTAGTATTAGAGGTGGAATTGTTGATGTGTTTTCGTTTAGTAACGATCAGCCTTATCGTATCGAATTAAATGGCGAAGAGATTGAAAGTATCAGAACTTTTGATCCAAATACGCAGCTTTCTGTAAAAAAAGTTGATAGGTTTTTTATTATACCAAATGTTCAAAAAGAAACCAATTCCAGCCTACGCAATTCTATTTTTAGTTATTTGCAAGATGATACCATAGTCTGGCTTTTAGATGCAAATTTTTCACTTCAACAGATTGAATTAGGCTGGGAAAAAGCATTAAATATATTAGAAAAACACAAGCCCGAAGATGGTGATGAACCCATTGAGCCGATTGAGAATTTATTTGATACTCCGCAACGGGTAATCAATCAATTTAAAAATTACCACATCGTTGAGTTTGGCTCACGCACTAAGTATAAAGCATCAACCAAAATAACTTTTGAGATTAGCCCTCAGCCTGTTTTCCATAAAAACTTTAGGTTACTCATCGAAAATTTAAAACAAAATCAAACCCAAGAGTATTCTAATTTAATATTTAGTGATAGCAGCCGACAAGTGGAGCGGTTATATACCATTTTTGATGATTTGGATAAAGAGGTAAAGTTCGACCCAATTTACCATGCCATTTCTAAAGGATTTATTGATAAAGATGTAAAATTAGCCTGTTATACCGAGCACCAAATATTTGATAGATTTTACCGTGGTAAGGTGCGAAATAGTTATAGCAAAAGTCGCATAATTACTTTAAAAGAATTACGCGATTTAAAACCTGGTGATTTTGTAACCCATATTGATCATGGCGTAGGAAGGTTTGCTGGGCTTGAAAAAATTGAAATCAATGGACGAATTCAAGAGGCGGTTAGGCTTGTATATCGTGATAATGATTTATTGTATGTAAGCATTAATTCACTACATAAAATTAGCAAGTTTGTTGGTAAGGATGGTAACGAGCCGCGTGTACATAAATTGGGTAGTGATGTTTGGGAAAAAGCAAAAAACAATACCAAAAAGAAGGTTAAAGATATTGCACGTGATTTAATAAAATTATATGCATCTCGTAAGGCGCAAGAAGGTCATGCGTTTTCGCCAGATAATTACATGCAAGTGGAATTAGAAGCCAGTTTTATGTATGAGGATACGCCCGACCAAAGTAAGGCAACTGCCGATGTTAAAAAGGATATGGAAAATCCGCATCCAATGGATAGATTGGTTTGTGGTGATGTGGGATTTGGTAAAACAGAAATTGCTATTCGTGCTGCATTTAAAGCGGTGTGTGATAGTAAACAAGTGGCCATTTTAGTTCCAACTACCATTCTTGCAAACCAACACTATCGTACGTTTAAAGAGCGTTTAAAAGGTTTTCCGTGTAATGTAGATTACATCAATAGGTTTAGATCTGCTGCTGAACAAACCGATGTAAAACAAAAAGTAGCCGAAGGTAAAGTTGATATTTTAATAGGCACTCATAAGCTTTTAAGCAAAGAAATTAAGTTTAAAAATTTAGGCTTAATGATTATTGATGAGGAACAAAAATTTGGAGTTGCAGCTAAAGAAAAACTTAAAGCATTTAGGGTAAATGTAGATTCGTTAACGCTTACTGCCACGCCAATTCCGCGTACCTTACATTTTTCGTTAATGGGTGCTCGCGATTTGTCAATCATTAACACGCCTCCTGCAAATCGTCAACCTGTAACTACCGAGTTACACAGTTATAGCGATGATTTGGTTAAAGAAGTTATTATGGCTGAGGTAGAGCGTGGTGGACAAGTGTTTTTTGTGCATCATCGTGTTAAAGATATTTATGATTTGGCTGAAAGAATTACGCGTCTTTGCCCTAATGTAAAAGTTGGTGTTGCACATGGTAAACTCGAAGGTGATAAGTTAGAAGATGTAATGCTTAAATTTATTGAAGCCGATTATGATGTGTTAATTGCTACTACCATTATCGAAAGTGGTTTGGATATTAGTAATGCAAATACCATAATTATAAATAATGCCCACATGTTTGGGTTGAGTGATTTGCACCAAATGCGCGGTAGAGTAGGGCGTAGTAATAAAAAGGCATTCTGTTATTTAATGGTTCCTAGCATGCATAGTTTAACAAATGATGCACGCAGAAGATTACAAGCCATTGAAGAGTTTAGTGATTTAGGAAGTGGATTTAATGTGGCCATGCGCGATTTAGATATTCGCGGTGCGGGTAATTTATTGGGTGGCGAACAAAGTGGTTTTATTGCCGAAATTGGTTTTGAAATGTATAATAAAATATTAGACGAAGCCATTCAAGAACTAAAAGAAGACGAGTTTGCTGAACTATTTAAAGAAGAACAAATACATAAAATAGAAGCCAAAGATTGTACCATAGAAACAGATTTGGAAGCATTAATTCCGGATGATTATGTAAGAAATATTGCAGAGCGTTTAAGTTTATATAACGAGCTTTCATCACTTACAAATGAAGTGCAATTAGAACAATTTGCGGCTCAACTTAAAGATAGGTTTGGTGAGCCACCACCGCAGGTTTGGGATTTAATTGAAATGATTAAACTGCGTGAATTAGCCAAACAATTGGGCTTTGAAAAAATTGTAATGAAAAACAGTGCTTTTGCTGCGTATTTCCCTGACGAGAAAAAACAGAATTATTACCAAAGCGAGGTGTTTACCAAAATGCTGCAATTTGTACAGCAAAATGCACAACGATGCAAGTTAAAACAAACTGCTAAAAGTTTAATTTTGGGTATACAACACGTTGCAGGAATTGCACATGCTAAAAAAGTTTTACAAGATATTTTAGCGTATACCATTTAATCTATAACTCGCCAAATCTATACTTTTATACCCACATTTGGCGAGTTATAATTTTTAAAATATATTTTATTAAAATAAGCTGTCGGCTGTTATGCTTTGTTGTACTAGGCCTGTAGCGTATTCGTTTGGTGTAATTCCATAAATAGTTACCATGCTTAAATGTACAGCATTATTGGTTTTTGTTTCGCTTTTAAACGTGCCAATTTTGTTTCTTAAATTAGCTGCATATTTTTTATCAATGGTAAATTTATTAATAGAAAACTTGGCTTCTATTAAGTTAATTACTTCGTCTTTCCTTTCTATTAATAAATCAACTTGTGCACCTTCTGCTGCATTTTTACTTCTCCACGATGCTACCGTGGTTTGTATTCCGCTAATACCTAATGCTTTTTTTAGTTGGTTAATGTGTGTTAAACATATTAACTCAAAAGCATACCCGCTCCATGCTCTGTGTTTTGGTGTATCAATAATATTTAACCAGTAGTTTTTGTTGTTGTATTTATTGTTTTTAATAAACTTAAAATAAAACATGGTATAAAAATCGGTAAGCTGATAAAGGCTGTCTTTAATTCTTCTGCCCAATGGAATATACTTTCTAATAAAACCACTTACTTCTAATTCGTCTAATACTTTTGATGTGCCGCCACCACCTGGTAGTTTCGCTAGTTTAATAATTTCTTCACGGGTTAGGCCCATTGTTTTTTTACTTAATGCTTCAACTACTGCAATATGGTTATTTGAGTATTTAAATAAAGATGCATATAAGTTGTTAAACTCATCATTTAGTAGTCCATTTTCCGTAAAACATAAATTGTTAATATTTTGCGCAGCACTTAATGTTGGTTTGATGGCCTCTAAATAAAATGGAATTCCACCCATTGTCATGTATGTCTCTATAATTTGATGACGATTCCAATTAACATGGTTAGATTGTAAAAAGCTTTCACATTCACTTAATGTAAATGGTTCTATTTTCATTTTATAGGTAACCCTGTTGTGCAACCCGCCTTTATTATTAATTAGTTTACTTATCATCCATGATGCAGCCGATCCGCAAACAATAAGCAGAATGTCTTTTCTGGCTGATGCCCAATCATTCCAAAAATGTTCAAGTGCACTAATAAATCCTGATTTTGGAGTGTCTAACCAAGGTAATTCATCAATAAAGATTACTTTTTTTGATGCTTTATTCTTCTCCAGTAATTCAATAAGTTGCCTAAATGCCTCAAACCAAGTTGTGGGTAAATCGGGTGCTTTTTTAGCCTTACTAAACTTTGTTATGGCTACATTAAAATTGGCCAATTGCTGTTTCATGCTAGCATTGGCTAAACCAGTTAATTGAAAGGTAAAGTTATTTTTTAGCGCATTTCGTATCAAGTATGTTTTGCCTACTCGTCTTCTTCCGTATACAGCTACAAACTCTGATTTGCTTGAACTTTCAAGCGTTATAAATGCATCAAGTTCCTTTGTCCTGCCAATTATTGTTGCCATATTTATAATTTATTATGATATACAAGTGCAGGTTATGTTTTGAGGAATTTATCTTAAATAAGATGCTTATTTCCTTCATAAGGATGCTGTATAACAATTACAAATATACAATTTGTTTGATTGATTTAATATTATAACTTGTTTTTTACCCACATTTGGCGAGTTATAATTAATTGATACATGGCTTATTTTTCGTAATCTACTACTCTTCTTTCGCTTCTGGCTTCGGCAATAAAAGGCATTACAGCTTTGTGTAATGGATGATTTGCATAAAAATTTAAAGCTTCTTTGCTTTCAAATTCGCTGTATAAAACTACATCTACACTTTCTGCTGAGTGTAAAAAATCAAACCCTACTTCTATTTTTAAACAGCCTTTAATTTTGCCATTTAAATCTTCAAGTTTTTGTTTGATGGCTTTTGCGTTTTCAACTTTGCTCATGCCATTTGCTTCTTCATTAAGCTTCCAAAATACAATGTGTACTATCATAATATTTAATTAATTATTCCAATCCAATTTAGTTTATTACTTCTCGATATTCCTGCGGGATTAATACCGGGTTTTCCCTCAGGAATTTCAATACCTAGTTTTTTATAATAATCAACCCAAGCCTTAAAATAAGTATTCGAGTTGGGTAATTTAAATGTCATTGGTTCAAGTATAAAAAATGCTTCATTCTTGTTAGCTGCTTTAAATGCATCATAAATCAATTCGCTGCAATAATATTTTTTATTGTTATACAAAAACGCTTCATCATAAGGTGTTCCTAATTTGTTTAAAGCAAAGTAAATTGCACTATCAATTAATGGTTGATAAACACTTTTTAATCGACCCAAATATAATTTATTAGTTGTTCTTGATTTAAATTGCACATACGGAGTTAATACAACAGCCTTACCAATTGCTTCTATTACATATACGCTATCCGCTTTTAAATAAACCATTCCAATGTGCGAAAACTTTAAACTGTCTTTGCCATTTGTTACTTGCTCAATCGCATCGCAAAGTGGTCCGCAATCAATATTCTGAAACAATAAATCACCACTATTAAGCTTTACCTGAGCTTGTGCTGATATGGTTAAAACAATGCTAACTATTACTGTTAAAAAATATTTTATTGGCTTCATTAAATCCTGTTGGTTAACTTTTGTTTAATGATAGGATAGGTAAATACACTTAGTAAAATTATTGCTGCACCAATGTAAAATTGGGTACTCATATATTCACTATTGCCAAATAATACCAACGAAAAAGCTATGCCATAAATTGGTTCTAAATTGTTGGTTATTATAACTGTTAATGGGCTAAATAGTTTAAGTATTTCTACACTCCATGTAAATGCAATAATGGTACAAACTACACTTAAAATTAAAATATAAATTCCATCGGTAAGGTTTATAGCTGGCAGTGTAAGTCCATTTTTATCAAACAAAAACTTACCTATTGTAATAAATAATAAAGCCCCTGCAAACTCGTAAAAAGTGATTTTATATGCACCGTAACTTTTAATCAATTTGCCATTATACACGCCAAAAAATGCGGCCGTTATTGCAGCTAAAATTCCATAAACTAATCCAAGTAATTGTCCGCTTTCAAACTTAAAAATGATACTTAAGCCTATGGTTAATATCACGCCATAAATAAAATCACCCCAATAAAATTTTGTTTTTAATAGTAAGGGCTGAAAAAAACTTGCAAATAAAGTTATGGTGCTAAAGCCTGCCATGGTAACACTTACATTACTAACTTTTATTGCATGGTAAAAAAAGAACCAATGTAAACCTACCACAAAACCTATTAAGCTAAGGTGTATTATTGGTTTGATACCTAAGTTTATTTTTTCTTTTTTGTAAAGCATAAATAACCATAATCCAACAACCGATATGGCCAATCTGTACCAAACTAAATCTAATGCTCCAAAAGATATTAGTTTACCCAAAACTGGTGTAAATCCCCAAAGCAAAATGATAATGTGTAACTGAATAAATTTGTTTACCTGCATGTTATTTTGGAGCTAGTTTGGTCATAATTAATGCAACTATTAAAAACATTACATTGGGTGTCCAAACTGCAATTGCAGGTGGTAATACATGGGTTATGCCTAGCGTGTTAAATACTTGTATCACCAATAAAAACGTAAAAGTTAAAAATATGCCTATGCCAAGCGCCACGCCTGTTCCGCCTCTGCTCTTTTTTGATGATATGGCTACAGCCAATAATGTTAATATAAAAAATGAAAACGGTGTGGCAATACGTTTATAAAGCTCAACATAATATTTGCTAATATTGGGTGAGCCTTTTTCTTTTTCGCGTCTTATGTATTCGTTTAATTCGGGGTTAGTCATTGATGATACAAATTGCGATTTAACAATAAATTCATCAGGACTAATGCGTAATGTGGTATCTAAAAAGTTTCCTTTTTCAATTATTTCAATACTGTCTTTAAATAACCTTCTTTGGTAATATTCTAATCGCCAGTTTTTAGTATCTCTATTCCATAATAATCGGTTTGCAAATATGCGTTGGCTTACCCTAAAGTTTTCAAACCGCTCAATTGATACGTTGTATCCTGTGCTATCTAAATAATTAAATGATTCTAAGTGAAGTATTGTTCCTGGCTCTACAACGCAACTAATATTATTGCTTTGGGTAGTTTTTCTTTCCTTTATCCATTCTTCTTCAAATGCGTATCTTTTTTTATCGCAATAAGGAATAATCATGGTGTTTAGGTATAAAAATACAGCAGCAAGCAATCCCGCAGAAATTAGGTATGGCCTTAAAAATCTTCTGTAGCTAATACCGCTATTTAGTATGGCAATAATTTCTGTGTTTTGCGCCAATTTACTATTAAAAAACATGGCACTTAAAAACACAAATATTGGACTAAACATGCCAAAAAAGTAGGGTAAAAAATAAATGTAATAATCAAAAACTACCACTAAAAATGGTGGTTTACGTTTTAAAAAATCATCTATCTTTTCACTAATATCAATAAAAATGGCAATAAGCGCAAATAACCCCAATGCAAATACAAAGGTTATTAAAAACTTTTTTATAATGTATCTATCTATTGTTTTCATGCTTTTGCAGCCTATTAGCAATTCTGCAATAATAGCACGCATTTTTATTTTTTATTAAATTATAATCTAACCGTAATGGTCTTTAGGGTTTGGGTTTTCCAAGCAGCAAAATCACCTTCAATAATATGCTTACGCGCCTCTTTTACCAACCACATATAAAACATTAGGTTTTGTTTGCTGGCTATTTGTGCGCCTAAGTTTTCTCCAGTATGTATTAAATGGCGTAAATATGCCTTACTGTATTCTGGTGTAAATGTTTCATCTAAAGCGCTGTAATCAAATTTCCATTTCTGGTTTTTTATGTTAATTACACCTTCACTGGTAAATATAAATCCATGTCGTGCATTACGTGTTGGCATCACACAATCAAACATATCAATACCTAAAGCTATGCACTCTAATATGTTTTGAGGAGTACCAACACCCATTAAATACCTTGGTTTTTCTTTAGGCAATATGCCACAAACTAACTCAGTCATTTCATACATGTCTTCTGCTGGTTCGCCCACACTTAATCCACCAATTGCATTACCTGGTCTGTCTTGTTTTGCAATATATTCGGCAGATTGTATGCGTAAATCTTTGTAAACACTTCCTTGTACAATTGGAAATAAATTTTGTTCAACACCATACAATGGTTCTGTTTTATCAAATTGTTCAATGCACCTATCTAGCCAGCGGTGGGTCATGTGCATCGATCTTTTTGCATAATCATATTCGCACGGGTAAGGTGTACATTCATCAAATGCCATCACAATATCAGCCCCAATTGTTCGCTGAATATCCATCACACCTTCGGGCGAAAAAAAATGCTTACTTCCGTCTAAATGCGATTTAAATTCAACACCTTCCTCTTTAATTTTTCTAATGCCGGTAAGCGAAAATACCTGAAAACCTCCGCTATCTGTTAGCATTGGCCTGTCCCAATTTATAAATTTATGTATACCGCCTGCTTTATTAATTACTTCTAAGCCTGGCCTTAAATACACATGGTATGTATTTGCCAATATTATTTGCGCATTAATATCATTTTTTAGCTGTTGTTGGTTTATATTTTTAACAGTAGCTTGTGTGCCTACGGGCATAAAAATAGGCGTTTCTATTGGGCCTCTGCCAGTTTGTAATACACCTGCACGGGCATTGGTATGTGTATCTGTTTTTAGTAAATTAAAATTCATGCGTAGTGTGCTAAGGTAAATTCCTTATCCCTCAAAGTGTAAAGAAAATTGAATTAATTGCGGTGTTAAACGGTAAATGGCTTCGGTATAAACATAACCATCTTTAAATAAGATATTACCATATGTGCTGCAAAATTTTATTTCGGGCGAAAACTTAAAGTATTCGAAGTACATATCTAAACCAATACCTGCTTCGTAGCCAAACGACAATGGCTTTAGTGATACAACCGGTTTTGCTAAACTTCTGTCTTGTTTTGTTGTTGATGCTAAATCATAACTTCCGCGAAAACCACCAATTACGTATACACGGGTGTTTTTCCTTCGGTCTGATTTGAATTTTATTAATAATGATGCATCACAATAAGCAGATTCTATTTCGGCAGTTTTTTTACTGTTATCAAACTCGTATTCTAAATTTCTTTGCACAAACGAAATCACAGGGAATAGTAACCGTAGGTCCCAATTTTGGTTAAGGTGTAAGTTGGTAATTGCGCCTAATCCAATACCAGGATAAGTTACTTCGTTAATGTTTTTTACGGTGTCAATTGGTGTTCGTGCAGTATTTCTATCAATTCGCATACGGCCAATATTGCTACCAATGGTAAATCCAAAGTGCAAGCGTTTATTATCGTATTGCTCCATATTTGCTTGGGCATACAATTGATAACTGCACGTTAAGGTAATTACTATTAGCAGTATTATTTTATGGCGGTGTATAGCGTACAAATTCCGAATGTTAGTGGACGAATTTTAATATTAGTGTATCCTGCATTTTTTAAATATGCAGCAAATTGTTCTCCTTCCGGAAAGTGTTTAACCGATTCTGGTAAATAAGTGTAGGCTGTTTTGCTTTTACTAATCATTGCACCCCAACTTGGTAAAATATGTTTAAAGTAAAAGTAGTAAAATTGTTTAAATGGAAATGATTTTGGCATACTAAATTCTAGTACAGCAAGTTTACCTCCTTTTCGGGTAACCCTATACATTTGGTCAATGCCTTGTTGTAAAAATTCGAAATTACGCACTCCAAATGCAACGGTTATTGCATCAAATTTATTGTCGCTAAAAGGTAAATTAGCCGAATCTGCTTGTTGCAGAGTTACTTTATTATTTAGGTTTTTATCCTTAATTTTCACTCTGCCCACTTCTAACATTTGGTTGCTTATGTCAATCCCTGTTACATGGTCGGGGTTAAGTTTTAGTGCAGCAATCGCCAAGTCGCCAGTGCCAGTAGCCACATCTAATATCTGTTTAGGGCTTACTTCTTTCAGCGAATTAATCGCTTTTCTTCTCCAAATCTGATCTATCCCTAAAGATAAAAAACGATTTAAAAAATCATATTTCGGAGCAATACTGTCAAACATTTGTTCAACTTGCTCACGCTTACTGCTTTCTGCGTCTTTGTATGGTTTAACTTCTATCAAAATCGTAAAAAATTGTTTGCAAAAATAAGGTATTCCAATTAGGTTGTTAGCTTTGTAAAATAATTACATGGAAATTAAACAAGTAAAGTTCGCAAAAAGTTCGGCCAATTTAGCTGGTTGTCCTAATGATCACTTCCCCGAATACGTATTTACGGGCAGGAGTAATGTAGGTAAATCATCACTTATTAATATGATTGTTAGTAGAACAGAGTTGGCCCGTACCTCATCAAACCCGGGTAAAACAATTACTATAAATCATTATTTAATTGATGATAAATGGTATTTGGTTGATTTGCCTGGATATGGATATGCCCGTAGAAGTAAAACTTTGCGCAGCCAATGGGAAGATTCTATGGAGGATTACATCAAAAATAGAGAGCACCTTCAAATTGTTTTTATTTTGGTTGATAGCAGAATAGATCCACAAGCAAAAGATTTAGATTTTATAAATAGCGTTGCCGAATGGGGTGTTCCGCTTGCCGTAATATTTACCAAAACCGATAAAAACAAACAATCGGATACGGCAAAAAATGTAAAAAAGTTTAAAGAAGAATTATTAAAGGATTGGGAAGAGCTTCCATTAATCTTTCAAACTTCAGCACTTAAAAAAATAGGTAGGGTTGAGATTTTACAATTTATTGATGAGTGTAATAAAAATTACTACAGCAGTAAATAATTCAACACTAAAAAAACAAATCGCTTGCAATGCCATCAGCTAAAATTCTAGCTTGTGGTGTTAATTTAAACCGTTCGTTATTGTTTTCAATTTTTTGTGCAGCAACATACGGTATTAATTTTTTATCCAATAATACTGCGTAATCTTTCCCAAATCGGGTTGTAATCTCTTGCCAGTTACATCCCCAAATGGTGCGTAAACCTGTCATTATATATTCGTTAATGCGGTTTTCTGGTGTTAAAACCTCAACCTCATTTGGTAAAATATTTTGCAAAATTTGTTTCATATATTGCTGGTTATTGGCAATATTCCAACTGCGTTGTTCGCCATTAAAGCTATGTGCAGAAGGGCCAATTCCTAAATATGATTTGTTTTGCCAATAACTGGTATTGTGAATTGCGTATTGTTTATTACGTGCAAAATTGCTTATTTCATATTGTTCAAACCCATATTTCCCAAGGTATTTAATCATTAACTCAAATTGCTCTGCCGCTTTTTCTTCATCAAGTGCAGGTAGTTTTCCTTTGTTAATTTGGTGTTGTAAAGCAGTTTTTGCTTCGGCTGTTAAGCAATATGCCGAAACATGATGTAGGTTTAGTTCATCAACTTTTTCTAAGTTTTTTATCCAGTTTTGGTTTGATAGGGTGGGGCCACCATAAATTAAATCGATGGAGATTTTTTCAAACCCAAAATCTTGAATAAGTTTAATACTATCCATTGCCTCATGCGATTTGTGCGCGCGATTCATCCAAATTAAATCCTCATCAAAAAAACTTTGCACACCCATACTAAACCTATTTACAGGCGTTTGTTTTATTGCTTTTAATTTGTCAATTGTTACATCATCAGGGTTGGCTTCAATGGTTATTTCTGCATCAACATTTACCTCAAAGTTTTTATAAATACCCGCAAATAATAACAATAATAAATCATTGCTAAGTATTGTTGGTGTTCCTCCTCCAATATAAATACTTGCTAATGGTTGGTTATTTAATTCATGTTTACGCAAGTGCATTTCGTTACAAATGGCATTAACCATTTTTGCTGCATATTGTGTTTGTGTGCTAAAATGAAAATTGCAATAATTACATGCCTGCTTGCAAAAAGGGATATGAATGTATAATGAAGCCAATGTTTTTCGTTATTGCAGAGATAAATCGTTTAATTTGAAAAGTGCCACAAAGGTATTTTAAAATAACTGTATTGCTATTGGTGCTGCAAATTAATGCAGCGCAGTCACAGGCTATTTATAAAATTAACTGGGTTACCGATAGCGTGAGTAATCTTATTTTAAATAAAGTTATAACTTCTGATAATACCCCAATCGATTCTGTACAATGCATATTTAAAATTAATAATACATTACTTCAATTAGCCACTCAATCATACCTAACAGCAAGTGTTATGCAATTAAGTTTTGTTGATTCGGTTTGTAATGTAAATATTGATTTAGGCCAATCTTTTAAATGGATTAAACTAACCAAAGGCAATGTTTCCGAAGATGTGATAACGGCAAGCGGATGGCGCGAAAATTTGTTTTATAACAAAACTTATAACCACATTTCTTATTCACAAAAGGTTGCAAAAATGTTGCAATATCTCGAACAAAATGGCTATCCTTTTGCTCAGCTAAAATTAGATAGTGTTAAGTTTACCAATGAAGGAATATCGGCCACATTAAATCTTGATAAAGGTGATTTAATTAAACTTGATACCATCGAAATTATTGGTGATGCCAATATTAAAGGATGGTTTGTGGCTAAATATTTAGGATTAAAAAAAGATGCACCTTACAACGAACTTTTATTAAAAAACATTGATAGCAGATTAAGTCAGTTACAATTTGTTAAAGCCACTCGTTCATCATTAGTTTATTTTGTTGGTGCTGTAGCAAAACCTGTTGTATACCTTACCAACAAGCAAAGTAGTAGTGTAGATGGAATAATTGGCTTTGCCCCATCCAGCGATAACAATAACAATAAACTATTAATTACTGGCGAAGCAAATCTTAAGCTACAAAACTTATTTGGCACTGGCAAAGGTTTCGATTTAGCGTTTAAAAGTTTTTTAAATGGTTCTCAGCAATTAAATACACATATACTTTGGCCATATATTGCTAAAAGTAATATTGGGGTTGATTACGAATTAAATTTGCTAAAATTTGACAGTACTTTTTTAGATGTTAAACACGATATTGGAATACAATACCGATTAATAGGAAACGATTATGTTAAAGTATTTTATAGTTTACAAACCACTTCGCTTTTAACAGTTGATACCAATGTTATTAGAGTTACAAAATCATTGCCATCTTCAAATGATTTGAGGGTGAATTTATACGGTATAGCTACAAAAATTTCTCGCTATGATTATTATTTAAATCCCCGAAAAGGTTTTGGGTTTGAAATTTCTGCAGCTATCGGCTCAAAAAGTATTATTAAAAATCCTACTGTTGATGGAATTAAGTTTCTTTCGGCTGATGGATCTTCAAAAAGTATCTATGATACGATGACTTTGTCCTCAACACAATACAGGTTTACTGGTAAAGGTGATGTATTTATACCCATTGCAAAACGCGCTGCTATTAGGTTTGAAGGTAGTTTTGGCCACATAAAAGCGCCAACATTGTTTTTTAGTGAGTTATTCAGACTTGGTGGAATTCGTACATTAAAAGGTTTCGATGAACAAGCTATATTCGCATCTTCTTTTGGAATACTAAATACAGAGTTAAGATATTTACTTCAACAAAATAGTCATGTACTATTATTTTGGAATGGAGCCTGGTATCAAAACAGAATTCTAAACCCAACCATTACTGATTTACCTTATGGTTTTGGCGCAGGGTTAAATTTTGAAACAGGTGCGGGTATATTTTCTTTGTATTATGCCGTAGGAAAACAATTTAATAATTCGATAGAGTTTGATAAAGCAAAAGTTCACTTTGGATTTGTGAATTATTTTTAAATGAAACAACTGTTAGCGTGTATATTTTTAATAAGTAACTTGTTTTTTTCGAGTCGAATTTTAGCGCAACAAAATGAACAAAATACAGATACGTTTTTTTTCGATTTAGATAGTGCCTCTGCCGAAACTGATAGCTTGTTTTTTGATACCATAAGCAAACCCAAATTTCGAGTTAACTTATCTAAGTTCAGTTTGTTAGATACAATCTCTAATGATACTGTTTTAAATGCTATTTTTAAATCATATGCTGGCATTCAAAACCAGTATTTTGAACGAAAGTTATTTAGAAGAAACCTTCCAACTGTAAAAGAAATTAAGTATAGAAACTCCATTGATAATCAGTGGAAATTTATAGTAATCATTCTTACATTAGCTTACATAGCATTTGTGCGTATTTCAAACTCAAACAATTTCCGTACGTTTATGCTTTCAGTATTTAACCTAAAATTAAGTAGAAAGATTTGGGAAGATCAACGATCAAATTTTGGGTTTGTGTTTTTACAATTATTCGCAATTTATTTGTTTATTGGTGCAATGTTTATCACCAATTACATGGAATTAATTCATGTAGTAATTTTTGATAATTACTTCCAACAATTTGGTGCTGTTTTAATTATTTTATTCCTACTTTACCTTGGCAAATTTATTTTACACTACATTTTAGGTGGTTTATTACAAATGAAAAACTTGGCAATTGGCTTTGTAAGTAATACCATTTCTGTTAATAATTTTGTAGCGCTAGTTGTATTTCCAGTTGTTGTAGTAAGTATATATGCAAATAATCCTTTGTTAGCTAATGTGTTATCTCAAGCTACCATTGCTATATTTTTTATAAGTGTGTTTTACAGGGTTGTTCGATTGGTGTTATTAAGTAATAGTTTTTTCAGTTTCCCTACATTTTATTTATTTCTGTATCTTTGCGCTCTCGAAATAGCCCCTTGGTTTATTATTGTTAAATTTTTAAACAATTATCAAATTTGAAAACTACCAAAGTTAAAAGTATTATAATTTCTCAGCCAAAGCCTGATTCTGAGAAATCGCCATACTTTGAATTAGCAAAACGGTTAAATTTAAAAATAGACTTTAGGCCTTTTATAACAGTATCGCCTATTAATTTTAAGGAATTCAAATCCCAAAAGGTTAGCCTATTAGACCATACTGCTATTATACTTAACTCCCGAAACTCTGTTGATCATTTTTTTAGAATGTGTACGGAAGCTAAAGTTGAAATGCCTCCTGAAACAAAATACTTTTGTGTAAATGATAGTATCGCAAATTATTTAGCAAAATACATTCAAGTAAGAAAACGTAAGGTTTTTACCGGAAAATCAACTGAGCAAGAACTTTTGCATGTGATTAAAAATCATCCGACTGAAAACTATTTGTTTCCTTGTAGCGATTGGAGAAAGCCAGACATTGAAAAGTTCATGAAGAAAAATAAATTTAAATATAAAGAGGCATTCTTTTATTTGATTGTTTCATCTGATTTGAGTGACCTAACACATGTAAATTATGATATAATTTGTTTTTTTAGCCCTGCTGATATACGCTCATTGTTCGAAAATTTTCCTGAATTTAAACAAAATAATACACGCATTGCAGCATGGGGTGCAACCACTGTTAAGGCCATAACCGATGCTAAACTAAAAATTAACATTATGGCGCCAAGTCCCGAAAGTCCTAGCATGATAATGGCTTTAGAGAAATACATCGAAGCAAATAACAAGAAATAATTTTAACAAATTTTTTGTTAAGAAGCGGCACTACCTCAGTTGCCGCTTTTTTTATGGTATAAAAAAAGCTTTTGTTTTTTAAATTTATGTAGTATAATTGTTAATCAATAAGTACCCAATATTCTATTAAAAAAGCATGAAGAAACTATTACTAGGTATACTATTAGCAACTGGAATAAATACTGTTTTTGCGCAGCAAGATGCGCAGTTTACGCACTTTTTTCGTAATACATTAAACTACAATTCTGCTTTTGCTGGTAGCGAAGATGGGAAGATTTGTGCAACATTAATTGGACGTTCGCAGTGGTTAGGATTTGGATCAAATGAAAAGGGAGGAAGCCCGCAATCAATTGGAGGTAATATTCATGCTCCGTTGTTTAATGGTAAACTGGGTGTAGGTTTAAATATATTGAGCGACCAGCAAGGTCATGAAAGTACTTTAACGCCTACTCTTTCTGTCGCTTATCATCACACTTTTGCTAATCAACACATCCTTTCTGGTGGTATTGGTGTTGGTATTATTCAAAAGTCATTAAATGGAAAAGAATTAAGAGCTCAAATGCAAGGCGACCCTTCAATACCAAATCAGTTAGTTACGGGTAATGCAATGGATTTTAATTTCGGAGTTTATTATAAAACACAACAAATATCCATATTTGAAAAAGCATATGCTGGTTTGTCTGCAACTCACTTAAATCAAGCTAATGTTGAATACGGTAATATAAAATATAAAGCAGCAATGCACTATTATTTAATGATGGGCGTTGTGTATGATATGGGTACTTTTACTATTGAGCCCAATATTCTTGTGAAAAGCGCTGTTAAAACTACTTTAGATTTAAATGTAATGACTACTTATAACGGAAATATTCTTGGTGGTATAACCTATAGAACTATTGATGCAATAGCATTGTTAGGTGGTTACAAATTTAGTGATAACTCAAGTCTTGTAGTTTCATACGATTTAACTACAAGTCGTTTATCTCAATTTAGTAATGGTACAGTTGAGTTAAGCTACCGTCATTGCTTTAAATTCAAAACTGAACCACCTACTAAAACAGTTAAACCAATTTATACACCAAGATTTTTATAGTGATTAACAATAAATTAGCAGATATTATCGTTCAGTAAAGTAAAAATATTACTGAAATCTTGCTTTTTTAATGTAAAAATATAATTTTGCCTTATTAAAACTAATTTTATCATTCCAAAATGAAAAACATCAAATGGTTTATATCAGCCCTGATAATTACAACACTATTCAGCTGCGGCATGGGTGGTGACAAGGGCGAACTAACCGGTGTACCTGGAAGAAGAACATGGTTTCACCCACAACCTTATGGTACAATCTATGTTCCATCTGGCTCAATTCACGTGGGTGCTAACGAGCAGGACATTCCTATGGCTCAAATTGCCCCAAACAGGCAAATAACCATCACCGCTTTTTACATGGATGAAACGGAAATTACAAACAACGAATATCGTCAGTTTGTATATTGGGTTCAAGATTCATTGTTTAGAAATAAACTAGCTGAAGCTAATCCTGAAAAGTATTTTTATCCACTACCCGAAGGTGAAGAGGATGAATCTATGAGAGGATTGAATTGGAACGAAAAAATTGATAACGAGGATGTCAAAGACAATGACGATATCAAGAGCTTTTTCTATAACCAAGCTGAAACTTATTATAAAGTAAAGCAAATTGATGTTCGTAAGCTAATATATAGCTACGAGTTTATTGACCAACGTGCTGCAGCTCAAGTTAAACGTCAAAACTGGAAAAATGTTAATCGTGCTGATTTTAAGAAGAAAAAAGAAGTAGAAATTTATCCTGATACATTGGTGTTTATTCGTGATTATACTTATTCATACAATGAACCAATGACCCAAGTTTATTTCTGGCATCCAAAATATGATGATTATCCTGTTGTTGGTGTAAACTGGCATCAAGCTAATGCATTTTGTGATTGGAGAACTAAATACTTAAACTCTTTCTATGCTGATATCATGGAGAATACTGTAACAAGCTTCCGTCTTCCAACTGAATATGAGTGGGAATTTGCAGCTCGTGGTGGACGTGATCAAACTATGTATCCTTGGGGTGGCCCATATATTCGCAACGCTAAAGGTTGTGCATTGGCTAACTTTAAACCAGGTCGTGGTGAGTATGCTTCAGACGGTGGTGTATATCCAATTCGTGTTGCATCATATTTCCCTAATGATTTTGGATTATATGATATGGCTGGTAATTTAGCAGAATGGACAAGTACAGCTTATGCAGAATCTGGTAATTTATTCACACATGATTTAAATCCAGACTATCAATATGATGCTAAAGAAACTGACCCAGAAACCTTAAAACGTAAAACTATTCGTGGTGGTTCTTGGAAAGATGTGGCTTACTACATTCAAAATGGTACACGTTCTTATGAGTATCAAGATAGTTGCAACTCTTATGTTGGATTCCGTTGTGCGATGAGCTACATCGGCCGCTCAAATAGAGATAAAAATTAACACACACAAACAACTAAAATAAATTTAATTAATTCAATTAACCCATTTAAAACAGAATTTTAAAATGTCAAGTTCAAACAGTTTCTTCGAAAGTACATTATTTAAAAAAATGATGGCTAAAGTTTACGGTCTAGGTGCAGCAGTTGTAATCGTTGGCGCGTTATTTAAAATATTACATTGGAAAGGTGCAGATACAATGTTAATGATTGGTTTATTAACTGAAGCATTCTTATTTACATTATCGGCTTTTGAACCACTTCATAAAGAAACCGACTGGACTTTAGTTTATCCAGAGCTTGCTGGTTTAGATACAAAAGAGAAAGCACCTAAGAAAGCTGCTTCAGGTACAGTATCTCAACAACTAGATAAAATGCTTGAAGAAGCTAAAGTTGGTCCAGAATTAATTCAAAGTTTAGGAAACGGCCTAAAAAGTTTAAGCGAAAACGTTACTAACTTAAAAGACCTTTCAACTGCAGCAGTTGCAACTGATGAATATACAAAAAGTGTTCAAACAGCGGCAGCATCAGTTAATGGTATTAGTAGCTCATACGCTAAAGCTGTAGATGCTATTGGTGGTTTAATTACAGCATCAGAAGGTTCTAAAGAATATGGTGTTCAAATTGAAAGAATGACTAAGAATTTAGGTTCATTAAACGCTGTTTACGAACTTGAAATAACAGAGTCGAATAATCATTTAAAATCAATTAATGAGTTTGTAGGTAACTTATCTAAAGTTGTTACCAACTTATCTGAAACCCATTCTGAAACAGAAACTTTTAGAAAAGAAATGGGTAAATTGTCAACTAATTTAACTGCTTTAAACAATGTTTACGGCAATATGTTAGCTGCAATGAGTGTTAATCGTGCTGCTAATTAATTAGCCACGTTTCTAATTTTTTGATTTAATAAACAATAACGGAGAAAATATAAGATGGCAGATAGTAATGCGTCACCAAGGCAGAAGATGATTAACATGATGTATCTCGTGTTAACAGCGCTATTAGCGTTAAATGTTTCTGCCGAGATTTTGAAAGCCTTCCATTTAGTGGAGGTAAGTATGGCTCGTGCTGGTGAAAATATTGAAAAGAAGAATCAAGAAGCAGTTGCTGCTATTGCTAAATACAAATCTGATCACCCAACTGACCCAATTGCAATTGATGCTGAGAGTAAAGCTAACCAAGCAATTCAGATATCTAAGGAGGCAGTAAAATACTTCCAAGATTTAAAGGAAGAATTAATTACTGCAACAGGTGGAAGAAAAGAAGATAGCAATGGAGATGGAAAAACTGATGATGAAGAAATAGTTGGTGCGAGTAATACAGAGATTCATGCAAACATGATGATTGTACAAAAGCGTGGTGAAGAAGTAAAGAAAAAGATTAATGACACTCGCGAAAAATTATTAGCATTAGTTCCTGCTGAAAAACGTGCTTCAATTAAAAGTGATTTAGTAACTTTAGATCCTGAACCACATGAAGGGGCAAAAATCACTTGGGAATCTCAAATGTTTGAGCATACTCCTTTGGCTGCAGTAAATACTATTTTAACTAAAACTCAGAATGATATAAAGAATACCGAGTCACAAGTTTTAGATTACTTCCGTGCAAACTTAACAGGAGATATTATTGTTATTGATAACTTTAAAGCTCAAGTTATTCCTACAAACGGAACTTATGTTTCTGTAGGAAGTAAGTTTGCTGCTGATATCTTTTTAGCTGCTGCCTCTTCAAAAACTGAAGCCACTGTTACAGTAAACGGTACAGTAATTAAAAGCGAATCAGGTATTGGTAAGTTTGAACAAACTGCTAGTGGTGAAGGTGAGAAAAAATTAAAAGGTGTTATTAAAACTAAAAGAGCTTCTGGTAAAGAAGAAGAATATCCTTTTGAATTTGCCTACACTGCTGTTAAGCCAATTGCAGTAATTTCTGCTACTAAAATGAATGTTGTGTATATAGGTTTAGATAATCCAATTTCGGTATCTGTTCCTGGTTATGCAGCTTCTGAAGTTAATCCTTCGGTTGAACCTTCAAGTGGTGGTAGCTTACGTAAAGATCCTGCAACTGGTCAATATTTATTAAAAGTTACAGGCTCAGCATCTACAATTAAAATTGTTTGTACTGTAAAAGATAAATCGTCTAATGCAACTAAAAAGATGGGTGAAGCAGATTATCGCGTTCGTAAAGTAGCAGATCCTATCCCAGCTTTGGGTACCTTAGATGTGAGTGGTGGTGCTCCTTTGGCTATTTTAAAAGCTCAAACGGTAATTCGTGCTCCTTTAAAAGGTTTTGCATTTGATGGTGTAAACTTTATACCTTATGAGTTTCAGTTTTTACATATTCCTAAACGTGGTGGACAAGCATACTTTGAACAAGGTAGAGGACAACAGTTATCGTCTTCAATGCAAAATGCTATTGCTCGCTCTGTTAAGGGGGATAAAATTATGATTACCTCTATTAAAGTTAAAGGTCCTGATGGAAATCGTGCATTACCTTCTCCATTAGTATTTGATGTACAATAAAAGTATGAAAAGAATAATATTAACATTAGTAATTCTACTTACGGTTGCACCTTTGTTTGCACAAGGAGTTTATGACGATTTTATATACACTCGTCAGGCTGTTACAGAACGTAAGGTAGTAGATTGGCCTTATTTGCGTGAAGCAGATGTATTATGGGCTAAACGTGTTTGGCGTATTATTGATACACGCGAAAAACAAAATCAACCAATGAGATGGCCTAAGAATCCATTAAATGTTATTCTTTATAATGCTGTATTATCAGGTAAGTTAACTGCTTATATTAATGATTCTTTGACTTCATCTCGTAGCCCTGAAGAGTTTAGGGATTATATGGCAGAAATGAAAGCTGTTACAAGATTTATTGACCCTAACGGAGATCCTGATGATCCAAATAATATTGAGATAGATAGTGTTCCTCTTTCATTAACTTCTGCAGATATTAATAAGTATAAGATTGTTGAAGATTGGATTTTTGATAAAAAAGAATCTAGAATGTATGTGCGTATTATCGCCATTGCATTAGTTGTTTATCCTCAGAAAGAAGGTGTTGAAATTGGAGAGCAAAATTGGGCTTGGTTAAAATACCACAAAGATGCAAGTGATGAAGACATTACTGACATGAGAGGTATACTTGTTAATATGGAAGTATTTAATCGACAAAATGATGCTGCACGTTTAACTTATGATGATTGGTTTGAACAACGTTTATTTAGTAGTTACATTATTAAGGAAGCAAATCCATATGATGCTGCTATTAGAGATTTCTCTGAATTTAAAGATGATGGAATATCAGCATTATTAGAATCAGAAAGGATTAAGAACGAATTGTTTGAAAAAGAACATGATTTATGGGAATACTAATTTCCAATTGATATAATAAAAAAGCCTCAATCAAACTTTGATTGGGGCTTTTTTATGTTCTGTTTTTACTGTCAACAATTATAGTAACTGGTCCATCATTTATTAAACTCACTTTCATATCTGCGCCAAATTCTCCAGTATTTATTCTTTTAGAAAACTGAGTTTCTAAAGTTTGTTTGAATGTTTCATATTTTATTATGGCAACTTCTGGTTTTGCAGCTTTAATATAACTTGGTCGATTGCCTTTTTTTGTGCTAGCATGTAAAGTAAATTGACTAACCAATAGAATTTCTCCATCTACGTCTAAACAACTTAGGTTCATTATTTGGTTTTCATCATTAAATATTCGTAGGTTTATTATTTTGTTACTCACCCAATCATAATCTTCTTGGTTATCTGTGTCTTCAAACCCAGCTAGCACCAATAGCCCTAATTTTATTTCACCTATTATTATATTATTAACCTGCACAGAAGCTTCTTGTACCCTTTGAATTACTACTTTCATTGCTATTCGTAATAATCTTTTTTGGTTAATATATTTAAGTAGCTCTGGTAACGTTCGTCTGAAATCAGTTGGTTGTTAACAGCAGTTTTAACTGCACAATCTGGTTCGTTTAAGTGTTTGCAATTGTTAAATCTACATTGAGGAATGTACTTCCTAAATTCCTTAAAATAATGCGATATCTCCGATTCGTTAAAGTCTACAATACCAAACTCTTTTATGCCTGGAGTGTCGATGATATTTCCTCCAAAACTTAATTCAAACATTTCAGCAAATGTGGTTGTATGTGTACCTTTTTGTGAAAACGCTGAGATATCACCTATCCTTAAATTTAGGCCATGAGATATTTTATTTAATAATGATGATTTACCTACACCAGACTGGCCAGCAACTAGCGTAGTTTTATCATGTAATAGCGATTTTAATTTTTCTGTATTTTGGCCATCTACTACTGATGTTTCAAAACAAGTGTAACCAATTTGACTGTATATCTTCATGGTTTCAGCAAGTATTTCTTTCAATTCTCCACTACATAAATCCGACTTGTTAAATATTATCACTGCCGGAATGTGATAGGCTTCTGCGGTCATGATAAACCTATCAATAAAACCCAATGATGTTTGTGGATGTACCAATGATGCAACAAGCATTGCTTGATCGATATTGCTTGCTATAATATGAGTTTGTTTGGATAAGTTACTAGCTTTACGTATGATGTAGTTTTTACGATCGTAAATTTTATTTATTACTGCAGTTACTTGTTCGTTATTGGCTTCAATTTCATATTCTACAATGTCTCCAACGGCAATTGGATTGGTGTGTTTTATACCATCTAACCTAAACTTGCCTTTTATTCTGCATGCAATTACTTCATTGTTTTCTGCACGAACCTGATACCAACTTCCCGTTGATTTTATAACTAAACCTTTCATGCTTTAGTAAATAAATTATGAAGTTGAAATCCAATTATTATTGCAACTAAACCTATAAAGTTACTTCCCAATAAATAGGTAAGTGCTAATACAGTTTTTCCGTTTTTTAATAACTGCATTGTTTCAAGCATAAAACTACTAAATGTGGTAAATCCGCCCAATATTCCGATTATAACAAATTGGGTTACGATGTGGCTATGGTTAGTTTTAATGGCGTAGGCTGCTATAACCCCAATGGCCAAACAACCTAAAGCATTAATTATAAATGTATGCATGGGGAATGATAGGTGGTTATTTGGTTTCAACATCAACCCAAACCCATACCTTAATAGAGCTCCAATTGCACCTCCCAATGCTATGTATATTACAGATTTCACGCTGTAAATATATGATTATTTTTAATACAGATTTCCACTTGGGTTTTATGTCATGTTTTTGGCTATTAAATAACTTTTGTTACTTGTTACTTGTCATTTGCATCATCTTTATTAGCCCAAACTCAATCAAACGTTAAATTTGCCGATAAAATCAACTAAATTGCGCGTTCTTAATTTTTTACTTTTTATGTTAAATATTGTTCTATTTGGTCCTCCAGGTGCTGGTAAAGGAACCCAGTCTGCTAAGCTCATTAATAAATTCGGGTTGATTCACGTTTCAACTGGTGATATTTTTCGTGCCAATATTAAAGGTGAAACTGCTTTAGGTCAACTAGCCAAAAGTTATATGGATAAAGGTCATCTTGTTCCTGATGAGGTTACTATTGGTATGATAGCGAATGAAGTAAATAATAACCTCGATGCTAAAGGATTTATTTTTGATGGATTTCCACGTACAAAAGCCCAAGCTGAAGCACTAGATAATTTATTGAAAGAAAAATCTACTTCAATTAATTTAATGCTTGCATTAGAGGTTGAAGAAGATGAGTTACGTAAACGGTTATTAATTCGAGGAAAGGATAGTGGTAGACCAGATGATCAAAATCCTGAAATAATTCAAAACAGAATTGATGTTTATAATTCTGAAACAATGCCAGTTAAACATTATTATATGGCTCAGCATAAATATCAAGGTATAAATGGTATTGGCGAAATTGAGACTATATTTAACAACTTAACTAAAGCGATAGAAAGCGCTTCTAACTAATACTATAACCAAACTAATGGCCGATTCGAATTTTGTTGATTATGTGAAGATATGCTGTCGTACCGGAAAAGGTGGCGATGGTTGTATGCACCTGCACCGTGATAAAAAAACGGCTATGGGTGGACCAGATGGTGGAGATGGGGGCCGTGGTGGAGATATAATAGTGCGAGGTAGTGCGCAAATGTGGACTTTGTTACATTTAAAGTATCGTAAACACATTATTGCAGAGCCAGGAGAAAGAGGCCAAGGCGGAAATTGTCATGGAAAAGATGGTAAGGATGATTATTTAGAAGTTCCGCTAGGCACTGTAGCAAAGGATGCCGAAACGGGCGAAATATTGTTTGAAATAACCAAAGATGGACAAGAAGAAATAATTTTAAAAGGTGGACGTGGTGGTTTTGGTAATGCTAACTTTAAAACAAGCACTAATCAAACTCCACGATATGCTATACCTGGCCAGCCTGGTAAAGAAGAATGGAAAATTTTAGAATTAAAAGTACTTGCAGATATTGGTTTAGTTGGTTTTCCTAATGCAGGTAAATCTACTTTATTAAGTGTAATTACTGCTGCTAAACCAGAAATTGCAGATTATCCGTTTACTACAATTGTACCTAATTTAGGAATAGTTGAATATAGAGATTATAAAAGTTTTGTAGTGGCTGATATACCAGGAATTATTGAAGGTGCACATGAAGGAAAAGGGTTAGGTTTAAGATTTTTACGCCATATTGAGCGTAATGCTACTTTGCTTTTTATGGTTCCGGCTGATAGTAAAGATATAAAAGCTGAATATAAGGTATTGGTAAATGAGTTAAAGAAATTTAACAAAGAATTACTTACCAAGAAAAGGCTTTTAGCCATCACAAAATCTGATTTATTGGATGATGAATTAATGGCTGCAATGAAAAAGGAGTTACCTCGTGTGCCTCATATTTTTATTAGTTCGGCAACTAACTATAATATAGTACAACTAAAAGATAAATTATGGACAATGATTAACGAGGATTAACTCGTTAATCATTGTTGTTTTCAATTATACTTTCCCGAATTTTTTCAACTCAAAAATGGTAATTTCTGGCATAATACCAACCCTGCCAGGATAACCCAAAAATCCAAATCCACGATTTACATATAGTCGAGAGCCATTTACTTCATACATACCTGCCCAATGCGGATAGATATATTGTGAAGGACTCCACCGTATTTTACCAAACTCAAACCCAAATTGCATACCATGGGTATGCCCACTAAAGGTAACATCAATATCAGGATGTTTAATACTTACAATATCATCAAAGTGGCTTGGGTCGTGCGATAGCAATAACTTAACTGGCACATCTGGCATGTTTTTGATGGCTTTATCTATATCACCAAATTTTTGAAAACGACCTTTATTTCCCCAGTTTTCAACACCAATTAAACCTATCCGTTGACCACCTTTTTCGATTGTTACATGTTCGTTTCGCATTAAATGCCAACCCATATCAAAATGAAGCTTAGCTAAATCATCTAAGTTTTTTTGTTTTGCAGCCTTGTTTTCCCAACTAATATAATCTCCATAATCGTGATTACCGTAAATACTAAAAACACCCATTGGTGCTTTTATCTCGCTAAACATATTAGCATAATTATATGCTTCACTTGTTTCGTTATTTACTAAATCGCCAGTAAAAAATATCATATCTGGCTTTTCATGCATTAGCATATCCATACCTCTTTTTACAGCTTCTTGATCTAATAAACTCCCCGTGTGTATGTCACTTAATTGCGCAATTTTTAATCCTTCAAAAGCACTTGGTAAGTTTTTTAAGTATAACGGTACGCGGTGTATTTTATAATCGTAAGCACCTTTAAACACGCCTTTAGTTAATAATATTAACGGTGCTGCTGCAGTTAATGTTCCTGCTTGAGCAATAAACTGACTGCGAGAAATTTTTGCTTTTTCGGGAGTAACCAATTCTCCATTTTCAACAGGTACTAATGCTACTTGTTGAGTTTTAAAACTTCGTGTGCCTTTTATCCATACAAATGCTCTTCTTAAATCATCTGCAAATACAAATAGCATTAAGATAAACTTACTAATGTAAATAATAAAAATACTTGCCGAAACATATACTTTGTACTTACTGTTGGTTTCTAAAACATTAAATAAATAACCAGCACTAAATAAAGAAACCAAAATTACTGGCACACTCCACCATATCCATTTACTCCAAGTAGTAACTTTTTTACCACGTTTGTGAAGTATGGTTTTTACACCATGCCAAGAGTATATATCAATAAATATAACGAAAGCAATTACCGAAAGGGCTATTTTTATTTTAAATTCATGCATTATTTATGCTTTTATTTGTAATTAATTAAAGGTAAATTTATAATTAAATGATTAGTTATCCTAACGCTAAAATCAATCTTGGATTGCACATAATTAATAAACGTGAAGACGGTTATCATAATATAGAGACAATTTTCTATCCAATTGGTTTTAGTGATATACTTGAATGTATTGAAAACAAGGTTTATGCCAAAAGTACAAAATGTACTTTTATTCAACATGGTTTAACAATTAGCGGCAATATTGACAATAATTTGGTGGTTAAAGCATATCAACTATTAGATAAGGTATTTGACTTACCACCAATTTTAGTTCATTTAAATAAAATGTTGCCAATGGGCGCAGGGCTTGGTGGCGGTAGCAGTGATGCTGCTTATATGTTAAAAACATTAAATACAATTTTTGATTTAAAATTATCAATTAGTCAACTCAAAAATTATGCTGCCGAATTGGGTAGTGATTGTCCATTTTTTATCGAAAACAAACCAGCATATTTATTTGGTAAAGGGCATGAGTTGGAGTTGTTTGACTTACAATTGAGTGGTTTATACTTGGTGCTGATTAATACGGGCGCACATAGTAACACTGCATTAGCATATAAATATGCAAAAAGAAGAGAAGTGTTTAATCCATCTACTTCTTTAAAATCACTTATAATGAAGCCCATAAATACTTGGGGAAAAAATATCACTAACGATTTTGAACCTTCTGTTTTTGAGAGTATACCAGAGTTATCTCTTGTTAAAGATTGGTTGTATAATCAAGGCGCTGTATATGCTGCCATGAGTGGTAGCGGTGCATCAATGTTTGGGTTATTTAAATCAAAACCTAAGTTAACAGGTAAATGGGTTAAGCACATTGTATTTGAATCAATGCAATAAAAAAAGCTGCCTACCTATTTGGTAAACAGCTTTAATATTTTGGCTTGATAAAATTTTATCTACTAATGGCGAATTTTACAGTAACCTTACTATCACTGCCAATTAAGTTGACAAAATATAAGCCATTATTTAAATTATTAGTGGTTAACTTTATGGTATTACCATCACCAATAATATTAGTTGATTGAATTAACTTGCCAGTAATATCTGTTATATTTAATTGGTATGATTGATTTGTATTTAACTTAGTATCAATAAACAGTTCATCGTTTGCTGGATTTGGATATACAACAGCTTTAATGTTATTTAATGCTTGATTTGCTATTCCTGTATTTACAACTGGTTTTGGTGTTTGATAACGAAGTTTTTCGCGTTTAGTTGGATTACCTGCTACCATAGTTTCTTCTGCTAAAAAGTATTTTCCATTTTGATGTACCCAAGCATAACTTATGGTAGTTTCGTTTGATGGCAATGCAACTGGAAGTGACCCTGCTGGAATCGCAATCCATGGTGTCCATATCGGGCCAAGTTTTCTTTTACCTTCAAGCTTAAAATCTACTGTTTGTGATATCTTAAACCTTAAAGAAGGATAGGTGCCAGTAGGTGTTTTTAAATCGCCCCATGCATCTCCCTTGCTACTTACCTTAATGGTAAAGGTTATTTTTACCGAATCGGCTATTGCTGACAAACCTAAGGAAGCACCAGGCAATACTTGTGACGAAAAAAAAGTGTCGGCAACTTGAGTTAAGTAAGTAGAAGGAAATACTACCGATTTTAATCTGATAAACGATTCTCCTCCTAAAAATGTAACGGCTGGGTTTGGTATTACAGTTTCTAATTGGGTTGATGATATATTTAAAAAACGTGTTTTACTTACATCGCCATCAACTAAAACGTGTGTAATATTAGTTGGAGCAGGAATTGGAGAATTTGCGGTACTTAAAAAAACAGATGCTTTTACTTCATCTTTTCCTGCATTGCTAATATCCCATGACTTATTTGCACCAGATGCTGCACCAATATTGCTTGTAACACCAACAGTATCATACGCATAATAAATAGTGTCGCCAACTTGAGCAAAATCATTTTGGGTAATTGTAATTTGTGCTTGGGTAAAAAGTGTTAATCCAAAAGTAGCGGTTAACAGTAAGTATTTTTTCATATATTAATAATTGAAAAGGGTTTGTTTAACTCCTTAAATACGAATGTAAAGTAAAATAATCGTGTTGAGAATTAAATTATTTAAATTCAACAAAAACACCCCGAATTTTTAGATTCGGGGTGTTAAAAAAGTTTCTTAAAAAGTTTAGCTCTTTTTTAGTTTGTGCTTAATAAATTCAAATAATATAGGTAATAGAGAAACGCCAATAATACCAAATACAACAAGTTCAAAGTTTTTCTTTACCCAATCAATATTACCAAACATGTACCCCGACATAGTTAACATTACCACCCAAACAATTGCACCTGCAATACAATAGGTGATGTATTTACTGTAAGTCATATTACCTACGCCAGCCACAAAAGGAGCGAAAGTGCGCACAATTGGTACAAATCTGGCTATAATTATTGTTCTTGCACCATGCTTTTCGTAAAACGAATGGGTTTTATCTAGGTAATCTTTTCTTATGGTAAAAATGCCAAATAGCTTTGCGCCTTCACCTTTTTTAGCTAAATACCTTCCTATAAAATAATTGGTATTATCGCCTGCAAGTGCAGCTACTATTAGCAAAATAATAATTAAAAATACGTTTAGGTTGTTGGCTTCGTTGGCGGCTAGTGCTCCAGCAGCAAACAATAACGAATCTCCTGGTAAAAATGGAGTAACTACTAAACCTGTTTCGGCAAATACTATTAAAAATAATAAGCCATAAACTAAAGTACCATAAGCCTGCACAAAATCTTGCAAGTGTTGGTTAATGTGTAATACAAAATCAATTATTTCTTTCATAAATTTTAAAGTTGCTGCAATGTTACACATTATTACTAATTTTGCTCGTGCTTAAAAAAATTATTACATACATGTTATTATGTGCGCTTGCTTTTACTGTAGTGAGCACACAATCTTGTAAAACATCAAAATCCCGCAAAAAGGGTTGTAACTGTAGTTATTAAATGAGTAATCCACTAATAAGTTTAATTACCGTTTGTTATAATGCAGAAAACTTAATTGCAGATACACTTAATAGTGCTATCAATCAAACCTATAAAAACATTGAATTGGTTATTGTAGATGGTGGCAGTAAAGACAAAACGGTTGAAGAAGTACTTAAGTTTAAACAATACATAGGAACCCTAATTAGCGAGCCCGATAAAGGAATTTATGATGCGATGAACAAGGGTATTAAGGCCGCAAAAGGGAAGTGGTTATACTTTTTAAATGCGGGCGATTCTTTTTATAATGATACCGTTTTAGCTGATTTATTTGAAAGTAAAGATTTATCAAGGGTTGATTTTATTTATGCCAAAATGCAAACCGTAAACGAGCCAACTGGTGTTAATTATATTGGTGGACAAAAGGTAACATTTCAAGATTTTTATTTTAAATATCCTATTTGCCATCAAACCACATTTACCCGAAAAAGTGTATTTGAATATATGCCTTATTTAGATGATACCTTAAAAATTATGGCAGATAATAAGTGGCAAATGACCTATTTTAAATCTCATCAAAATAAAACGATGTTTGTAGATGAGGTAGTTGCATATTATGATATTCAAGGCGCATCATACCATAAAAGAATGAAAGGTTACCGAGAGTATTTAGGCTACATTTCACAATTATTGCCTTTGCATATTTATTTGGCCAATTTATTATTGTATCCGATAATTTGGGCCAAGGTTAAATTTATTCGTACATTCCAACAAACTAGGTGGTTTAAAGCATATAGAAACTTAAAGTTTAAGCACAAAAAGGCTAATGTTTAAAAATTGTATATAGTTAATTATTTAACCACTTTATTTTGCACACGCTTAACAAATTTATTGCATGATTTTATCAGATAAAAGAATTCTTGAAGAGATTGAAAAAGGACACATATTAATTGAGCCATTTAAACGTGATTGTTTAGGTACAAACTCTTATGATGTGCACTTAGGGCGCTATTTAGCAACCTATAAAGACCGTGTTTTAGATGCACGCGAACATAATAAAATTGATACATTTGAGATTCCGGTAGAAGGATTTGTATTGCAACCCAATACACTTTATTTAGGTGTAACTGCCGAGTATACAGAAACGCATGCACATGTTCCGTTTTTAGAAGGTAAAAGCAGCACAGGTCGTTTAGGAATTGATATACACGCAACTGCTGGTAAAGGCGATGTGGGCTTTTGCAATACCTGGACTTTAGAAATTTCGTGTGCACAACCAGTACGTATATATGCAGGTATGCCAATTGGCCAGCTAATTTATTTTGTGGTTGAAGGTGAAATTGAAACCATGTACAACACTAAGAAAAACGCTAAATACAATAAGCGCAGTGTTAAACCAGTAGAAAGTATGATGTGGAAGAATAAATTCTAACACGTTTAAATAATATTTAAAAATCCCGTTAATAGCGGGATTTTTTATTTTATGTAATATTCCTTTTCGTAATAGCAATCACAAAATAAATTATAATCGGCCCACTTACCAATACGTGCAGGTGGTTTATTGCCAATAGTTAATAAATACCCGTAATTATTAATTAGTCCGCTGGGTAAAAAAGTAATGGCATAGGTTAATGTTAACCCAGCATTAGCATTAAGCCATTGGTTAGCTAGTTTAGCATTACTGTTTTTATTTATGTTTGAAAATATTTTAGAACTTAAACTGTCGTTGTTACTTTTTACAATAATATTTTTTGTATATCCGTAATGTTACCTAAACGCAGATAGGCTGCGAAGTGAAGAAGTAA
>JAUCCO010000018.1:0-38529 GCA_034676125.1 Bacteroidia bacterium
ATTACTTCTTCACTTCGCAGCCTATCTGCGTTTAGGTAACATTACGGATATACAATATTATTTAAATATAAATGGGATGAAGTCTAGTGGTAAGTTAATGTTGGTGAAATAATAATGATGGAGGCTGCGAAGTTCGCAGCCTCTTTCTTAAAAAAAAACTTACTTAAATTTTATTACCAATCAACCAGCGTAGTGCATCGTAATACCTCCTATCATAGTTAAACGTTTCATTGGCTCATTTTTAACAGAACTTAAACAATACTAATTCTAGAATAAACCCAACATTTTAGCAAGCCCAATTTAAAACCCATAAAAAAAGTCGAGCAAGCCCGACTTTCTTATTTTATCTTACAATTGTTTGTTCCCTATCTGGGCCAATTGAAATTACACTCATTTTTAACCCTACTTGTTCTTCTACATACTCCATGTAGGCTTTAAAGTTTAACGGTAACTCTTCAAACTTCCGTAATCCAGTTAAGTCTTCGCTCCAACCTTTAAACTCTTTAAGTAAAGGTTTAATTGGTGCATCGTTAAAGTTGTAAGGAATTTCGGTTACGCGTGCACCTTCAATATCATACGCATCGCAAACGGGTACCACATCAAACCCACTTAATACATCGCTTTTGGTGCAAATTAAATCGGTCACACCATTTAACATTATTGCATATTTTAATGTAGGTAAATCTAACCAACCAGTTCTGCGAGGCCGGCCAGTTGTTGCACCAAACTCAAACCCTTGTTTACGTAATTGTTCGCCAGTTTCGTCATGCAACTCTGTTGGAAAAGGACCACTGCCAACACGTGTGCAATAAGCCTTAAATATACCGTATACTTTATTTATTTTTTGAGGTGCTACACCTAATCCACTGCACACACCACCTGTAATGGTGTTTGATGAAGTTACAAATGGATAAGTACCAAAATCAATATCCAACAAAGTACCTTGAGCACCTTCGGCCAATACTTTTTTACCTTCGTTAATTAACTTATTAATAAAATACTCTGAGCTGATAATTTTAAATTGTTTTAAAAACTCAACAGCTTCAAAAAATGCAGGCTCATGTTCATCTAAGTTGTAAGCAAAGTTAAACCTATCTAATAATAGCTTATGATTAGCTACTGCGGTTTTGTATTTCTCTTTAAAGTTTGGTGTTAAAATATCGCCAATACGCAATCCACTTCTACCAATTTTATCTTGGTATGTTGGGCTAATACCACGCAAGGTCGAGCCAATTTTATGAATGCCTTTTTGGGCTTCACTTGCTGCATCAACCAATCTATGGGTAGGTATAATTAAATGTGCTTTTTCTGAAATGTAAAGATTTTTACGAGGGTCAACACCTGAGGCCATTACCTTTTCAATTTCTTTTTTAAGGGTAACTGGGTCTATAACTACACCGTTACCAATAATATTTATGGTATGTTGATGGAAAATTCCAGAAGGAATGGTGTTTAACACATGTTTTTGACCGTTAAACTCTAACGAGTGACCAGCATTAGGCCCACCTTGAAACCTTGCTACAACATCATATTGCGGAGTTAGTACATCCACAATTTTACCTTTTCCTTCATCGCCCCATTGAAGGCCTAAAACTACATCTATCATGTTTACTTTTTTATAATAGTTTGGTTTAAACAATTGGTTAAACCGTAAATAATTTATGTGTTAAGCAATTTGTTTTTGGCAGGTAGTACACTTTCCTTCTACCGTTTTGGGATTACCAAACAAATGCAACGAATGTTCTGTAACCGTAAAGTCTAACAAATCGCCCATCATGCTTTTAATTTGCTGAATACGCGGGTCGCAAAACTCTAATATTCTATTGCATTGGTTACAAATCATGTGGTCGTGCTGTTTGTGCCCATATGCACCTTCGTATCTGGCTAGATTTTTACCAAATTGGTGTTTAGTTACCAAACCTGCATCAAGCAATAAATCTAAGGTATTGTATACAGTAGCACGACTAACCCTATAATTTCGGTTTTTCATGTGCACATAAAGTGTTTCCACATCAAAGTGCTCTTTGTTGCTATAAATTTCGTCTAAGATGGCAAAACGCTCGGGCGTTTTACGTTGCTGTTTTTGCTCTAAGAAAGCGATAAACAGATTCTTAACTTCGTCTTTTATGTTTTCGGTTGATTGGTTTGCCTGCATAATTTGCTTAACAATGCCGCAAAATACACACATTTTGGCATTAATAAAATAATGTTAGTTAAGTTATAACAATGTTAACTAAAAACACACATTTAATTGATAAATCCAATTGGATTAAAATGAAATTACTTTATCAAAACCCTTATCAATTAACCAATAAAGCCTTCATACTAAATTAAACCTGTTATTTTTGACTACAACTTTCGCAATACATTTTTTTGATGTGTAGGTTTTCGAAAAACTTAAATGACACTTTTGCCTTTTCAAATATTTCGCAAAACACTTCGGGATTGGTTAGCTGAAGTTTTTTAAACACGCCTTGATATTGTTTTTCAAACGAATCCATTTTACTGGCTTTACCATAATATAGCATCCGTAAACAAAACTCTTTACATAGTGCCTTATCCTCATCGCTCACTTCTTTATAATGATCAAAAAGTATTTGAGCTGCTATATCAAAACGGTTTTTTTCAGCATAATAATCTGCTAAAGATACTGCTTCTAAAGTTGGGCTACTTTGCGATAACTCCTTAACATTTTTATACGTTTCGGCCTTTTTAGATTTACGAGCATCGTTAGTTATTGGATGAAAACGCGAACGTAAGGTATTATATAAACTTGCCGGAATTGCAGTGGCAGTTAGCGAACTAAATAATGATGAAAGTATTTGCAACTCTTCTCTGCGCGAATTATTATCAAGCTTACTAACCGAGTTTAATTTTAATGCTAAGTAGTTATATTTTATAATGGGATTATTGGGGTCAATTTCTCTTAATTCATTAAACTTTGCTAGTTTTTCTGCATCATTATTTATGTGCAAATATTTATTATTTAACAAAGCTAAATATTGTTTCTCATTAGGTATAGGCACAGCCATAAATTTATCATAACTAACCTTACCTGCTTGGTATAAATTAATTAAGGCCGTTTGGTTGCTTAATGCACGTTTTACATCTTTTTTATCAATAGCTTTTTGAATTCTGTATGCCCAATAATCATCTTCGCTCAATTTTTTCAAATCAAATGCTACGCGCATATCAATACTTGCAAAACGTTCAGTTTGAAGTATGTATTCAACTTTACGCAACAGTGCGGTATCGCTATTTAACCTTTGTCTAACATAAGCGGGTGTACTATCGGCCAAGTAATAATAGTTGGTTAGTACAATTTGTTTTTTAAAGATACTCCAAGAATCACCCTGACTTATGGTGTATTTAATTTTATTACCGGCTTGTTGTTGTTCTAATACCTTTACAATGCTTGATGATCTTTTTTGTTGCAAAGCAAAGTTTTTAGCTGAGTCACCTTCAAGCGATGAATAAGCTACAATTTTTATTTCTTGAATGATAAATTTAGGCTCATTTAGGCTATCAATAATAGGCTCAATATCGCTTTGTTTGTATTCAAATTTATTTCTTTCAAATGGAATGGTCCATTTAAGGGTTTTAACTTCAATAAAAGGCTCTGGTGTTTTAGCTGTTTGCGTATCTAATAGCAATGGCAACTCCTCAAAAGCAATTGGTGTAAAGTATGGCTTAAGTCTGTTAAGCTTATCATAAAAATCATACACTTCGCACTTAACTTTTTCATCACAATACTTTACTACTTTAATGCCAATTTCAAAATCATCCGAAAATCCAGCAGGTAGTTTATCAATAGCTAAATCTCCTTTTGCTTTAAGTCCGCTAAGTTTAATAGGTCGTAACCCAATTTGCAAGCCTGTTTGAGACGCTGCTCCAAGCGAAATATTATAAGAAGTGTTACACGGAAATTGAGACTTTTCGATAATGTAAATCAACAAACGATCATTGTTATCAGCAATAAGTTTGGTTGTGTTTCTATCATCACTAATAAAATACTTTTTAAAATCTTCTTTTAAATACAACCGCTTATCTTTTACATAAAATCCTTTATCAATATCAACCTTGCTATACAATTCTTTTAAATCATCATAAGGATTACAAACGGTACCATCATCGCACTTACCAAATAGGCAATTTATTTTACAACCTGTGCGCCTCATCCACCAATGAAAAGCATGGGTATTTATTTTATAATTCTTATCTAAGTCTTTACTATGTGCTGTGGTATTATTTATAATATTAATATCACCCATAACAATACAAAAATATACCTTATTAGTTATTGGATCAAAAGAACCACGCACCCCTGCATAATATATATCGGGGCGACTGTACATTTTTTTAAAGGTAGTTTTGTTTATTTTTTTAGTAAGTTTTGCTAAAATTTCTCCAGTACTTAACTCAACTCCTCTAGTATTTTTTACTGCTTCGCTAAAAATAATTTCTTGTGGTACGCCATCTTTTATTCCACCAAAAAATGTAACCCTAAATGCGGCAGTACTTTTTTTAGTTTCCTTTTGCGTATTCGTTTCCGACTTAACAGTAACACAATAGTTAGCTTGATCTTGTGCGGTATTTTCCATCACCTCGGTAAGCACTAAATCCTCTAAACCCAACAGCAATCGTTGCGTATTTATGTGATTAAATAGTGCACTATTAAGTGAGTCGATGTCAACATCTTGAGCCTTTACAGATAGACCCATAAAAAGCACCAAAAGTACTAGTAATGGTTTATTAATGTATGTTTTCAATTGTGTTAATTTTGTTACAATATACAAATACTAATGAATTGACAAATAAATATGGGATATTTTAAAATAAATATGCGTATGGTTAAATATACACATTCAATAAACTTTAAAGTAATATAGTTAAGTTTGCAGTAAAATAAATAATACTAAGATTATGATAAATGAAGTGTTAAAATCATTAAACATACAAGAAATTAATCACGGAACATCTACTGGTACTAACCATTTTAGTAGTGATGATGCTATAGTAAAAGAAATTTTTTCGCCCGTTGATGGCAAACTAATTAGTAAACTAAAATATACCACACCAACCGAATACGAAAAGGTAATTAATATTGCTAACGAAGCATTTAAAACGTGGAAGAAATTACCTGCCCCAAAGCGAGGTGAAATAGTACGACAATACGGAAATTTATTGCGTGAATATAAAGAGCCACTTGGCAAATTGGTAAGTTACGAAATGGGTAAAAGCTACCAAGAAGGTTTAGGAGAAGTGCAAGAAATGATAGATATATGCGATTTTGCCGTTGGTGTTTCGCGCCAATTATATGGCATAACTATGCATAGCGAACGTCCTGACCACAGAATGTACGAACAATGGCATCCTCTTGGTATAGTTGGTATAATATCGGCATTTAATTTTCCGGTAGCTGTATGGAGTTGGAATAGCATGTTAGCTGCAATTTGTGGTGATGTATGTATTTGGAAACCATCTGAAAAAGCCCCTTTAAGTGGTATTGCTTGCCAAAACTTAATGGCTACTGTATTAAAAAACAATAACCTACCTGAGGGTATTTTTTGTATAATAAATGGTGATTACAAAATTGGCGAATTGATGACCAAAGATGAGCGTGTACCTTTAATTTCGGCTACAGGTTCTACTCGTATGGGTAAAATTGTAGGGCAAACTGTTGGTGCGCGTTTGGGCAAAAGTTTATTAGAGTTAGGCGGAAATAATGCAATTATTTTATCGCAACATGCAAATTTAGATATTGCAGTGCGAGCTGTGGTGTTTGGTGCTGTAGGAACAGCAGGGCAACGTTGCACTTCTACCCGCAGGTTGATTATGCATAGCAGTGTGTATGATAAATTTAAAGATACCATTGTTAAAGCTTATGCGCAATTAACTATTGGCGACCCATTAAATCCTAAAAATTTAGTTGGGCCATTAATTGATAAAGATGCAGTAAATGCTTATTTAACTGCAATTGAAAAAGCTAAACAAGAAGGTGGTAAGGTACTTTGTGGTGCCGAAGTTTTGAGTGGTGCTGGATATGAAAGCGGATGTTATGTAAAACCAACAATTATTGAAGCTGAAAACCATTTTGAAATTGTACAACACGAAACATTTGCTCCTATTTTATACATTATGAAATACAATACCATTGAAGAGGCTATTGCATTGCAAAATGGTGTTCGTCAAGGATTAAGCTCATCAATATTTACAGATAACTTACAAGAAGCTGAAGCATTTTTAAGTGCTGCTGGTAGCGATTGCGGAATAGCAAATGTAAACATAGGAACTAGTGGTGCCGAAATTGGTGGGGCTTTTGGTGGCGAAAAAGAAACCGGTGGTGGCCGCGAAAGTGGAAGCGATAGTTGGAAAGCATACATGCGCAGACAAACCAATACCATTAACTACGGAAAGCAATTGCCTTTAGCACAAGGTATTGAGTTTAACATTTAGTTTTTGGCAAACATTTTGTTATTACCCTATTACTAATATTACCATTATGAAAAAGTTTGTTTTAATTATTTGTGTTTTTGTAGGTGTGGCAATAGCCCAAAATGCCCCTGTGCAAGATCCTCAACGCGAACAGCCAAAATACGAAATAACTAAGCTAACTAACACCGCTTTTACCTATGGCGAAAAGCTATCTTATAAGGTGTATTATGGTTTAATTAACGGAGGTACTGCCGAGTTTGAAGTTGCAGATAAACCTACTGTAGTAAACAACCGAAATACTTATTATATTAAAGTATTTGGCAAATCTACTGGCATGGTTGATATGATGTTTAAGGTAAAAGACCAGTTTGAATCATACATGGATGAAGAGGCATTAATACCTTGGAAAGCCACAAAAAATGTAAAAGAAGGTGGTTATAAAGCTATCGACTTAGTACTTTTTGACCATGAGAATGGCATTGCAAATAGCCATCAAAAAGGCAAACTTGAAATTGGAGAACGTACTCAAGATATTGCTTCAGCTATTTATTTTGCCCGTTCAACTGATATGACAAATGCTAAACCTGGAGATGTTTTTCCTGTTAATTTTTATATGGACGGAAAAAATTATCCATTACGTTTTAAGTTTGTTGGCAGAGAAGTTATTAAAACAAGCTTAGGTACTTTTCGTACTTTAAAAGTAAAACCACAATTATTAGAAGGCCGCATGTTTAAAGATACTGATGCCTTAACATTATGGGTTACTGATGATGAAAATAAAGTTCCGATTAGGGCCGAAAGTGAAATTTTTGTTGGCTCAATTAAAATGGATTTAGCAAGCTTTAGTGGATTAAGAAATCCACTAACTTCAAAAATTAAATAACAAATATCTCAACTTAAAAAAATCCGTAGTTTACAAAGTAAGCTACGGATTTTTTTTATGCCCAACAACATCTTTACCAAAGTAACTTATTTATGTTTATAAACTTTAAACATGCTTACATAAACTAATTAGCCCAATTGATTAACAGGCCAAGCAATTAATATTTTTAAGACACATCTTTGAATATCCCAAAAAAAATATTCAAAAATGAAACCCAACAAAAATAAAATACAATTAGGCTTGAGGTTTAATACCGAAAATGTATTAATAAACTTACTAACCATTTCAATTTTACTTATTGTATTATTAGCAATACAAATTTATATCGCTAAGATTTAATAGTTTACCCTACATCTTCCCTACTCACTTTTATTAATGGGCTTGATGCTTTTATTTGATTCATTAGCTCGTCCAGTTGGGCTGTATCATATACCTCAAGTTCAATATTTCCTTCAAACATTCCTGCCTTAGATGAAATATGAATAGCATGCATATTAATTTGTAATTGTTTACTTATTGTATCCGTAATAAGACTTACTATACCAACACTATCAATACCTTCAACTTTAATGTGGGTAGTAAATGCTTTGTTTTTCTCAAATATCTGATTGGCCCACTTCGCTTTTATAATTCTATATCCATAGTTACTCATTAAACTAATAGCATTGCTACAATTTGTTCTATGAATTTTTACACCATCACCTACGGTAATAAAACCAAAAATTTCGTCACCTGGTATTGGGTTACAGCATTTACTAAATGTGTAAGGCAAGTCGCTATCTTCACCAATAATAACACCATCTTTAGGCAAGTTTTTAACACTTACTTGACTGGCAGACTTCTCTTCTTTTTGCAGTTTTACCTCTTGTATGTGCGCAAGTTTTTGTTGTTTTACATATTCTAAAATTTCGGAAATATGAATTTTAGTTTTATCAATCCTTTCATCTGCTATCTGCGCATAAAGTTCGCTAACAGTAGGTAAGTTATAATAGGTAATTAAATCTTGTAAAGCTTCGCTATTAAAGGCTATTTTTTCGTGTGTAAATTTACGTTCTAAAATTTCTTTACCTAATCCAGATGCACGTAGTTTAACCTGCTTTTGCCAATCCCTAATTTTACTTTTCGCCTTGGCAGTAACTACATAATTTATCCAATCATCTTTAGGAACTTGCTTGGTTGATGTAATAACTTCTACCTGATCTCCGTTTGATAATATATGATTAATGGGTACTAATTTATTGTTAACTTTTCCGCCAATACATTTTTCTCCCAATTGGGTATGCACATCAAAAGCAAAATCTAAAATACTAGCGTTTGCCGGAAGTTTTCGTAATTCACCTTTAGGCGTAAAAACAAAAATTTCATCCGCAAAAAAGTTCATTTTAAAATCATCCAAAAAGTCTAGCGCATTTTGGTCAGTATTTTCTAAAATTTCGCGAACCCTCGATAGCCATTCTTCCAATCCTGCTTCTTGATTGCTGTTGTTGTTATCTTTATATTTCCAATGTGCTGCGTAACCTTTTTCTGCAATTTCATCCATTCTCCTGGTTCGCACTTGCACTTCAACCCATTTTCCTTTTGGCCCCATAACAGTGGTATGCAAACTTTCGTAACCATTGGCCTTTGGCGAACTTACCCAATCTCTTAATCTATCAGGATTTGGTCTGTAATTATTGGTAACTACAGAATAAACCCTCCAACAATCAGACTTCTCATTTTCAAAATCAGTATCTATAATAATTCTTATTGCAAATAAATCATACACCTCTTCAAAAGGGATATTCTGAGATTTCATTTTATTTAAAATAGAATGAATTGATTTTGGCCTACCTTTAATTTCACATTTAAAACCTGCCTCTTTTAAATCTTCAGTTAGTGGTTCTATAAATTGCTTTACATATTTATTTCTTTGCGATTTAGTTTCTTGTAGCTTATTTTTAACAAAGGTGTATTTTTCTGGCTCAAGGTATTTGGTTGATAAATCTTCGAGCTCAGTTTTTATGGCATATAAACCTAAACGGTGGGCTAATGGTGCATAAACATATTGGGTTTCGCTAGCTATTTTTAATTGCGATTTCGAACTCATAGAGTCGAGCGTTCGCATATTATGCAACCTATCTGCAAGCTTTATTAATATTACCCTTACATCATCACTTAAGGTAAGTAATAGTTTTTTAAAATTTTCTGCTTGTATTGATTTGTCTTGTTGCTCAAAAACACCCGAAATTTTTGTTAATCCATCAATTATCGCGGCAACTTTTTTACCAAAATTTAGTTCAATTACATCTAAAGTTACTTCTGTATCTTCTACCACATCATGCAATAAAGCACAAACTATTGATGTAGCACCTAGTCCTATTTCTTCACCACAAATTTGCGCAACTGCAATAGGATGAAATATATATGGCTCACCAGATTTTCTACGCATAGTTTTGTGCGCATCTACTGACATTTCAAATGCTTTTCGAATTTGTTTTCTATCAGTTGAGTCTAAGTTTCGTTTACAAGCCTTAATTACATTTCTATATGCTTTTACTATTTCTTTATTTTCTTTTTCTACATCAATAACAGGCTTCATATCTCTCAATTTATCATTAACTATAAAGGCAAATGTAGGTATTTTAAATCATACCAATTTTTTTCGAATACGCAATATATTAACACACTAAACCCTAATTTGATTTTAAATAATACAGTTACCAAGATGTGATAAATGCAATTTAAATAAGTACAAAAAAAAATTTGCATTAACCATTTTTCGACTTACATTTGCAGTCCTTTAAAAACGCATATGGCGTAATTGTACACTGATAAACATCAGTATTGCAAGACTTAGAATAACCAATTATTCTATTTTATTACAAGATATGTTATTACAAAAGAATGCGCATGTGGCGTAATTGGTAGCCGTGCCAGACTTAGGATCTGGTGCCGAGAGGCGTGGGGGTTCGAGTCCCTCCATGCGCACAATAAGATACGAAAGAGACTGACCTTAAAAATCAGTCTTTTTTTATTAACACACAAATTTGAATATGAACGTTACTTTTGATAAAAAAGACGCCTTAAATGGCACTATTTCAGTTAACATATCAGGCGCTGATTATGCTAAAGATATTGACACCAAATTAAAAGATTTTCAAAAACGTGCCAACATTCCTGGATTCCGTCCGGGTATGGCTCCAAAAGGCATGATTGAAAAAATGTATGGTACAACCGTTTTACTTGAGGCAATTAATAGTGCTGCAAGTCGTGGTTTGTTTGATTACATTGAAGCCGAAAAATTAAACATTTTAGGCCAACCCGTATTAACCGAAGATACCAAGGTTGATGAATTGGTTAAAGGCAATGAGTATGTATTTAAGTTTGATGTAGGTTTATCACCAGAAATTAACTTAAACATTTCGGATAAAGATGTATTTACTAAACTAAAAGTTGTTGTTTCTGAAGCTCAGATTGATGAAGAAGTTGACCGTTTACAAAAACGCTCGGGTAATTTAATTGATGTTGATTCTGCTACAGATAACGATATAGTTTACACAACCATGGCCGAGTTAAACGACAATGGCGATGTGCTTGAAGGCGGTGTATTCTCTGATTCAACACCAATTTTAATTCAATCAATTAAAAACGAAGCCATCAAAGCTGAATTTTTAGGTTCAACTCCAGGAAAAACTTTTGATCTAAATGTGTTCGATTTGTTTGATAATGACCAGTCAGAAATGTCTCATGCATTAAACATTAACAAATTAGCTGTGGCTGATATCAACAAAAACTTCCGTGTAACGGTAAAAGATATTAAGCGCAACGAAAAAGCAGAGCTAAACCAAGAAATGTTTGACAAAGCTTATGGCGAAGGTGCTGTAACATCTGTTGAAGAATTACGTGCTCGTATTAAAACAGAACTAGAAGGTTATTTTGGCGATCAAGCAGATCATTTACTTGAACACGAAATGATGGAATCTTTAGTTGCTAAACAAAACATAGAATTACCTGATGCATTTTTAAAGCGTTGGTTAATCGACCGTCATGAAGATAAATTTAGTACTGAAAACGTTGAAGAAAACTATGGCAACGAAGCTAATTACTTGCGCAACCATTTGTTTGAAGAAAAAGTATTAAGCGATGCGGGTGTTAAGGTAGAAGATGCAGATATAAAATTGGCTGCATTAAACTATACACGCAGCATGTTTGGCGCTTATGGCACTGCTGGTATTAGCGATGAAATGCTTGAAGGTATTATTGAGCCAAGCATGAAAAAAGAAGATTACCGAAGCCGTATGATTAACCTTGCTGTTTCGCAAAAAGTGCGTGAAGTAATTAAAAGCAAAGTTAAAATTGTAGAAAAAGAAGTGAGCAGCGAAGAGTTTTTTGAACTTGTAGCTAAACACAACGAAGAGCATAAACACTAAGATATTTTTTATATCAACCTAAAAAAGACGCGACAAAATCGCGTCTTTTTTTTTCAATTATTTGGTTCCTTGGCAGTAATTAAACCTATTTGTCTACACTAAACCAGTATTAACCTAAAACCAATGCACAAATTGAGTTGTTAAATGTCAGTAAATACAAATGGCACAACACTTGAAACTTAGAATCTACTTTATATATTGCAACCAAATAAAAACACGTTATGATGGATCACGGAAAAGAATTTAGAAAATACGCAATTAAACACAAAGGCATTAGCAGCATAGCAGTTGATGCATACCTAGAAAGTTCTGTTGAAGGAATGACCCGTACAGTTATTGAAGAGCGTCCAATGAATTTTAGAGAGATTGACGTTTTTTCTCGTTTAATGGCAGACAGAATTATTTTTTTAGGAATGCCAATTGATGATTATGTAGCAAACATTGTACAAGCTCAATTATTATTTTTAGATTCGATGGATGCGCGAAGAGATGTACAAATGTACATTAACTCGCCCGGTGGAAGTGTATATGCGGGTTTAGGAATTTACGATACCATGCAATGGATTAACCCCGATGTAGCAACAATATGTACTGGCTTAGCTGCAAGTATGGGTGCCGTGTTACAGTGTGCTGGTGCTAAAGGCAAACGTACAGCATTGCCTCATGCCCGTATTATGATTCACCAACCTTTAGGTGGCGCACAAGGCCAAGCTAGTGATATTGAAATTACTGCTCGCGAAATACAAAAACTGAAAAAAGAATTATACGATATTATTGCTGAACATAGCGGACAAACTTTTGAAAAAGTACAACAAGATAGCGATCGTGATTATTGGATGACTGCCCAAGAAGCCAAAGATTACGGTATGCTTGACGATGTTTTAAACAAAACCAAAAAGGTTCATAGCTAAACTTTTAAATAACTTTTGCCAAGCCAACCAAATAAACGTGGTTGGCTTGTTTTTTTTATAGATATTTGCACCACATGAGTAAGAAAAAAGAAGATGTTTGTTCATTTTGCGGACGACCAAAAAGCCAAACAGAGTACCTTATATCAGGACTTGATGCTTTAATTTGTGAAAACTGCATAGATCAAGCTTACCGCATTGTTAACGAAGACCAAGGAGCTGCTGGCAGCAAACAAACATCATTTGAGTTTGTAGAGAAACAATATAAACCTGCCGAAATAAAAAAACACTTAGACCAATACGTTATTGGACAAGATGATGCTAAAAAGGTATTAAGTGTTGCTGTTTACAATCACTTTAAACGTTTACTGCATAAAAACAAAACCAATGATGTTGAATTAGAAAAATCGAACATTTTATTGGTAGGCGAAACTGGTACCGGAAAAACACTTTTGGCAAAAACTTTAGCCAAATTACTTAATGTGCCATTTTGCATTGCCGATGCTACTGTGCTAACCGAAGCTGGTTATGTTGGCGAAGATGTAGAAAGTGTTTTATCTCGTTTGCTACAAGCTGCAAACTATGATGTAGCAGCTGCAGAAAGAGGTATTGTTTACATTGATGAAATTGATAAAATTAGTCGTAAAAGCGATAACCCAAGCATTACACGTGATGTAAGTGGAGAAGGTGTTCAACAAGCTTTATTAAAGATACTTGAAGGTACAACATCAAATGTTCCACCTCAAGGTGGCCGCAAGCATCCCGACCAAAAAATGGTAGCCATTAACACCGAAAATATACTATTTATATGCGGTGGTGCTTTTGAAGGAATTGACAAACAAATTGCACGTAGAATGCAAGCACAAGCAATTGGTTTTAAAAGTAAAGATGGTATAAAAGCCGACCAAGATAATTACTTACAATACATATCTCCTGCTGATTTAAGAAACTTTGGTTTAATACCCGAAATAATTGGTCGCTTGCCCGTGTTGTGTCATTTAAATCCTTTAGATAGAGATACACTTTACCGTATTTTGGTTGAGCCCAAAAATGCTTTGATAAAACAGTACATTAAAATGTTTGAATTAGAAGGCATTAAATTAACCATTACCGAAGATATTATTAATTTAATAGTTGATACTGCTTTTGAATTAAAACTAGGCGCACGCGGATTAAGAAGTATTTGCGAAAGCATAATGACCGATTATATGTATGATGCACCAAGCAATAAAATTAAAGAACTTAATATTTCTGTTGAGATAGCCAAAGAAAAACTTGACATGCTTAAATTTAAAAGCATTAAAGCAGCATAAAATTCACAATATTTTAAAAAAGCCAAATCATTATAATATTTTGATTTGGCTTTTTTGTTTTAATTGCTTTCCGACAAAAAAATATGTTGTTTAATTAATGGAACAATTATACCTTGTATTACCATAAATTTATGAAACAGCAATTTTTTCTTGGATTAACACTCTTGTTTAGCTTAGTTGTAAATGCCCAAATTAACACTAAACTAAAAAATGAAGAATACTCATCAGCTATCAAGTTTAACTTGATTAGTCCAATAGTTAGTGCCATCGCTTTTCAGTACGAAAAAAGCTTAACAAAGGATGCTTCGTTTATTGTAACGGCAAGCTACTTTACAGGGCAAATAAGCAAAAGTACCGAAACCATAAGAGGCATTTCTACATGTTTAGAATATCGATATTACCTTGATGATAAATTTATGAGTGGTTATTATTTACAACCCTTTATTCGTTTTCAATACTTTAAAGATATTAGTACAAAAACTGACGAACTTTCGGTGCCAGGGGTTGGCCTATTGGTTGGTTATCAAAAAATATTATTAAAACGGCTTTGTTTTGATATGAATTTTGGTCCAGTGTATAACTTTGGTGAGTTAACCTCTCCAACTAATAATTATGGTAAAACCGATTTACGCCCAATGTTTAAAGGATATTGGATGCGTGGAGGAGTTAGTATTGGCTATTTAATTAATTAAACTTATGAAATACAATTTAACATTATTAGTGCTGCTATCTAGCACATTTATTATGGCACAAAATACTACCGAAACGGTAAGAAAACACGCTATAAAAGCAAACCTATTAAGCCCAATTTACAACACCTTAAACATTAGTTACGAAGGTTTATTAAAATCAAATGGAAACTCATTTGCAATTGGGGCAACTTACATGGATTTTAACGACTTTGGCAATAATAATTACAGTTATAACAACACTTCAATGGTAACTTCAACCAACGTTAAAGGCGTTTCATTAACTTACGATTACAAAATTCATTTTACTAATAATGGTTTTGAAGGCGCTTATTTAGCACCATTTGCACGAATGCTTTACTACGAGCGTAATGCTGTTGATTATGGTACAACAGCAGGAGGACCACCAAATTTTTATCAAGATTATTATAAAGAAGAATTTAAATACTTAAGCATAGGATTAGGTTTTACTGTTGGCTACCAGTTTGTAATTAACAACCGTGTTTCTTTTGATTTTTTTGGTGGGCCTGCCTATCAAATATTATTATCAGAAGACCGTACCACAACCAATCTTTCTAACGGATTAAAGATGCCAAACCAAGATGAAACACTACTAGCCAATGCTATTCCTAATAGGTATATTAAAGGTTATGGTTTGCGTGGAGGAATTACAATTGGTTTTTTATTTTAATACGTAATGAAAAACATGCTAAAGAAAATATTGCCGATTTTGATGGTATGTTTGGCTATTGCAGCTCAAGCAAAGCCTAAGCTACCGCCTATAAAAAGCAATGCAATTAAAATTAATTTACTAAGCCCAATATACAGTAATTTAAGTTTATCATACCAATATTGCATTACACCATTTAGGTCGTTGCAGATTAATGCAGCGTATATGAATTTTAATGATAATATTAACTATTCAAACAATCAGCTAACTACTGAAGGCTTTAGTATAACACCAGAATACAGAATGAATTTTAGTGGATATGGGTTAAATGGTTTTTATGCAGGCCCGTTTTTACGTTACTTAGATTATCATAAAACATTTCAAGAAAGCTGGTATAGCAGCAGTGCTGGATTTGTTAAAACAACAGAAAAATCGCATTTCCAAAGTATAGGATTAGGATTTAATTTTGGCCATCAGTTTATTATAAAAAATAAAATTGTGATAGATTTATTTGCTGGCCCTGTGTACCAAGTTTTAATTAAAAACCAGGTTGAAAATTCAATCCCGCCAAATATTGGCCCTAATTATTCAAGATCACCAGAGTTTTTAGCTGCAAGTATTCCAAATAAGTATATTAAAGGTTATGGCATTAGTGCTTGTTTCACCATAGGTTTAGCATTTTAATCAACCCCTAAAACAAAGGCTGCTACAAAATTTATGTAGCAGCCTTTTTAATATCATTAACTTTTATAACCCTACTTGGCCATAGACATTTCGTTTATTACATGATTTGCTTTGGCTACTTTTTGCAGCACCCACAATACATATCTAATATCAACCCCAACACTTCTGCTATAAGCTTCGTTCCAAGCATAATCATTTATGGTAGCAGAAAATGCCCTATCAAAATTAATACCTATCAATTGTCCTTTGGCATTCATAATTGGGCTACCACTGTTACCACCTGTAGTATCTAAATTGTATAAAATATTTACAGGCAAATCTCCTAATGCAGTATCCATATAATCGCCTAAATCGCCAGCTGCATATAACTCCTTAATGGCATCTAATAATTGGTACTCTAAAGTATCACTTTTTTCGATAACGCCTTTTAGTGTGGTAAAGGGTTTAGCATAAATACCATCATTTGGCGAGTAACCTTTAACATAACCATAAGTAAATCGTAAAGTACCATTTGCATCTGGCATAAATGCTCGCTTCTTCCATTGCTGTTTTACCTCAACCAAACTAGCCATTAACTGACTTAATTCACTGTTGCGTGTTTTATTTTCGATTTCAACTATCGCCATCTCTTCGCTTAATTCTTCGGCAAAGTTTACCAACTCATCATTATAACTTAATAAGGCATTTAAATCTCCATCAATTAAAGCATTCACATCAGCAGCTTTGTTTAGTTTTGATTTGGTATATAATTCATCAATACGTTTTTCAATCTCATCAACAGAAGTACGTCCATTCAATAATTTTTTAACCGAAGGCAGCATATTATCCTTATTAAATGTTGCTGCATCACTAAACATTTTAACCATTGCTAATTTATCCAAGTTAACATCATAACGGCCGATAGATTTACTAAATTCCTTTTTAATATTAGCCTGTTGGTTTGCTAAAAACTCTTTTTTAGCGCCATCATTAGGCAAGTTTTGGTAAGCCAATTTTAAATTTGCCAAAGTTGCAGATGTTTGCACAAGTGGTGATACATTGTAAATTTGGCTAAGCCACATGTTTCGGTTTGCATACTTCATAATGTCAGTATACAACTCATCAATACGCGGAATAACTGTTCCGTATTTTGTTTTTAATTCTGCGCTTCCATCAATAAACTGTTGTAATTGTTTTTCCTCTTTACGTTTGGTAGCACTTAAATTTGCACGTTTAAAACCTTGTAATTTACCTTTAAAGTTTTTAGCCGTATTGGCTAAACTTTTTATACGGGCAGAATACTTAATATTTAACGAATAATCTTTTTTGCCTAATTGTTCCATTTGGTTTATTTGCCAATCAAACAAAGTACTGATGTAACTTAAATAGTAGTTTTCGTGGTATTCGTAAAAACCAGCTGGCTGATGACGATAAGTACGACCAGGATATCCAAGTATAAATACAAAATCATTTTCTTTTGTTCCTTTAGGGTTTACGTTTAAGTATTTTATAGGCTTATAAGGTATATTCTTTTCACTGTACTCTGCCACACTTCCATCTGGTGCTACATAGGCTCGCAAAAACGCAAAATCACCACTATGGCGCGGCCAAACCCAATTATCTAATTCGCCTCCGTATGCACCAATGGTAACAGGTGGAACATAAACCAACCTCACATCTTTTAATAATTTATACCTAAACAATACATACGTTTTGCCGGTAAACATTTCAGAAATTTCGCACTGTAAGGTTGGGTTTGATGCATTTTCTTTTTCGGTAATTACTTTAACATTTTCAGCTATTTTTTTAAGTCTATTTACTGCATCTAAACCTTGTGTACCTTCTAATACATCTGTAGAAACATCTTTATAAGAAGCCGTTATTTTACATACCAAACCTTTTGCTGGAACTTCTTGTTCGCGGGTTTGTGCCAAAAATCCATTCTTAATATAATCGTTTTTAACATCACTAATTGCTTGTACAAAACTAAAAGCACAATGGTGGTTGGTTACAATTAATCCTTCGTTACTTAAAAATGAACCCGTGCATCCACCAACCCTCACAATTGCATCAATTAAACTGGTGCCATTGGGATTATACAATTCTTGTGGCTTAATTTTTAACCCAGCTTTTACTATATCAATGTTTTTTAACTCAGACAATGGAAACATACCTTCATCTAATTTTTTTGTAGTTAGCGATGTGAGTGTTGCAGCCATAGCAAATACTGCAAAAGTTAGAAATATTTTTTTCATATGTTATCTTTAATATTAAACTTACAATTTGAGAATGAATTTATTTAAGTAATTATATCTTTTTATTGTTCTTGTTTTTTTTAGGCTGTAATAAAACAAAAAATATTTCGTGACTAAAACCAAACCAAGATATCAGAATCAAAAAATCAAAAATCAAATAATCTGTTATTGGTTTATACAATACAATAGCCAAAAATAAGTGGATTAACCAAAGTGCTTTTGCTAAATGCCAACCATCCATCAAATAAACTAAAAAAGTATTACTTCCAAAAAATCGTGGCCCTTGGTCTGGATCATTGTTTTTCCACTTATTACTCCAAGCAGTGCTACAATCCCAGTATCTGTTGCCAAACCAGTGCATTCCTTTGCCATCAAAGTAGTTAGCAATTCGTTTCCAAATAGATATTTCGTAATTATGTTTTGTTCCAATTACATCCATCGAACTTTCCCAAAAGGCACCTGCAAATAATAATAAAACAGTAATCATTAGCTACAAGTATAAGCATTATGTTAGTTGATGCATAGTGCTAAATAGATATTCTTATATTTGTCAATCCAACCATGAATAATTTAGCTGAAAATACATCCCTTATAAAAAACAAAGCCAAAGAGTTGGGCTTTTATCAGGTGGGTATTAGTAAAGCAGATTTTTTAGCAAGTGAGGCTCCAAAATTCGAAAATTGGTTAACTAATAATAGGCATGGCCAAATGCACTACATGGCCAATAATATTGATAAACGTTTAGATCCAAGACTTTTGGTTGATGGTGCAAAAACCGTTATATCTTTAATTTACAATTACTACACACCTATTAAACAGAAAGATATTGATGGTTTAAAAATTAGCAAGTATGCTTATGGTGATGATTACCACGAGGTAATTAAGGATAAATTACACACCTTATTGGCTTGGATTCGAGAAAATATAGGAGAAGTAAGTGGCAGGGCATTTGTTGATTCGGCACCTGTTTTAGAACGAGCTTGGGCTGCAAAAAGTGGTTTGGGATGGGTTGGTAAAAATGGCAACTTAATTAATAAAGGTTCAGGTTCTTTTTATTTTTTAAGTGAGTTAATTATCGATTTACCCTTAATTGAAGACAATAATTTAGTAACAAATCATTGTGGCACTTGTACTGCTTGTATTGATGCTTGCCCAACACAAGCCATATTAAGCAATAGTGTTATTGATGGAAGTAAGTGTATCTCCTATTTTACTATTGAGCTTAAAGAAGAAATTCCTAGTAATGTGAAAGGAAAATTTGAGAATTGGATTTTTGGCTGCGATATTTGCCAAGACGTTTGTCCTTGGAATAGGTTTGCAAAACCAAATAACGAAGTTTTATTTACCCCTGTTACAGAAATTATAAATAACCAAGTACAAGATTGGCTGGAAATAACAGAAGATGTGTTTAAACAGGTTTTTAAAAAATCGCCTTTAAAGCGTACCAAATACAACGGTTTAAAAAGAAATATTGACTTTATACTAAAACAAGATTAATGCATTTTATAAAAACATATATTCTAGCAATATTATTAATAGTCATAAGCTATCAAACTGTGTTTGCACAGCAAAAAATTAAATATGGTACTCGAGCTTCATTAAATTTAAGCACAATTGGTACCCAATATGGCAAGTACAATGGTAGTGGAAATTATAGTGCAGGATTATTTATAAACTACTCCGCATTAAACAGTTTATCTCTTGCAATTGAACCTACCTTTACCCAATCTGGTTTTAGAGAAAAACAAACAGATAGTAAATATACCTACCAACATTTAGACTTTAACCTTAATGCATACCTTTCATTATTTGGTGATGATGCACTAATGTTTTACTTGGGCATAAGGCCTGCTTACTTATTAAATTTTAAAAGCGAAACATTAAACAATGGTAATTATGTAAGAAGTAATTTAAATGAAAACAAAAACCAAAATGGCCAACTTGAGCTTGGTATTAATGCTGGTTTTGCGGTTCAGCTATCGTCTGTTGTAAACTTCGAAATTGGCTACATGTATAGCGCAACAAACTTTAACAATAACACTCAATTAAAAGGAAGACCATCATTGGTAGAAATTACTCTAAAATTAAATGTAGTTGATCTTGCAAACATCATAGAAAACAGAGAAAAGACAGCTAAAGAGCAAATTAAAAACTACCAAAAAGGTATATTATTAGTGATGCTTCCTACCCTAACAGACAAAGATTTATTAAAAATAAAAGATGAAGGAGACAGGGCATATGCTGTGAACGAACTACGCATTAGAAATTTAAAAGTAATTAATGAATTTTTAAAAGGCTACACATTTACCCCTGTTTATTTCTTTGCCGATACCAACGTTAATAAAGTAGTAACTGGTAATTTTGATGGTATATTTTTAGATAGAAATTTAAACTTAGATACTACTATTAAACCTACAAAAACTAATGATGTATTGATTGCAAGCTTTTGCTCGGATTTATATAATTATAGTGAAAAAATAAGTTATGGATTATTTGTATACGATAGTCAATTAAATCAACTTCAAAAACCATACACTATACCTAGTCAAATGTTTGGGCTTTATAGTGATGGCGACCCTATGAATTACTTTAAAACAAAAAGGATTAACTACACCAACATGCCTTTTGAGCGAATGATTAAAAAGTTTAATAGCAGAATGATTAGGTATGCTAATTTTTAAACTAATTATCTTTTAATGCATCAGCAATAGCATCAAGTTCGTTATACCAATTTTGCCCATAAGCCCGAATTAACGGAGTCTTTAAAAATTTATAGATTGGAACTTGATGTTGTTCGCCTAATTTACAAGCTGGCGAACAGATATCCCATTTATGATAATTTAATGCATCATAATCACCAACTTTACTAACTCTTATTGGATATAAATTACAAGATAGTGGTTTTATAAAATCAACCGCACCAGCATTAAATGCATTTTCTATACCGCATGATAAAATCCCATTATTGCTAACTGCAAACACACAAGTGCCATCCGGCAAACAATTAGTAACAGCATCACCATCTTTATCCAATTCGCTAACTCCTTTTTCTGAAATTAAATTTAATCCTTCAGGTGATAAATAAGCAGTAAGCTTAGGAAGTATTTCTTCCAAAATACTAATTTCTTCATCAGTAACCGGAGCACCAGCATCACCTTCTATACAGCAAGCACCTTTGCACGCATTTAAGTCGCATATAAAATGTTTGTCGAATAAGTCTTCAGACAAGATGGTATTATCGTGAATAATCATAACAATAATGAATAAAAAAGGCCGAGTATAAATACCCAGCCTTTTAAAAATTTTATTTTACTAATTAGTTCTCTTCAGTAGTAGGAGTTTCAGATTCGTTAGTCTCTTCAGTTGGCTTAACAGCAACTGCAGGCTTACGTCCTCTACGCGTAGTTTTCTTAGCTGTAGATTTGTTTGCTTTATCAGCAAGCATAGCCTCATTAAAGTCAACTAACTCAATAATGCTCATTTCTGCATTATCACCTTTACGGTTAGCAAGTTTTAAAACTCTGGTGTATCCACCTGGACGGTCAGCTACTTTTTCAGCAACTGGTCCAAAAAGTTCTTTAACTACTTCCTTACTTTTTAGGTAACTAAATACAACCCTACGAGAATGTGTATCATCCTCTTTAGATTTACTAATAAGAGGCTCTACGTATTTTCTTAACTCTTTAGCTTTAGCCAAAGTAGTAGTAATACGTTTGTGTAATATAAGCGAGCCTGCCATGTTAGAAAGCATAGACTTACGATGTGAAGCTGTTCTTCCTAAGTGATTAAATGTTTTACCGTGTCTCATCTCTTTTATAATTTTTCATAAGCCCTTAAAATTGATGCTTATGGTCTATCGTCTTATTATTAATCTTCGTTACCTAAATATTTTGCAACATCCATTCCAAATACTAAACCTTTTTCTCTAGCTAGTTCTTCAAGTTCAGAAAGAGATTTTTTACCAAAATTACGGAACTTTAATAAATCACCAATTTCAAAACTAACTAAGTCGCCTAATGTTTTAATATCAGCAGCTTTCAGGCAGTTGTATGCACGAACTGATAAATCTAAATCAGATAACGGAGTTTTTAATATTTTACGGATATGTAATACATTCTCATCAACTTCTTGAGGAATCTCTTTAACCTGTGTATCCATAGTTATTAACTCATCAGAGAATAACATAAAATGTTGGATCAGGATTTTAGCAGCCTCTTTTAAAGCATCTTCAGGATGAATTGAACCGTCTGTAGAAATCTCGATTAAAAGTTTTTCGTAGTCAGTTTTTTGTTCAACACGGAAATCTTCAACACTATATTTTACATTTTTAATAGGAGTAAAGATCGCATCCATTGGAATAACACCAATAACAGCATCCTTAGGTTTGTTTTCCTCTGCAGGAACATAACCTCTACCTTTTTCAACTATAACTTCTAGTTCAAGATGAACCGAAGGATCCATATGACAGATTACAAAATCAGGATTTAATACTTCGAAAGTATTGGTATGTTTACCAATTTCTCCAGCAGTAAAAGTATCTTGACCTTTAACGTTGATGAATATTTTCTCGTTATCAACACCATCTATAATGCGTTTAAAACGAATTTGTTTTAAGTTTAATACGATTTCAACTACATCCTCAATTACACCTTTTAGTGTAGAAAATTCGTGATCAGCACCTGTAATTTTTATAGATGTGATAGCAAAACCCTCTAAAGATGATAGTAGAATTCTCCTTAATGCATTACCGATGGTAACACCGTATCCTTTTTCCAAGGGACGGAATTCGAACTGACCATAAAAGTCAGTTTCTTTATGCATAATAACTTTATCCGGTTTTTGAAAAGCGAGAATGGCCATTTTTTGTTATTAATTATTATTTTGAGTACAATTCAACGATTAACTGTTCCTTTATGTTTTCAGGAATTTGGTCTCTTTCTGGCATTGCTAAGAAAGTACCTTTCATAGCTTTGTTATCAAAAGTAACCCAGTTAAATTTAGATGCATTACCATGAGCTAATGCATCAACAATCACTTCTAATGTTTTTGATTTCTCGCGAACTTCGATTACGTCACCAGGACGAAGCGTGTAAGAAGGAATGTTTACAACGTTTCCGTTAACCGTGATGTGGCGATGGCCAACTAACTGACGGGCAGCAGAACGAGTTTTTGCAATACCTAAACGATAAACAGTATTATCTAAACGAGCTTCTAAAAAGCGTAGTAAGTTTTCACCTTTAATACCTTTTTTACGAGATGCTGTTTCATAAGTTTTGTAAAACTGACGCTCTAATACACCATAAGTATACTTAGCTTTTTGTTTTTCAAACAACTGAATCGCAAACTCACTTAACTTCGATCTCTTGCGAGATTGACCATGCTGACCTGGAGGTGTTCCCCTCTTTTCAAAATTCTTGTCAGGTCCGTAAATTGCTTCTTTAAATCTACGAGCAATTTTGGTCTTTGGTCCAATATATCTTGCCATTTTTCTTTTTTCTTAAAAGTCCAATAATTACACTCTTCTCTTTTTTGGAGGGCGGCATCCGTTGTGCGGCATTGGCGTAATATCACGAATTGACATTACATCTAAACCAGCAGCTTGTAAGGTACGGATTGCAGACTCACGTCCAGATCCAGGTCCTTTTACAAACACTTCAACTTTTTTCATACCAGCATCTACGGCAACTTTAGCACAATCTTGTGCAGCCATTTGAGCTGCATAAGGCGTGTTCTTTTTTGAACCGCGGAAACCCATCTTACCAGCCGAAGCCCAAGATACTACCTGACCTGTTGAGTTGGTAATTGAGATAATAATATTGTTAAAGGTAGCCTTTATGTGCGCTTGACCATTCGCGTCAATCGCAACTACTCTTTTTTTGCTTACTTTTTTATTATTTGTAGCCATTGTTAATGTTATTATTTACCTCTTACTTGGTTACCTTTTTCTTACCAGCAACCGTTTTACGCTTACCCTTACGAGTACGAGCATTAGTACGAGTGCGTTGACCTCTTAAAGGTAAACCTTTACGATGACGAAGACCACGATAGCAACCAATGTCCATCAATCGCTTGATGTTAAGTTGTTTTTCAGAGCGTAACTCGCCCTCTACTTTTAAAACATCGGTAATGTACTTACGAATTTTATTCAATTCATCGTCATTCCATTCGCTTACTTTTTTACTTAAATCAATTCCACACTCTGCTAATAATAGCTGAGCTGTTGATTTTCCGATGCCATAAATGTAGGTAAGACCAATCTCACCTCTCTTGTTTTTAGGCAAATCTATACCTGATATACGAGCCATAGTTCTTAATTATCCTTGACGTTGTTTAAACTTTGGATTCTTTTTGTTAATAACGTAAATTCTACCCTTACGTTTAACTAAAACGCAGTCCTCGCTGCGTTTCTTAACAGATGTTCTAACTTTCATCGCGTTCGTTTACTTGTATCTGTAAATAATTCTACCTTTTGATAAATCATACGGTGACATTTCCACCGAAATTTTATCTCCTGGTAATATTTTAATGTAGTGCATCCTCATTTTTCCTGAAATGTGGGCAATGATCTCGTGACCATTTTCAAGTCGCACTCGAAACATTGCATTACTCAATGCTTCTATTATTATTCCGTCCTGTTTTATCAGTGACTGTTTTGACATACTTGCGTTTATAAGGGGTGCAAAAATAAGAAATTGTTTTTAATTTGCAATTTTATTTTATGCTGCTCCAATTGCAGAACGTCCTTTTAATTTTCCTGACTTCATCAATCCATCATAATGTCTCATCAATAAATGACTTTCAATTTGCTGGAGTGTATCTAATACTACTGCCACCAAAATCAATAAAGATGTTCCACCATAGAATTGAGCGAACTGACTGTTAATATTAAGCACACCAGCCAACGAAGGTAACACTGCCACAGCTGCTAAAAATATAGAGCCAGGTAATGTAATTCGTGACATTATATTGTCGATAAAACTTGCAGTTGCTTGTCCTGGTTTTACCCCTGGTACAAATCCTCCGTTACGTTTTAATTCATCAGATATTTGGTTTGAATTAACAGAAATCGCAGTATAGAAATATGTAAATAGTATAATTAAAATAGCAAATACTAAGTTATAGCCAAATGATGATGGATCAACAAGTGACATAAGTCCACTCATACTTTCGTAATTTGGAAAGAATTGAGCTACAGTTGATGGAATAAACATTAATGCTTGAGCAAAAATGATTGGCATTACACCCGCAGTATTCACTTTTAAAGGTAAATATTGGCGTACACCACCTGTTTGGCGACTTCCTACAATACGTTTAGCATATTGAACTGGTATTTTACGTGTGCCTTGCACAAGCATAATAACCCCCATAACAACAGCAAATAATGCAGCAAGTTCTACTAAAAAGATAACTAATCCACCACCAGATTCGGTAAATTTAAACATGAATTCGTCTTTTATAGCAAAAGGTAATCTAGCTATAATACCAATCATGATAATTAGTGAAACACCATTTCCAATACCTTTATCAGTAATACGTTCACCTAACCAAAGTACAAACATAGTACTAGCGGTTAACACCACAACCGAGGTAAGCATAAACATAAAGTCAGATACACCACTACCATCCATTGAAGAAATAATAGCTCCTGGGTTTTCTGATTTTAAGTTTACAAGGAAACCAACTGACTGAACAGCTGTAATAGCAATGGTAAGATAACGGGTAATTTGGTTAATCTTTCTTCTTCCATCTTCACCTTCTTTTTGCATCTTTTGGAATGTAGGAACAGCCATTGTAAGCAATTGAACTACAATTGATGCAGAAATGTAAGGCATAATACCAAGAGCAAAGATAGATCCCCTTGCAAAGGCACCGCCCGCAAACATATTGATCAACCCAAAAATACCATCGGCAGCCTGATTAGCCGAACCTTGCAGCATATTAGGGTCAACACCAGGAAGGGTAACATAAGTACCTACACGGTATATTACTAACATCCAAAAAGTAAACACAAGCTTGAAGCGTAAATCTTCAATGCGGTAAATATTTTTGATGGTTTCGATCAGTTTCTTCATTCTTTAGATTGTTTCTGCTTTACCACCGGCAGCTTCAATTGCTTGAATAGCTGACGCAGAGAATGCATGTGCTTTTACTTGAAGTGCAGTTTTTAATTCACCACGACCCAAAACTTTAATAATACCCTTTTTAGATACAAAACCATTATCTATAAAAGTTTGAATATCGAATGATACAATACCCTTATCTTCAGAAAGTTGTTGTAAACGATCTAAATTAACTGGTACGTACTCAACCCTGTTTAGGTTTTTAAAACCAAACTTAGGAACACGTCTGTATAAAGGCATTTGACCACCTTCAAAACCACGTTTTGTAGATGTACCAGAACGAGAGCCAGCACCTTTGTGTCCACGTGTTGAAGTTCCGCCTTTACCAGAACCTTCACCGCGACCTATGCGCTTGCCTTGTCTATGTGTAGCACCTTTTGCAGGTCTTAATGTATGTAATTTCATTGTGTTAAACTGGCAATTTAAATGTTTTCAATTTTTAACAAGTGGGCAACTTTTTTTATCATTCCCATGATTTGAGGAGTTGCTACTTTCTCAACTGTTTGATTTAATTTGGTAAAACCCAATGCTCTTACAGTTCTTTTTTGACCTTCAACTCTGTCGATGGTGCTTTTAACTAGTGTAATTTTTACTATAGACATTGTATTAACCATTAAATACTTTCTTTAAACTAATTCCTCTTGTTTGGGCTACGGTAAATGCATCTCTCATGCTTAATAAAGCATCGATAGTTGCTTTTACAACGTTATGTGGGTTTGATGAACCTTTAGACTTAGCTAATACGTCTGTAAAACCAGCACTTTCCAATACTGCACGCATTGCACCACCGGCTAAAACACCAGTACCACCAGCAGCAGGTTGAATGTATACTCTTCCTCCTCCGTATTTACCAAGTTGATCATGAGGTACAGTACCTTTTAAAATAGGCACTTTAACCAAATTTTTCTTAGCATCATCAATTCCTTTTGCAATGGCATCAGTAACTTCATTAGCTTTACCTAATCCATAACCAATAACACCATTACCATCTCCTACAACCACTAGGGCTGAAAAGCTAAAGGTACGTCCTCCCTTTGTTACTTTCGCAACACGGTTGATAGACACAACCTTTTCTTTTAATTCTATATCGCTAGATTTTACTCTTTTTACGTTTGCTGTTGACATAATTTTTGATTGGTTAGAATTTTAGACCACCTTCTCTTGCACCTTCAGCCAAACTTTTTATGCGGCCATGGTATAAGTAACCATTACGATCAAAAACACAAGTTGTAATACCAGCAGCAGTTGCTTTTTCTGCAATTGCTTTTCCTACAATAGCTGATATTTCTACTTTAGTCATTTTATCGTTGATTGATTTAGATGAAGCTGATGCTAGCGTTTTACCGTGTACATCATCAATAAGTTGTACATATATATCTTTATTGCTTCTAAATACTGATAAGCGTGGATTTTCAGGAGTTCCGAAAATACGGCTGCGTATTGCTTTTTTAATTTTAGCTCTTCTTGCAAGCTTTTTTGTAAGTACTGACATAGCTTTATCTTATTATTTAGATGCCGTTTTACCAGCTTTTCTCCTAAGTTGTTCACCAACAAATTTAATACCTTTACCTTTGTATGGCTCAGGCTTACGTAAGCTACGTAATTTAGCTGCAACCTGTCCAATAAGTTGTTTATCACAACTTTCTAAAGTAATTATAGGGTTTTTACCTTTTTCAGTTTCTGTTTTAACACTTACTTCAGCAGGAACCTGGAAATAAATATGATGTGAGAAACCTAAAGTTAAATCAAGAATATTTCCTTCGTTTGTAGCTTTATAACCTACACCTACTAATTCTTGCTTTAGTATATAACCAGTAGTAACACCAACAACCATGTTGTTTATTAATGCGCGGTACAAACCATGCATAGCGCGGTGTCTTTTTTGTTCAGTTGGACGAACTACTAATAATTCGCCATCTTCAATTTTTATAGTTAACTCAACATCTATTTGTTGGGTTAATGTACCTTTAGGGCCTTTAACAGTAACTAAGTTACTCTTTGATATACTGATATCTACGCCTGTAGGGATTTTAATCGGTGCTTTTCCAATACGTGACATTTTACTACCTCCTTATGATTAATAAACGTAACATAATACCTCACCACCAACATTGTTAGCGCGAGCTTCTTTATCGGTCATTACACCTTTAGAAGTAGTTAAAATAGCTATTCCTAAGCCATTGATAACACGAGGCATCTCATCAATACCAGTGTATTGACGTAAACCTGGGGTACTAATACGCTGTAGTTTTTTAATAGCTGGGCTTTTGGTTATCGGGTGATACTTCAAAGCAATCTTAATCGAACCTTGATGAGTGGTTGAATCCTCGAACTTATAGTTAAGGATATAACCCTTATCGAAAAGAACTTTTGTCATTTCTTTCTTCAGTCTTGAAGAAGGAATCTCAACAATGCGATGGTTTGCCTTGATCGCATTGCGTAACCTAGTCAAGTAATCTGCAATTGGATCTGTCATAATTTTTGTTTTTCTAGCCGATAGTTAGCCAAGGCTTTTACTCTTATCTGCTTAGTTTTATTTTATTTTAAGTTAAATGAGGCGCGAAAATACAGGAAAAATTTGAAAGTCCCACATTTTCACTCCTTAATTTTTTTATTTGTTATAAATTACCAGCTAGCTTTGGTTACACCTGGTATTTTACCCATCAAAGCCAAATCACGGAATTGATTACGACAAATACCAAAATCGCGCATATAACCTTTAGGGCGACCTGTTAACTTACAGCGGTTTTTTAAACGTACTGGTGATGAGTTACGAGGTAATTTTTGTAATCCCTCTAAATCTCCAGCTGCTTTTAATGCGGCTCTTTTTGCAGCATAACGCGCTACTAATTTTTCGCGTTTTACTTGACGAGCTTTTATAGATTCTTTAGCCATTGTTCTTATTTTTTAAATGGTAAGCCAAATTCTTTTAACAAAGCATGACACTCTTCATCAGTAGCTGCGGTTGTAACAAAAGTTATATCCATACCATTAATGCGGTTTACTTTGTCGATAACTATTTCAGGGAAAATAATCTGCTCGGTAACACCCATTGTGTAATTACCGCGACCATCAAACCCTTTTGTATTTAATCCTGAGAAATCTCTTACACGAGGTAATGATACAGAAATTAAACGATCAAGAAATTCATACATTTTTTCACCACGTAAAGTTACGCGAGCTCCAATTGGCATGTTCTCTCTTAATTTAAAGTTAGAGATAGCTTTCTTAGACTTTGTTGGCACTGCTTTTTGACCTGCAATGATAGACATTTCTTCTACTGCCTGATCAACAATCTTTTTATCAGCTACAGCTGCTCCTAAACCTTGATTTAAACAAATCTTGGTTAAACGAGGAACTTGCATTACATTTTTGTACGTGAACTTTTCTTGTAAAGCAGGTACAACTGTTTTGCTATATGTTTCTTTTAATCTTGCACTATACATATCGGATATTATTCTATTACCTCACCTGATTTTTTAGAAACGCGCACAATCTTACCTTCTTCGGTAACCTTGCGACCAACACGAGTTGCGATTCCTGTTTTATCAATAACTTTTAGGTTTGAAATATTAATACGTGCTTCTTTCTTAATAATTCCACCTTGTTGGTTTTGCGCATTTGGTTTTGTATGACGGCTAACTATGTTAATTCCTTCAACCAAAGCACGCTTTTCGGTATTAAATACTTCAAGGATACGGCCTTTTTTACCTTTATCATCGCCAGTAATTACCAATACCATATCTCCTTTTTTTACATGGAGCTTAGTTTGTTTGTTGTACTTTCTTTGCATAATTACAATACCTCCGGTGCTAATGAAACGATTTTCATAAATTGTTTTTCGCGCAATTCGCGGGCCACAGGGCCAAATATACGTGTAGCTCTAGGTTCGTCTTGTGCATTTAATAAAACGCAAGAATTGTCATCAAATCTTATATAAGATCCATCAGCCCTTCTTATTTCTTTTTTAGTGCGCACAACTACTGCTTTAGATACAGTACCTTTTTTTACTGTACCTGAAGGTATTGAACTTTTTACCGTCACTACAATTTTATCACCTACTGATGCATAACGTCTGGCAGTACCACCAAGTACCCTTATACAAAGTACTTCTTTAGCACCACTGTTATCAGCAACTTTAAGTCTTGATTCTTGTTGTATCATGATTACTTAGCTTTTTCGATAATTTCTACTAATCTCCAACGTTTGTCTTTGCTCAGCGGACGAGTCTCCATAAGTTTAACGATATCGTTAATACTACATTCGTTTTTCTCGTCATGAGCTTTAAATGTTGAGGTCATTTTAATGAATTTCCCGTATTTCGGGTGCATCACTTTACGCTCAACGGATACTACGATAGTTTTTTGCATTTTATTGCTAACTACCTTACCGATGATAACCTTGCGCGAATTTCTTACTACTGGTGCTGTTGCTTCCATTTTAATAATTATTGAGCATTTTTGGCTGTTAATTGCCTACTTTTTTGCTCTGTTAACAAACGAGCAATTAATATTTTGCTATCCTTAATCGAGTTAGTATTTTCAAGTGGAGTTACTGCGTGATTAAACATAGTTTTAGTCAATTGCAATTTTTCTGCTTTTATACGAGCTCCCAATTCTTGGTTGGACAATTCTCTGATTTCTGTATTTTTCATGCTTATGCCACGTAATCAGGTTTAACAATAAATTTGGTAGTTACCGGTAATTTTTGAGCGGCTAAACGCATAGCTTCTTTAGCTACATCCATTGGCACACCCTCAATTTCAAACATGATGATTCCCGGTTTAACTGGTGCTACCCAATATTCTGGAGCTCCTTTACCCTTACCCATACGAACCTCTGCAGGCTTTTTGGTAATTGGTTTATCAGGAAAAACACGAATCCACACTTGGCCTTCACGTTTCATGAAACGAGTTAGGGCAATACGAGCAGCTTCTATTTGTTTTGCTGTGATATATTTGGTTTCAATCGATTTTAAACCGAATGATCCGAAAGCTAAAACTGCTCCACGTGTAGCATTACCTTTTACGCGGCCTTTTTGTTGCTTTCTAAATTTAGTTCTTTTAGGTTGTAACATTTCGATACTTTTTTATTCGTACTACCCTGATTAATTCTTTGGTTTTCTATCGCCAGTTCCTCTTCTGTCTCCAGCTGGTTTTCTATCACCACGAGGTCTGTCGTTTCTTTTGTCTCCACGAGGTCTGTCACCAGCGCCTCTTCTATCATTACCGCCTCTATTATTTCCACCGCGGGCACCTTCAGTGCTTGCAATACCTGCATTAGGAGATAAATCACGCTTGCCGTATACTTCACCTTTACAGATCCATACTTTGATACCGATTTTACCATAAACAGTTAATGCTTCAACAATAGTATAATCAATATCTGCACGTAGTGTATGTAAAGGAGTTCTGCCTTCTTTGTACGATTCAGAACGAGCCATTTCAGCTCCACCTAAACGACCAGAAACCATAATCTTAATTCCTTCAGCACCCATACGCATGGTAGAAGCGATAGCTGTTTTTAGTGCACGTTTGTACGAAACACGAGCTTCAAGCTGACTAGCAATAGTTTCTCCAACTAAAGTAGCATCTAATTCAGGGCGTTTAATTTCAAATATATTTATTTGAACATCCTTTTTAGTAAGCTTTTTAATCTCTTCTTTAATTTTATCAACTTCTGATCCAGCTTTACCGATAACGATACCTGGACGAGATGTATGAATAGTAATGATAATACGTTTTATTGTTCTTTCGATTACAATACGAGCTATACCACCTTTTGCGATACGAACTTTTAGGTACTTTCTGATTTTCTCATCTTCAATAAGTTTATCAGCAAAATTGTTGCCACCGTACCAGTTAGATTCCCAACCTCTGATGATACCTAATCTTAAACCTATCGGGTTAACTTTTTGTCCCATTCTGATTTAAATTTATGCGTTGTTATTATTTACAGTTTCAACAGTTGCAGCAATTTTGCTGTCAACTACAAGCGTTACGTGATTAGAACGTTTTCTAATACGATATGCTCTACCTTGAGGAGCGGGTCTAACACGCTTCATCATTGCACCACCATCAACAAAAATTGTTTTCACGTATAACTGTGCGTTTTCAACATCAGCCCCTTCATTTTTTTGTTCCCAATTGGCAATTGCCGAGCGTAACAATTTATCTAAACGGTGTGAACTTTCCTTTTTGTTATTGAAACGAAGTATATTCATCGCTTCACCTACACGCTTACCGCGCACTAAGTCGGCAAGTAACCTCATTTTACGAGGGGATGTAGGACAGTTATTTAATTTCGCTATTGCTTCCATTATTCGTTAGTCTTTTTTAGTCGGGTGACTCTTGAATGTTCTGGTAGGTGCAAATTCACCAAGCTTATGCCCTACCATGTTTTCAGTTACATAAACAGGAATAAACTTGTTTCCGTTGTGCACTCCGAATGTATGACCTACGAAATCAGGTGTAATCATAGTTCTACGTGACCAAGTTTTAATCACTGATTTCTTTTTTGCTTCGTTCATAGCTATAACTTTTTTGTCTAGCTTAACATCAACGAAGGGTCCTTTTTTTAGCGAACGAGCCATATTATATTACTTCTTACGTCTTTCGATAATAAATTTATTTGAATGCTTTTTAGGTGTACGTGTTTTGTAACCTTTAGCAATTAATCCTTTGCGAGAGCGAGGATGTCCTCCAGATGCTCTACCTTCTCCACCACCCATAGGGTGATCAACAGGGTTCATCGCAACTGGTCTTGTACGTGGACGTACACCTCTCCAACGGTTAGCACCTGCTTTTCCCATACGCTCTAAGCTGTGGTCAGGGTTTGAAACAGATCCGATTGTAGCTAAACATGTAGAAACAATCATACGGGTTTCACCTGATGCCAACTTAACGATAGCATATTTACCATCACGGTTAAGAAGTTGAGCAAATGTTCCAGCAGAACGAACTAACTTTCCTCCTTGACCAGGTTGTAATTCTATATTATAGATTACAGTTCCTAAAGGGATTTCACTTAGTGGTAATGTATTACCGATATCTGGTGGAGAACCAACGCCACTTAAAATTGTTTGTCCAACTTTAAGGCCATGTGGAGCAAGCATGTATCTTTTTTCGCCATCTGCAAAATGCAATAAAGCAATACGTGCAGTACGGTTTGGATCATACTCAATAGTAGCTACAGTAGCTGGTATCGCGTGTTTGTTACGCTTAAAGTCGATAATACGATACTTCTGCTTATGACCACCACCAATGTAGCGCATAGTCATTTTACCAGAACCGTTACGACCACCACTTTTGCTGTGTTTTGCTATCAACGATTTTTCGGGTGTTGATGTTGTGATCTCCTCAAATGTATTCACTGATTTAAAGCGAGTACCAGGAGTCATTGGTCTAAATTTTCTTATTCCCATAATTCTATTTATACTTCAATTATATGTTTGCGAAGAAATCAATTACTTGACCTTCTTTAACAGTGATAATAGCTTTTTTTACTGATGGTCTTCTGCCACTAAATTGTCCTCTTTTAGTGAAACGAGATTTAGCTTTACCTGCATAAATTGCAGTGCTAACACCCGTAACAGTAATGTCGTACATTTTTTCTATAGCAACCTTAATCTCAGGTTTGTTAGCTGTTTTGTCTACCAAAAAACTATACTGGTTAAGCTTTTCGCTTAATTTAGTTGATTTCTCGGTGATTAATGGCTTTTTTAAAATGCTCATTTTTTTTAATTTAATGTTTCAACAATAACTGGAACAGAGTTCTCTAGCAAGATAACTTTGTTTGCATGTAAAATTTCGTAAGTGTTTACATCTTTTGCTGCTACAACCTTTGCTTTAGGCAAGTTGCGACTAGAGCGGTAGATGTTTGCATTATACTCAGGTATAATCATTAACACTTTTTCGTTTGTTAGCTTTAAGTTATTAAGGAGCGCAATATACTGTTTTGTTTTTGGAGCATCAAAGCTGAAACTTTCTAAAACTGTAATATTGTTTTCTTTAGCTTTATAAGCAAAGGCAGATTTACGTGCTAATTGCTTTAACTTTTTGTTTAACTTAAAACTATAATCGCGAGGGCGAGGGCCGTGAATACGAGCACCACCAACGAATGTACCACTTTTGATACTTCCCTTACGAGAACCACCTGTACCTTTTTGACGGTGTAGTTTTTTCGTTGAGCCACTTAACTCACTTTTATCTTTCGTTTTATGCGTACCTTGACGTTGGTTAGCAAGATATTGCTTAACATCTAAGTAAATAGCATGGTTATTTGGCTCTATACCAAATGTATCAACAGAAAGTGTGATTTTTTTACCGGTTTCTGTACCGTTAATATTCAATACTGCTAATTCCATGTTATTTTTCGATAAAAACGATTGAACCTATAGAGCCAGGTATGCTACCTTTAACAACTAGCAAGTTCTGGTCCTTCATAACTTTTAAAATTTCTAGATTGGTTTTCTTTACGCGATCACCACCCATTCTACCAGCCATACGCATACCTTTAAATACGCGAGATGGATCTGATGAAGCTCCTAATGAACCAGGCGCTCTTAAACGGTTGTGTTGACCATGCGTTTGCATACCAACCCCACTAAACCCGTGGCGTTTTACAACACCCTGAAAACCTTTTCCTTTAGAAGTGCCAACTACGTCAACATATTCTCCTTCAGCAAACAGGTCTACAGATAATGTTTGACCAAGTTCAAGTGTTTCTTCAAAGCCTTTAAATTCTACCAACTTACGTTTAGGCGTGGTATTAGCTTTTTTAAATATACCTATTTGCGCAGCGGGAGTGTTTTTTTCTTTACGTTCTCCATACGCTAGCTGAACAGCAGCGTAGCCATCTTTATCTGTGGTTTTAACTTGCGTTACCACACAAGGGCCCGCTTCGATAACCGTACAAGCTATATTCTTGCCGTTATTATCGTAAATGCTGGTCATTCCAACTTTTTTTCCTATCAGTCCTGACATAATTTTTATGATCAAACTTTAATTTCAACGTCAACTCCGCTTGGTAATTCTAATTTCATTAGAGCATCAACAGTTTTTGCGGTTGAACTGTAGATGTCCAGTATTCTTTTGTAAGAACATAACTGGAATTGTTCTCTTGCTTTCTTGTTAACATGCGGAGAGCGAAGAACTGTGTAAATTTTCTTTTTTGTAGGTAATGGAATTGGACCACTAACTATAGCTCCGGTAGATTTTACCGTTTTTACAATCTTCTCTGCCGACTTGTCAACCAGATTGTAGTCAAATGACTTAAGCTTTATTCTTATTCTTTGGTTAACCATATGATTTAGGCTTTTGCTTTACCGTTTACTTTTGCTAAAACTTCTTCTTGTACGTTACGTGGAGCATCGGCATAGTGGTCAAACTCCATTGTTGAAGTTGCACGTCCTGATGATAAAGTACGCAATTGTGTTACGTAACCAAACATCTCTGCCAATGGCACTTTTGCTTTAATCACTTGAGCACCAGCACGGGTATCCATACCATCAAGTTGACCTCTGCGTTTATTTAAATCTCCAATAACATCACCCATATTTTCTTCTGGTGTTAAAATCTCTATTTTCATAATAGGTTCTAACAATACAGGGTTTGCTTTACGAGCTGCTTCTTTAAAACCAATCTTTGCTGCTAATTCAAATGATAATGCATCTGAATCTACTGCGTGGAATGAACCATCATATAAGCGAACTTTTAAACTTTCAATTGCATAACCGGCTAAAACACCATTTTGCATTGCAGCTTTAAAGCCTTTTTCAACCGATGGTATAAATTCTTTAGGAATTGAACCACCAACTATCTCGTTTATAAATTCTAATCCTGGCTTATCAGAAGAACCTGGCATCAATTCAAATTGAATATCAGCAAACTTACCTCTACCACCTGATTGTTTTTTGTAAACCTCACGGTGAGTTGTAGCCGTTTTGATATTTTCTTTATAAGATACTTGAGGTGCGCCTTGGTTACACTCAACTTTGAATTCGCGCTTTAGGCGGTCAATAATAATTTCTAAGTGTAGCTCACCCATTCCAGAGATAACTGTTTGACCGGTATCTTCATCTGTATGAACACGGAAGGTAGGATCTTCTTCAGCCAATTTAGCTAAACTCATACCTAATCTATCCACGTCAGCTTGAGTTTTAGGCTCAATTGCTAATCCAATAACTGGCTCTGGGAAATTCATCGCCTCTAATACAATTGGATGTTTCTCATCACAAAGTGTATCACCGGTTTTGATATCTTTAAAACCAACTGCTGCTCCAATATCCCCAGCTTCTAAAGTATCAATAGGATTTTGTTTGTTTGCATGCATTTGGAATATACGAGAGATACGTTCTTTATTACCACTACGGGTATTTAATACGTATGAACCAGCATCTAATTTACCCGAATATGCACGTATAAAAGCTAAACGACCAACAAAAGGATCTGTAGCAATTTTAAATGCTAATGCAGCAAATGGCTCCTTAACTGAAGGTTGGCGACTAATTTCTGCTCCAGTATCAGGGTGTAAACCTGTTATACTTTCTTTATCCATTGGGCTAGGTAACAACTCCATTACTATATCAAGCATGGTTTGTACACCTTTGTTTTTGAATGAAGAACCGCACAACATTGGTACAATCTTCATATCAATAACAGCTTTGCGCAATGCATCTAATATTTCACGCTCAGTAATTGATTTAGGGTCTTCGAAGAATTTCTCCATCAAAGAATCATCATATTCAGATACTGCTTCTAATAATTTCTCTCTCCACTCAAGTGCTTCTTCCATTAAGTCTGCAGGAATTTCAACAACTTCATAGGTCATACCTTTGTCGTGTGTATTCCAAATCATTCCACGGAAGTTGATTAAATCAACCACCCCCGTAAAACCATCTTCTGCACCAATAGGTAATTGTAATGGAATTGCATTACTACCTAACATATCCCTAACTTGTTTAACTACTTTAAGGAAATCAGCACCAGAACGATCCATCTTATTTACGAAACCTAAACGTGCTACGTTGTAGTTATTAGCTAAACGCCAGTTAGTTTCTGATTGTGGTTCAACACCATCAACTGCCGAAAATAAGAACACTAAACCATCCAATACACGTAACGAACGATTTACTTCAACAGTAAAATCTACGTGACCAGGAGTATCAATAATATTAATATGGTAATTTTTATCACGGTATTTCCAAGGTACAGTAACTGCAGCAGAAGTAATTGTAATACCTCGCTCTTGTTCTTGTGCCATCCAATCCGTGGTTGCAGAACCCTCATGGGTTTCACCCAATTTGTGATTTACACCAGAATAGTATAGAATGCGCTCTGTTGTGGTAGTTTTACCAGCATCAATATGAGCAGCAATTCCAATATTTCGTGTTAATGTTAAGTCTCTTGACATTTTATATGTACGCTATTCTTTTACTAATTAGCTAACTTTGAAGTGAGAGAATGCTTTGTTAGCTTCAGCCATTCTATGTGTATCTTCGCGTTTTTTAACTGCTGCACCTTCACCTTTTGAAGCTGCGATAATTTCTCCAGCTAATTTATCAGCCATTGATTTTTCGTTACGTCTGCGAGAATAGTCTATCATCCACTTCATACCAACTGCAACTTTTCTTTCAGCAGGCACTTCCATTGGAATTTGGAAAGTAGCACCACCCACACGTCTTGCTTTTACTTCTACTGCAGGCATAATATTGTTTAAAGCTTTTTTCCAAACGTCAATTCCACGTTCTTGGATTTTTGCTTCTACTTTATCTAATGCAGAGTAAAACACATGGTATGCTGTACTTTTTTTACCATCCCACATAAGGTTATTTACAAACCTTGTTACCAAAATATCATTAAATTTTGGATCTGGTAATAAAATGCGTTTTTTAGGTTTTGATTTTCTCATTGTATGCTATCCCTAAATCTTAATTATTTTTTCTTAGCTTTTGGATCTACCGCTACTTGACCTGGCTTTGGTTTTTTAGTACCATATTTAGATCTGCGTTGGTTACGACCAGCAACACCAGCTGTATCTAATGCACCACGTACAATGTGGTAACGAACACCTGGTAAATCTTTAACACGACCACCGCGAACTAACACGATAGAGTGTTCTTGTAAATTGTGACCTTCACCCGGAATGTATGCGTTCACTTCGTTTCCGTTGGTTAAACGAACACG